>JACKFX010000003.1 GCA_020632255.1 Pseudomonadales bacterium
AAAATAAACTCTTTCCGTGATTCAAGTGATGTCAAAGAGTCTATAATTTTGACTTTGAAAAAACTACTTTTACAACATCCAGAGTTATTTCAAGATATTAAGCCATTATTAAAAGGTATGTCTTTAGGAGTAATCTCTACATTTTTTTCAGAAAATCGCCAGACTAGTGACCAACAGGGTGAAAATGACTCTGATGTTGTTGATTATAAGTATGAAAACTGGTTTTTATGCGAAGAATCTGAAAGTCGTCTAGAGACAAGCATCTCTGAGCGGGCATGTGTTTTGGTAAATGGCAAGCTGTTAGTTAAATTTGTTGGTAGGATCAGTGCGCTCTGTTTAGAATCTTTTAGTGTTGGTGGATCAACATTTGTAGCGGGCCATTGGTATTGTCCAGTTAGCGATTGGACAGTAGACTCTTTGAAACAATCATTTGCTGTAGGTGAGTTTCGTTTCAAAGGATCTGTGGGAAGGTGGGCATATATGCGCCCGATGTATAATTATCGTAAAGATCCAGATAGTCAAGAATTAGACATACTTCTAAAAGATGCTCAGACTTTTGCTTCAAAGAATAAAGCCGTTATGCCAGAGTTGAACATGGAAGCTAGAAAAGCATATAGACATAATAAATTAGAAGAATTGAGTTTAGCAAGGAGAGAATAAAGGAAGATTTAGAATATCAAAGTCTCCTGGAACACCGCCCACAAAAGCTCCTTGGTCTTTTACGGTATCGACAAAGTTGATGCAGATTTTGAAAATCAGTTGGAAGGGTGTTCGAGTGCCGGTTTAGGCAGAGGATCGTCGATGGCTTGATTCAGATAAAGTATATATCGAAAATTGTATCATATGATGTGTGATGCACGACTAGATTTTGTTAAGATTATTTTGGTTGAGCATTAATTGGTACTGCCTGCACAATAAACCGATTTTTATCTAAAAATCCAGAGCACGTATAGAGTGTGAGTGTTTCTGTTTGAGTAGGTTTTAAAAACTCAGTTTGAGTAGGAGAAACCTCAATAATCTTAGATATTTGGTACTCTCTTATTGATCCATCCGAAAGTGTTAAAACAATGGTTTCCGAGCCTTTGAGCGCCCGGATATTCCCTAAAATTGCTCGAGTATTGTGCCCATACACAATAATGTTGCCATCAGTGCCGGGTTGGGCGGATTGGCTGAGGTATGACGCTTTTTCTGTTGAAGTCGTCCATTGATTATTTTGATAGATATGGGGTTCTATATCTGCATCAACAAACCATTGAATAGAGATATGAGTTGGAGTAATTGGTGTTTCAATCTGTTGCTCTTGAAATTGAGCAACAAGATCACTTTCCATGCGTAAGGAACGGGCGCGCAAAACCCAATGGGTTGAAGAGACGAGCATAAAAAATGCCCCAATCGTCATAAGGACAATTGAGGCATTTTTGGTTTTTTTCTCTAGTACTAGTCTGATCCGATTATTTTTCTTGCTTTTTGGCATTCATCACAAATCCAGTAGCTGTCATTCCAGCACCACTAAGACCAATCAAGGTCATGAGGGCGTCTTCGACAATACCGGTTTCCGCATAGGTGGTTGCGCCCAATACTTGTCCTTGTGACTCTACTATACCACCTACAGCTGGTTCGTTGTTGCTGTCATCTGAATTGTTATCGTCGTCATCATTGTCTTCTGGTTCATCTTCAGGTTCTGGAGATGGAGAAGGTGATGGAGTTGGACTTGGCGTTACTTCTGGTGTTGGACTTGGAGAAGCTTCAACTTCAGGGCTTGGACTCGGAGTTGGAGAAGCTTCAACTTCAGGGCTTGGACTCGGAGAAGGTGTAGCTGAAGGGATAGGGCTTGGAGATGGAGATGGAGATGGAGATGGTGAAGAACTTATAGGAGCACATCCATTTCCATAAATCGCTTGGCCTTCTGCATTCCAGTTTAAACCAGTATGAAAATCTGGAATTGGAGGAATAATGTCGCCCCAGTTACCACCATTTGGCATGGTACTGTTCCAGACAGGTCCGGTATGTTCTCCAAAATGATCGGCTTGATTTCCATTGCTATTTCCTGAAATACCATCAACACTGTTTCTGTCTACGGTGATCTCAACATAAGGATTTGTAGTTGAATTAGTTCTATGACAAATAGAAATGTTTGGATCATTATAAGCTAAAATTTGTTTTGGATGGGAAGGAGTGCTAAAGATAGCCCCAAAAACTCCAAAATAAATAAGCGTAATTGAGACAATACTACTTATTGATTGATTTTTCATATCTGACCCTTTCGAGATTAGAGCCTTACTGTTATTTTGCTTTTATATCGCTGTTTTCCCGGTGAGAAAAACAGTATGAAAAAGTTGCGCAAAGTATATCAATCTATATCATAATTGTAAAGGAGGACTAGGGTCTATAACAAAAGAGCTATTATTCGGAGAAGGGGTGGTTGGGAAAAGTATTGCGCCAGGCTTTTCAGCCTGGCGCAAAGTTCCAATCTACTCGAGTGTGGTGCAGTAAGGTTTATAGCAGGAGTAGTAATAGAGCTCCGACACCGAGAGTTAAGAGGCCTGTTTTGATCCAGTCAAGCCAATCGGCTGGGCCAGTGACAGGAAGTGCCTGGGGCAGATCGGGTTGGACAACGATTGATTCGCTAGGTTGGGTACATGTCGTACTGTTTGGATAGTTTGCTAAACGACAGAGATTAGTATTTTCTGGGGTAGTGTAGCAAATGTGGGAAGTATTTGAACAATCTGTATTGGTAGAACATACTTCATTACAACCAACTGTTGGAAGTGGTGGCAAGGCAGTTGGATTGGTGCAGTTGGAAACATCGGGATGACTTGCGAGACGGCAGACATGTTCTTCCACATGGCAAATATAGTTACTGTTTGCTGTTTGACATTGTGCATCGGTTTCACACACTGAGTTGCACGCAAAATTCAGTGGTGCACAGGTTTGTGAATCTCTGTTTGAGTCTAATCGACAGATGTTACCATGTACAGCGCTACAAATAAATTCCCCATTAGCTGTCTGACACTGTTGGTCTGTGGTACAACTGGAGTTACACTCAAATACAGGCTCCGGTGGCACTTCAGTGATCAGCACATCAACACTACAGTCGCTTGTGGGAGTTGAAGTTTGAATGCCAACATTTGTAACACTCGCCGTATTTGTAATTGTGGTATTAGTACTAACATCTTGGTCAACTTTGACTTTAAAATCAACGATCTCAAAACTAGTCAGGGTGGAATAGGTAAGGCTTACGGTGCGTGTAGCACTATCGTATACCAGGCCAGGGGTATTATGTTCGTCTGCAATATATGTGAGTCCCTTTGGTAGCCTATCAATAAAAGTAACTCTGTCAATCGGGCTATCGTTAATAAGGCTATCGTTAATCAGGCTATCGTTAATCGGGTTATCGGTATTTGCAATAATGCGCGTTCTGAAATAAAACTCATCCCCAGGATTAACTGTTGTGGTAGTTAAAATTCGCGAGGCACTGGTGTCACCATAGTAACTGGTATAGGCGCGTTTCCAGAGACATGCTGCATTGCCTGGTGCGGGAGAAGGACTTGGGCTCGGAGTAGGTTTGGGAGTAGTTGCTGGAGTAGGGGTTGGGGTGGGTGCTGGACCAATGGTGGGACTTGGAGCTGGGCTTGATACTGAAGCACAGTCTTCGGCTGTTGTTTCAAATGAGAGTGCGACGTTCCCTGTTGCAACTTTTTTTACATCTAGCTTGAACATACTACTTGGAGGATTAAAGTACATGCCGGCAATAATGTCTGTTGGAGGATTGATAGCTGTGTAAGTTCTTCCATCCCATTCTGCCCCGTAGGCAGCTGCAGTTAAACCGACATATACATTCTTGATCGTTGTTGGCAAAATGTTATCGACAGTAATGGTTTGTGTAATAGTGCCGGTTGAACCTTCTGCAGAAAGTCTTGGATTGTAATTCCAGACCAATGGCTCTGGTGGCCAAACTGTCCAAAACATACGTTTTTTGATATTGGTTGGTGTCGTTCCATCTGGACAGAGTAATTGAGTGGTTACGGTCCATGTTTTTGAAAGTGATTGTGGTGCTCCGCAAGCATATGGAGTGATATCGAGTTGTTTAATGCCAAAGTCTGTGTATTTGGTTCCGTCAGGGAGACGATACTCTAGGTCGACAGGAATCTTGTAGTTTGCAGGAAGAGTGCCTGCTGCTTTGAGCTCCTCAATCTTTGTTGCGAGTTCGTTGATAGTTGGTCCATATCCAATACCACCCGCTCTGTAAGCCAAACGATGTGGACCTGCCCAATCCCAAGTGACCGATCTGTCTGCAGTGTTTGGATCGGGGTCGTCTACTTGTTTTAACCAAAAACCACACCAGTCAGCACCGACACAGGTTGGCAGAGTTGGATCTGTTGGATCCCAGTGTGGCTGACCATTTTTGCTTGCCCAAGTTGGCTTGCCTAAGTATTCATCGGTAAGGGCGGGGATATTGTTGGAGCCAGAAAAACTGACAAAGAACACAGCTGTGCCAAAGTTCTCTGGTTGCGTATCGGTAATGCTTAAGCGATATCTGAGATCACCAAGTTTTTGTCCAGTTTGCGGATAACATGCAGCACTAAAAGTGCCAGCGGTATTTTGGGGGTTATTGCTACTACAACTCCAATTGAGTGATTCTGGGTCGCAGCCAGTTCCTTGTATGCAGATTTGTCCATTTTTGCCAATGTAGACAATCCGAATGTCCGTGCCTGCTGGACCCCATGAACGAAGCTGTGCCGTGGTGCACCATTTTTCTTCACTCATAGTACCAATGGACCCTGAATTGTTTGAAAGTTCTGGAAGGAAGCTTGCCATATTTTTATTACAACTATCGGTAGAATACCCGCGACAAAAGATTGATTCCTTACCTTTGCTACCATCAATTTCTGAGCAGAGATTGCAGTCGCCGGAATACTCACATGAGGGCGAATTATCGCAGGAGCCTCTACAATCAGAGCTTTCACAACTACCAACACCATCAGGAAGACAAGATCCGGGATCACCCATGTTGGCAACCCCAGAGGGGCCACAAAATTCGTTTGCACGATCTTGGCAAGTTTTCTGAGAAGCATTGCACTCAGGTCCAGTGGTGCGACCATCGTTGCAGGTAATACTTCCACAATTAATAGCTGCTTGATTGCGAAGGTCTTGATTGGTTTGGGAAAGGTACAAGCCTGCACCACTAGCAACAACTACAATACAAAGAAGTATTGTACCCACAATAAGTTTGAGTGACAATTTTTTCTTTGAGTGTCTAGGAGGAGATCCTTCGTTTGTTGGGCGTGGTCCCTTAGAAAGATCCGGAAATTTTGGTCCGCCACCAGATCCATTGGGTACTGGTGGTGGTGAGGGAGGAACAGTCTGATAACGTATTTGTGGCGAGATTGGTTTGGCAATAGGGGTAAGGGGATCTTTAGGAACGGAGTGATTCCAAGTTGACACTGGCGAGGTTGGAGTACTTACTCCGGGAATAGGAGGCATTCCCGCTGGCTTAGGAGTGGTGGTGGTGCCTACCAGTGGAGATGCATTAACCATGTCTTTTTCTATACACTATTTACAGGAGGAGCAGTAAGGCAGCTCCAAGTCCGAGTGTTACCAATCCAGCTTTCAACCAGTTAGCCAAGTCGAAGGCTCCTGTTTGAGGTAGTTCCTGAGGTAATTCGGGTTGTACTTGCGCAACTGAAGTTACATAGACAGTTTGTGTAGCTGGAGGAGCGCTGCAGGTTGTACTGTTTACATAATCTTGATGTCGACATCTGTTTTCACCTGTGGATACAGTTATGCATACGTGATTCGTTTGATCACAATCGGCATTTGTTTCACATATTTCGTTACAGCCAACTGCGGGAGCGGGTGGTATGTAGCCTACTGGTAGACAATTTGTTGCAGAAACATTTTCTGCTAGACGACACTTGCCCGAACTACAGATGTAGTTTGGATTTGCGGTATAGCATTGACTGTTAGTTGTGCAATCGCTGTTACAAGCATAAGTTTCTGGTGCTGGGGCGCAGTTTTCATCCGAAGGATTACTGTACAAGCGGCAAGTATTTGAAAAGTCACTACTACAGAAGTGGCTAGCGTTGCCTGTTTGGCACTGCTCATCTGTTTCACAAGGACTCAGGCAGGTGTAAGCAATCGGTGTTGGAGAAGGCGACGCACTAGGAGTTGGCGTTGGTGTAGGTGTTGGAGAAGGCGACGCACTAGGAGTTGGTGTTGGCGTAGGCGTGGGAGTAGGTTCAACTAAGAGGTTAGTAACTTTACACTCACTTGAATAGAGGGGTCCAGAAGGAGTTTTTGGTTCGGTAATAACTAGAGCAGAATTAGTAAAGCGAAGTGCGCTGCCACTCATTCCATCAGTTACTTTTACTACTTTTGCTACAATGGTAAGTATTTGAGAACCTTGCCCGAGCACACCGAGATTAATGGTGAGTCTACCTTTTTCATCGATAATCCAATCAGAGTTTGCTTGAGCATCTTCAACGTATTCTACTGCATCTGGCAATGTATCTATCACGCGCACATCACCTGTTGTGGTACCTTTGGCTGAGACTGTAATTCTGTACTCAATGAGGGCTCCGAGTGGGATTGGTGTTGTAGGATCAATTTTTTGTGCAACAGCATCTTGGGATGTGGTGATGGTTGATTCATAAAAGGTTTCTTTGCTTTCACACTGAGCTTTTTCGGAAGGGACTGGTGAAGGAGATGGACTCGGAGTTGGACTAGGTTCAGGGACGATGAAGCTAAGAGTGCATGATCTTTCTGTTGCTAACGATGCTTTAGGTTTTGATTCAGGCGCGTTTGGAGCAACTGGACCAGCGACCTGTTGCTGTCGTTGTGCAACAAAGATGCCAGCAGCACCAACTATGACAAAGAGGAAAACTGCTAACAGAGCAAGAATATATTTAGGTTTTAGAGTAGACTTTTTTGGTCTCATATTTGAAGCATTGCCCGCAGTTTGACCACCCCCATTTAAGATTTGTGGTGTTTGTGTGTAGAAAGCTGGTGTTTGTGGTGTTGGTGTTTCCATTATCTGTACTAGTGTATTGCTGTTATTGCATCATTGGATCAAGATCGTTTGATACTTCTTGTTCGGGAGGTGGCGTTTCGGTTCCTCTTCTGCCTGGGGCAGGGAGAACGGTTGGTAGAGGTATTCCTGGAACAGGTTCCCACTCTTGACACAGTAGTCCTTGAAGCCATTCACCACCCGATGGACAAATTCGACATTGAGCAAAGAACTTTCCAAATGTTTCAACAGTATATGGAGCTGAGATATTTCCAGATGCTTCGAGTGATTTGATTTCGAGATTTGGTGTGATAACTCTAAACTGGTATTCAGTGATGTCTTTAACTTCTCCGCAGGTAAACTGTACTGCATCACCGACATTTACGGTTGAAATTCTGCTGCCGTCTAATTTCTGCATTGTGATAGACAAACACATTGGACCAATTGGCGATGGACTTGGCGATGGACTTGGTGTAGGACTTGGTCTAGGGCTTGATACGGGAGCACAGTCTTCGGGTGGTGCTTCAAATGAGAGTGTGATGTTCCCAGGCGCAACCTTTCTGACGTCAAACTTAAACATACTGCTTGGAGGATTAAAGTACATGCCGGCAATAATGTCTGTTGGAGGATTGATAGCTGTGTAAGTTCTTCCATCCCAATCTGCCCCGTAGGCAGCTGCAGTTAAACCGACATATACATTCTTGATCGTTGTTGGCAAAATGTTATCGACAGTAATGGTTTGTGTAATAGTGCCGGTTGAACCTTCTGCAGAAAGTCTTGGATTGTAATTCCAGACCAATGGCTCTGGTGGCCAAACTGTCCAAAACATACGTTTTTTGATATTGGTTGGTGTCGTTCCATCTGGACAGAGTAATTGAGTGGTTACGGTCCATGTTTTGAAAGTGATTGTGGTTCTCCGCAAGCATATGGAGGATATCGAGTTGTTTAATGCCAAAGTCTGTGTATTTGGTTCCGTCAGGGAGACGATACTCTAGGTCGACAGGAATCTTGTAGTTTGCAGGAAGAGTGCCTGCTGCTTTGAGCTCCTCAATCTTTGTTGCGAGTTCGTTGATAGTTGGTCCATATCCAATACCACCTGCTCTGTAAGCCAAACGATGTGGACCTGCCCAATCCCAAGTGACCGATCTGTCTGCAGTGTTTGATCAGGTCGTCTACTTGTTTTAACCAAAACCACACCAGTCAGCACCGACACAGGTTGGCAGAGTTGGATCTGTTGGATCCCAGTGTGGCTGACCATTTTTGCTTGCCCAAGTTGGCTTGCCTAAGTATTCATCGGTAAGGGCGGGGATATTGTTGGAGCCAGAAAAACTGACAAAGAACACAGCTGTGCCAAAGTTCTCTGGTTGCGTATCGGTAATGCTTAAGCGATATCTGAGATCACCAAGTTTTTGTCCAGTTTGCGGATAACATGCAGCACTAAAAGTGCCAGCGGGTGGTGGTGGAGGAGGAGAAGTGTTAGTACAATCCCAATCAAGTGAGTCTGGATTACAGCCAGTATTTTCGACACAGAGTTCACCATTGTCGCCAATGTAGGCAACACGAGCATCCGAACCTGCTGGTCCCCATGAATCGAGTTGTACCGTGGTGCACCATTTTTCTTCAGTTATAGGGCCAATAGTCCCTGAGTGATTTGAGAGCTCTGGAATATAATTTCCCATAACATCATTACAACCTGAGTTACTACGACCTCTACAGAAGAAAGTGCGTTTGCCTTTGCTACCGTCACTTTCGGAGCACAGACTACAGTCGCCTGCATATCCGCATGAGGGTGAATCATCACAGGATCCTCGACAATCGGAACTCTGGCAACTACCACCGCCACCAGGTTCGCAGGCACCCGGCTCGCCCATACTTGCTACACCAGATTCACCACAGAATTCGTTTGCACGTTGTTCACAGGTGCGTTGGGGGGCGTTGCAATCGGGACCAGCGGTGCGACCATCGTTGCAGGTAATACTTCCACAATTAATAGCTGCTTGATTGCGAAGGTCTTGATTGGTTTGGGAAAGGTACAAGCCTGCACCACTGGCTAAGACTAGAATACATAATAAGAACGCTCCAAGAATTAATTTTAGGGAAGTGCGAGACCGTCTTTTTTCGAGATGAGGGAGTGGATTGACTGAGTTAGGGGTACTAACTTGAGTGCTGACCGGTTGGACAGGGTCTTGCTGAGTAGTTTCTGGTTCGGCGTTGATCATGTATGTTCTTGGTTCCACTACAAAAAGCAGCACATAACTGCATACTACAAGAATACATAGATTTTAATCCGTTCGTCAATGAGCAATCTCGACTTGATTTATCGTTGAATGAGTGGTTGTAAACCAGGTAGGTCTTTTCCTCCGAGAAATTCAAGCGTTGCTCCACCAGCTCCTGAGATATAGGTAAAGTGTTTTTCGAGATTAAAATGGTGTACACATGAAATAGTATCTCCACCACCTATAATAGAGTTGGCTACCTTGCCGATTTCTTGTCCGATAATTTTGGATCCATGTTCGAACAGAGGATTTTCCCAAACTCCCATTGGTCCATTCCAGAAGACGGTTTGTGCTTGTCTAATAATTTCTGAGTAGAGATGTACTGTTTTGGGTCCAATATCTACGTACAACAAATTTTCGTCATTTGGAGTATCGGCCATGTCTTTGGTTAGATCAATGATGCTAACCTGGGATTGCTTTTTTGTATCAAGCGATGGTGCGGCGATGACATCAATAGGATAGATGATTTTAGGTAACGGAATGTATCCATTGAGGAGCATTTTTTCGGTACGATGAGCTTCCATGAGTTCACGCGCTATAGTGACATAGTTGACATTTTGTTTTTTGAGATCTGCTGAGGCATCCTCGATGAACGACTTATGAATTTCGAGACCTTCCGCTTTTAGAAAATTATTTGCAACAGCTCCCCCGACTAGAACGATATCAGCAAGAGCAGTGAGCTTCTCCGCAGCACCAACCTTATCTGAAATTTTTGCACCACCCAACACTACTACTAAGGGTTTTTTGGGATTCTCGGTTAGGTCAATCAAAGTATCAACTTCTTTTTGAAGGGCCAATCCAGCAAATGCTGGTAGATAATCGGGAATTCCTGTGGTTGAGGCATGAGAGCGGTGAGCACTCGAAAAGGCGTCATTAATATAGATATCTGCAAGCTTAGCAAGTTCTTTGGCAAAGCTGGCGTGATTCTTTTTTTCGCGCTCGTCGAAACGCACATTCTCGAGGAGGAGAACACCACCTGGTTTCATGGCAGCAACAGCGGTTTCAGCTTGCTGACCTATAGTTTCTGGAACAAAGGTGACTGGGAACCGATGGTGTTTTTGAAGATATCGTGCCGCTGGTTCGAGTGAAAGCTTAGGATCGGGCTGATTTTTTGGACGTCCTAGATGTGAGATGAGGATAATTTTACAGTTGTTCTCACGTAAATACTTAATAGTAGGAATAGAGAGATCTATTCGAGTAGCATCGGCTACTTTGGTGACGCCATTAGCCATGTGAGTCAGCGGGGTGTTGTAGTCCACACGCATAATCACGGTTTTGTTTTTAATGGCTTGGGGAGTGAGAGTTTTGAGCTTCATAGACGAACGATAGCTTCCAAGAGAAAAATAAGTATATCTATGGTATACTCCATGCCATCTTAAAGAAAGGGGATTTTTTGTACTATGCCTAGCGCACACACAAAAGACGATGCTGATCTTACTTCAGCTACTCCAGCGGTTTCACCGGAGGAAAAAACAACAGAAACCAAATCTTCAAAGAAAGGAAATGCTCCACAGACCATGGAGGAGCTTTTAGCAAGTACTGACTATACCTTTGTAGTACCTCAAAAAGGTGCTGCTGTAACTGGTGTGATTACCGATAAGCAAAAGAAAATGCTTATGGTTGACATCGGTGCAAAAACTGAAGGTATCGTTGCTGATAAAGAATACGAAGCAGCTGCAGAATATATTGATGAACTCGAAGTTGGTCAAGATATCGAAGCTATCGTTATCTCAGCCGAAAACAACCAGGGTCAGGTGCTTTTATCTCTCAAGCGTGCTGCACAAGATGCTCGTTGGGACTACTTCACTGAAGCTTACGAAAACGGAACTGTTCTCGAGGCTAAAGGTGTTGACGTCAACAAAGGTGGACTTATTGTTGTTGTTAATGGCACCCGTGGATTTGTTCCATCAAGTCAATTCAGCAAGGATTTAGTTGGTAGCTTCCAAACCCTCAAGGGTAAGAAGCTCGACGTCAAAGCTATCGAAGTTGATCGTGAAAAGAACCGCCTCATCTTCTCAGAGCGCCACGTTTCTGAAGCACAAGAAATTGCTCAGAAAGAAGAAGCTCTCGAACAAGTCGAGATCGGCACAAACTACGAAGGTGTTGTTTCAGGTGTTATGCACTTTGGACTTTTCATTACTGTTGAAGTTCCAATCAAGGGCAGTGACACTGTTGGACACGTCGAAGGTCTTGTTCATATTTCAGAAATCTCTTGGGAGAAAGTCACTCATCCAAAGGAATACCACAAAGTTGGTGATCGCGTAGAGGTAAAGGTACTTGGAGTTGATGAAAAGACTGGCAAGCTTAACCTCTCTATCAAGCAGCTCGGTGACGATCCTTGGAAGGGTGTTGAAGACAGATACCAAGTCGGTACAACCGTTACCGGAACCGTTTCTCGCGTTGAGCAGTTCGGTGTCTTCGTAAACGTCGAAGCCGGTATTGATGGTCTTATTCACTCAAGTAAACTTGAACCAAATCATGGCCTCAAAAAAGGTGATGAAATCACGGTTAACGTTGAATCTGTTGATTCAGAACAACGCCGCATGAGTTTAAGCCTCGTACTTACAGAGATGCCAATGGAGTATCGCTAAATTGTTTTGATGTAGAGACAAAAAAAGCCCCGGCCAAATGGCTGGGGCTTTTTGATTGAAGAACTCAGGTTATTTAGAGCTGGGCAGGTGAGGTTCATGCAGGTGCACGGGCTCACCATTTTTACTCATATACCGAATATTCAGAAGGGTCACAAACAGGCTGAAGCCCATCATGGCATACATATACGACTTCAAGTGAGCCGCATGTACTACCAAAGGAATAAAACCTTCCAGCACAAGAATGAAGCCCACAATCAGTAGGAAAGAAAGGGCTAAAATCTTGAGAGAAGGATGTTTTTCAACGAGTTCGCTCACTTTGGCAGCAAATATCCACATGACTAGAGCTCCAATCATGATGGCAGCAATCATTACCCAGAGGACACCATTGGCCAGGCCAACAGCAGTGATAACACTGTCTAAAGAAAAGACGATGTCCATGAGCACAATGGAAACAATGACGCTTTTAAAGCTTGTTGCTTTAGCATTGGCATGATGTTCTTCTCTGCCTTCAAGCTTAACGTACATTTCCGTACTGGCTTTATAGGCAAGAAATAGTCCGCCGGCAATGAGGAGTAACCCTTTAATGGTTATCTCAAAACCTAGGGCTGCAAAGAGAATCATGCTGCCATGGACTACAATTAAGTTGACCAAAAATAAGAGGCCGATGCGCATTACCATGGCCAAAGCGATTCCGACTGTGCGTGCTTTATCTTTTTGATCTTCAGGAAGCTTGCCAGATAGGATGCTTAAAAGCACCATGTTATCGATACCCAGAACAATTTCCAAAAAAGAGAGTGTCAAAAGTGTGACTAAGTTGTGAATCACGAGTATATGCCTCCTTGAGCTACGCTCTGAACCTGATTCTTTTTTTAACGAACGATGTGAGTTCAGGGTTATTAAAACAAAAAACCCGACCTTCACATGTGTGAGACTGGCCGGTTGTAAATGCTATCCGCGCGCTGCAGAAAGCCAAGGCGATGTTGTCTGCTGTTATTATAGCAAATAGTATCATAAATTCAATCTTTGGTTAGAACTTCGCTTTGCAAAACCACCAGTTTGCTTTAGAATATGCCCAGGTGCACCTGTAGGAATGCAATCTTCAGTGGCACACACATCAACAAATAACGAAAGAAACCTATGTCTAAACAACGCATGATCGTAACTGACGACCAGCTCCTTATCGATATGGATTTGCTCTTTAATGCAATCCGTGAAGCAGACGGAGACTGGGAGCAAGTTGAAGAAGAAATGCAGAACTACCTCAACTCAATTCAGAGCATGGTCACCGACGAAGCTGGTGATGAAGATGACGACGACGCTGACGAAGAGTAGTTAGATCTATTCTCGATCACTTTTTACCTACAAATAAGACAAAACTGTGGATATCTACGGGCTTTTTTTGCCTATTTATGGTATAATACTCCTGATATATGTACCTGCCCCCACATACTTTTTTATGTGTGAGAGGAACATAGCTGCGCAATGTGCAGTTACAAAAGGAGAACTATGCCATACGTAATTACTTGTGGAGATGAGGGTGTCCAAATCAATGAGGGTACTCGTCTCGCATTTGCTGGTTCAGGATTTAAACTCGAGGGTTTTTCTGAAGCTGTTTCTATTCTTAAACGTTTACTTGGAGAAGATATACGAATTGTAACGCACTCTGAGTGTGGTTGGATTCGCGAACAGCTTGAACTTTCCAACTGGGAGCAAACCGAAGCAAGCTCACAACAATACGTTGAATCTTTAGCAGATCGTGAAGGACTGATGTACTCAGGAATTTTGCCATTTGCGGATCCAAAAGAGCTCGATCATGGTGTCAAAGGACACATGGTTAGACCAAAAGGAATTCACATTGCTAACAAAATCATGTTTACCTTGGCAGGTGGAGAACAAACTTACAACCTAGGTTGTTTTGTGATTAGTGCTGATTGGGTAGCTCAAGCTGATAAAAAAACCGTTAAGAATATGATGGAAACCCAGATTGCTCACTACAAAACTCTTGCCAAACGAGATGATTTACCTATTGTGTTCGAAGCTGAAGGCCCTCTAGGAGCTGAAGTTGCCGAAGCAAACAGAAAAATGCTCGAGAGTGTTGGCATTGTTGAGACAAAGTAATTCGCAGTAAATACAATTAGTTTTTTCCAGAAAAAATAGTCTGTAGTCTTGTTGAAATTTCTGTGGCTCGAATTGAGCGAAGCAGTTGTTTAATTGTTTCGAAGCTTGTGGAAACTATGGTTGATTCTTGCAACTGTTCCGACAAATGTCTGAGTTCTTGTGCCACTACAGATAACAGAAACTGGCCGGCGCTTTGGTCGGCTAATTGTTCACTCAGAGGAGAGCTTTCGCTCTCTTTTGATAGTATTTGATATACTTGAGACATTGGAGCAATTATAGCAGACATTTTGAGCTTTGGTATTCAATTTCCCGTTGAAACGCATCTTTTCTTTTAAAGTATCTCAGGCTAAAATAATTTGTTTGTTCACAGACGTGAGTACTCTAGTTAGTAGTGAATCTTCCTTTGAAAGGCCAACATGATAGTATCAGTTCAACAAGTAACAGCATTTGCACAAAAGATGCGAGTAACTGCAGATAACAGAAAAACAAAGTGTGTTGATGGCGGGTATCGCGCGGGTGAAGCCGAAGGTGCAATCGCTTTTGCGGGTGCACATGTGGGTATTTGTATGGCTTTAGTTAAGCTGGGTATTTCACCTGAAGAGTCTTTTTCTGTAGTCTACGATTATGCAAAATCGGCAGGACAGATTTTTTGTTGGCATACCGACACACATGAAGGTCATGGTTGCGTGGTAGGGTGCGGACATTTTAACGCTTCGATTGGCTCTGCAGCTCACTATGGAGTGGAGAGTAGAGCAATGTCTGAGCTACTCGAGATAGTTCGAACTGCACAAGAAGATCGTGGCGACATGGAAATGATTGTGCTCGACCGCGAACATGCCGAACAAGCAATTTTGGTTATTACCAGCGAAGATTTTACGGTGAAACCTTGGGACCAAGAAGATGATGTCCAGTATTTTATTTACGATAAAGTTCGCCACATGGCGCTCCTCGAAAAAGCTGCTGCTTTTGCAGCTGATCGCGGTTTAGACGTAACAGCTGAAGCGCTTATTGCTGCCTCCGATGAGCACACCAATGCAACCTTGGGACTTTTGGGTTCAAGTAAAGGTAAACAGATTTTTACTGTTGATGTGTCTACATCTGAACCTCTTGTTGAAGAGGTTGGCGTGGCTCCAATCATTACTGCGTAACACAATTATAAGCGGTCTCAACCTTCTATAAATAGGGCTTTGATATAGTCCTATATTGATTGATATTCTTTCGAGTGTTATAATTACTGTATCTTGAGGGAACTAGTGTTTCCTCATTGTTCTTTAAGAGCAAAAGTTGGAGGAAAAGAGGTGCTGTGTGTAGTTTGATTGCCCATGGCAGTTCTTTTCCTCCTGCTTTTTGAAAATTTTGTTGTGCAGGAGAGATTAGACCAATTCGGAGGTCATTTTGGATATTGTAGGGATTTTTCAGGAAGCATTTGCTCATACACTGGCAAATGCAGATTTGTTTCTCATTCCGGCGCTCATTTATGCGCTCGTCGCAACAGGAGCAGCTTTGCTGCTTGGTTGGGGGCGCGTATTCTATGAGCAAGTAGGTGATACTTTCGTTCTGAAGTTGCCAGGTGGTGGCCTACTGGCATCAATGCCGATCCCTGAGCTATTTTTACTGGGATTGGTGTTGAGTTTGGAACCAATCCAGGCAGGAACACCCTTCTGGGGGTTGGCGCATTTCCTGACTTTCTTTGCCACTTTGCGTATCTGCCTGGCGGTCATCACTCATGCCCTCGCTTTCTTGGGCTCGATGATGGCCTACGCAAGTAAGTTGCATTTTTCAGTGGAGTGCATGGACGGCCGATGTGAGCATGGCTCACGCTCTGGCAACTTCCTGCATTACCACGCTTGTGGTGGCGCCACATTGTTAACAGCGGTAACCTTTGCGCCGTTCGTGGTGCTACCCGTTTTCGTGGGCGTTGCAGATGGCGTTTTGGGTTGGGTGCTTTTGGGTGCAAGCTTGCTCCCTTACCCATTCATGTTGGCAAAATTGTTTGTTGGCATGTTTGGTGAGGGAATGCAGCGCGTCCTGAAGGGCGCTACGGACATTATTATGTTCCTCACAGAGTGGCCTGGGTGGCTCCTGGGTTCGATAACACTCACCGTCGCTTCCTTGCGGCCCATGTTCCCAGGGGTGACCAAAACCCATTTCCATAAGCATTAGTCGCATGAAGACTCCGAGCAGACAACAAAAACACGTTGTCTGCTTCGGTTTCCAAAGCACCTGTTTTTTTATAGCACGGATGTTTTGGAACGAAGCAGACAGCATTTTCAAATACAGTAGGAGCGATACTCCTGCAGGGCAGACAGACAAGAGAGTCTGGCATGCCCTGCAGAGAGGATACTTTCACTCAAAATTTCTTTATTTGTTATCTAGACAACGATAGTCGAGAGTTGCTACTATAGTAGTATGCTCATTTCAGAACTGTACCATCCTCATGCTATTACTGTTTCAGAAGAGGTAACGGTTGTTGAGGCTTTAAAGATTTTTATTTCAAAAAAAGTAAATGGACTGATTGTCACCAATGCCCAAGGTCACGTAACTGGAGTACTGGCACTCCAAGATATCGCTGCCGCCACTATTCCTCGTCAGTTTCGACGCAATGTCCAGATGGCAGCAGCAATGTACAGGCCTGGTTTTTTTAGTGAAAACTGTATGGAGATTATGGATCACTCGGTAAAAACTGTGATGCGCAAGAACTTTACTGTGGTCAACTTGCACGACAACATTATGGCAGTCACAGCTGACTTTCTCAAAAATGACTTGTATATAGTCCCTGTTATTGATAAGGGTAAACTTTTAGGAGTCGTCACTCGTTCAGAAATTAAAAAAGCACTTGCCTATGGCATGCGACTTCCCAAATATTACAAAGAACTCAAAGATGTAGCAGATAAAGATACAGACTAACACGAATATATGAACCTCGGCCTGTCCATTTTTTCCATCATCTCGCTCATTGTTTTGGCAATTGTCTACTTTTTTTTGATCAGTGAAAAGCTTAATAAAGTTATTGTCTCAATTCTTGGAGCAACGGTGCTTATTTTAATGCAGGTGTTTCGTTCGGGAACACATACTTCTCAAGAGAATGCCTTTACCTTTATTGCCCACAATCTTGATATTTTAGGATTTGTGATCGGCATGATGGTGTTAGTTGGAATTGTTAAAGAGTCCGGTGTATTTGAGGCGCTGGCAATTTGGTTAGTCCGATTTGTGCAAGGTAACCCAAAGTTACTGCTGATTGCAATTGGCTATTTAACTCTGTTAATGACGACGTTTTTCTCCAACATTCCGACTATATTAATAGTAGTCCCAATTTTGGTGATTTTAATCAGGTCATTTAAACTACCATACCTCCCATATTTTTTTGTAACGGTGATGATGGCAAATCTGGGTGGAGCTATGACGCCGATTTCAGATCCAACGACGTATTATCAGGCTAAAGTTGTTGGCTTAAGCTTCGTCGAGGTTATTACTAACTCAGGTGTGATTGTGCTGATACTTTCTGTAGTGACACTTTTGTATAGCTTTTTTGTGTTTCGAAAAGATCTAGCTCCCGTCAAAGTTAATAAAAAAGATGTTGAACATTTCAAGCCAGCCTCAGCACTCAAAGATAGAATGGTGCTCTATAAAGGCTTGCCAATACTTTTAATCGTTATTGTGTTGATGATTACTAAAGAATATATTCATGATTTGACCGGAATTACCCTCGATAATGCGACATTAACTATTGGTGGTTCATTCTTGGCTATGATGATTTTTCATCGCAAACCCCACAAGGTTTTCCGGGACCTTATCGATTGGGAAATTATCTTCTTCTTTATGGGGCTCTTTATAGTAGTAGGAGCACTCGAATTTAATAATGTTATTGATATTTTGGCCGAACAGTTAGTGGGCATTGCTGGGGGAAGTATGACTGTGCTGACCTTGATGATGGCAACTGGTTCTGCATTGCTCTCAACCTTTATAGATAACGTTCCGTACAACATTACTATGGTAGGGGCCATCCAAGTTATGGAGAAGTCCGGCCTAGCAGTCTATCCACTTTGGTGGGCACTAAATTTAGGTACTTCAATTGGTGGAGCTGGATCACCAATTGCCGCTGCCTGTAATGTGATTGCCTTTGGTCAGGCAGAAAAAGAAGGCTGGAAAACGCCATTTTTCAAATATTTGGCTTTAGCCGTGCCACTTGTAGTTGTAAATAGTCTGATTGCTTTTGGTATTATATGGTTGAGGTATTTATAAATTACTAATATGAATTGGTCAGAGGGCCCTGTTTACCTTGAAAGGTTGGTTTTTAAAGGAAGAAAAGCTCCTAGGCCTGTTAGACCGTTAGAGATCAGTCAATTATCTTTTTTACCAGTTGGTGGTGCTGAAGGTAGAAAACTTATTGCAAATATTCTTTTGGGAAAGAACACAGCTCCTTCTCTCGAAAATAATCATAACACACGGTATCCATTGGTACTTAAGGAGTACCCAAAAAATTATGACTCTATTCAGGCTCTTAGGAGTATAGCTGCAGGCTATAGAACATTAAGAAAACTTGGCATCTTAGTTCCGAATGTTGTTCGTTACTGGAGTTCTAATGATATGCTCTATTTAGTTATGAGCGATTTATCAGAGGGGGGGAAAAAGCTCATCTGGGGTCATAGTGATGGCATGAAACAGAGTCAACTTGATGAGTTGAAGGCCATGAAACTCAGTGAGAGTGATTTAGTTACAATTCATTCGCAATTAATCGAGATAGCACAACGGGCAGCAGATGGGAATGTTCTTTTAATGCCACACTATTTTCATATCTTAAAAGATACAACAACGGGAAGTATTGAGATAGCATTATTAGATATTTTTAATAACATACATCCTACTAAAAATGAGAGCAGTGCTTCTGTGTTTAAATTCAATTCAGATTGTTGTGATTATTTTATGATAATACTTACTTGGTATGTAGGGCTTGAGTGAATACAAAAAAGAACCCCCTTTTCCATTGTTGTAATTTGGTGTATACTCTACCATTGTTTGTAGTGCGTTCATAATTAAAATCAATGGTAAGTAAATTACTGCTTGCACAATAAAAAACCATGTTCTATAATCTGAGTCCTGTTCGGGAAACAGAATAGCGAAAAATGCACAGCATGTTTCGTACCTGCTCCTTTTTCTAACAAAAAAGGAGGGTCCGAAAAAATTCGACATTCTCTTATAGGGAATCCCTCAATAATTAAAAGGAAAACATACACAATTTGGGCCCTTAGCTCAGTTGGCTAGAGCGCCTCATTTGCAATGAGGAGGCCAAGGGTTCGAGTCCCTTAGGGTCCACACCCGCCTTGCCAGTCTCTTTGACTCGTAGGGTATTTTTTGTGGTTGTTAAAAATTAGTTCTTGGATAGCCTCACCGGCCTCGAGGAACTAATTTCTAGCAACTATATCTAGTTGGTAGTATGTTGTTCATTAACAAGTGAAGAAAACTGTCATGACTTGCCAAATATTGGCAACGTCAGTGGCCGTATGTGCGTGTGTAATACACGTAACATGCAATTTTTAATTTCAAAGACATTTATTTAAAGTTAATCTTTAAACAAAAACTAAAATTAAACTCATGCTAAATATAATTTCGTAAAATATGTAATTTAATGCAAATAGTGGATGCCTTGGCTTATTTGGCCGAAGAAGGACGTATACCCCGCGAAAGTCGACGAGTAACCGGGAAAAGGTGATGATCCGTCGGTGTCCGAATAGGGTAACCTGGCTACATGAAGATGTAGTTGCCCTAGAACCTTGAGTTCTAGGGGGGAAACGTGCCGAACTGAAATATCTAAGTAGGTGCAGGAAGAGAAATCGAAAGAGATTCCCTTAGTAAGCGACGAGCGAACAGGGAAGAGCCCAAACCAGTATTTATACTGGGGTTGTAGGACTTCAACATCGTATTTCTGATAGTAGTAGAACGCTGTGGAATAAGCGACCAAAGAGAGTGAAAGTCTCGTACACAAAACTTGATGAAAGCGTAGAAGTATCCTGAGTAGGTTAGGAGACGGCAAACTCCTTTCTGAATCTGGGGTGACCACACTCCAAGGCTAAATACCAAATAAGACCGATAGTGAACGAGTACCGTGAGGGAAAGGTGAAAAGAAGGGTTGAAGACCCCGTGAAATAGAATCTGAAACTATTTGCTAACAATCAGAGAAAGCACACTTGTTGTGTAATCTCGTGCCTATTGAAGAATGAGCCGGCGAGTATTTGATAACTGCTTTAGGTTAAGGTATTTCGTACCGAAGCCGTAGTGAAAGCGAGCCTGAATAGGGCGACCCTTGTAGTTATTGAATGACCCGAAACCGGGTGAGCTTACCATGGCCAGGCTGAAGCCCTGATAGTATCGGGGTGGAGGGCCGAACCGGTGTATGCTGCAAGATGCTCGGATGAGCTGTGGTAAGGGGTAATATGCCAATCGAACCCGGAGATAGCTGGTTCTCCCTGAAATATATTTAGGTATAGGGTCGCGTGAAGTTGCAGGGGGGTAGAGCACTGATCTGGTGTCTGGGGAGAAATCTTCAGCATCTAGTCAAACTCCGAATACCCTGTTAATGTTTCGCGGCACTCAGCACCTGGGAGCTAAGTTCCAGGAGCAAAAGGAAAACAAACCAGACCTACAGCTAAGGTCTCAAATGTATATTTAGTGGTAAAGGAAGTGTTGTCCCTAAAACACCTAGGAGGTCGGCTCAGAAGCAGCCATCCTTTAAAGAAAGCGTAACAGCTCACTAGCCGAGGGACAGCGCGCCGAAAATCCAACGAGGCTCAAATATACAACCGAAGCTTAGGGTTTCTAGATAATTTATTATTCTAGGAGCGGTAAGGGAGCGTTCTGTGTGCATTGAAGGTCAGCCGTGAGGACTGACTGGAGCGATCAGAAGTGAGAATGCCGGCATGAGTAGCGAAATTGGGGTGAGAATCCCCGACTCCGAATGACCAAGGTTTCCGCACCCACGTTCGTCGTGTGCGGGTTAGGCGACCCTAAGGTGAGTCTAGCAAAAGCTAGAGTAGCCGATGGATTACAGGCTAATATTCCTGTCCTTGGTTGGTCTCATTTGACTTGGGGAGGGACGGTAGAGGATACCGTGTGCTGAGCGGTGAATGTTCAGTCTAAGCACAAAAGCAGTCCGGATAGGCAAATCCGTTCGGGCGTTTATCTGATGTGTGATGGGACACCAATTCTTCGGAAAAGGTGTTACACGCGATTTCTTTGTCCTGGAAAAGCTTCGCAAGGAGAGATCAATCAAATCGTACCGATAACCGACACAGGTGGTCTGGTCGAGTAGACTAAGGAGAGCGAGAGAAAGTAGTTTAAGGAATTCGGCAAAACAGCTGGGCGTAATTTAGAGAGATGCCCTCCTCTCTGCAGCAATGTAGAGAGGCGCAGTGAATGTCATGGGGTTGACTGTTTACCAAAAACACAGGTCTGTGCAAACTCGCAAGAGGAAGTATACGGGCTGAAGCCTGCCCAGTGCCGGAAGGTTAACTGCGGGGGTGGTCGTACTTGTACGAACGCCTCTAATGGAAGCCCCGGTGAACGGCAGCAGTAACTATAACTGTTCTATGGTAGCGAAGTTCCTTGTCGCTTAATTGGCGACCCGCACGAAAGGTTTAACAAGCCCCATACTGTCTTGAACTATTACTCGGCGAAATTGAAATGGCTGTGAAGATGCGGCCTACTGACGGCAGGACAAAAAGACCCCGTAGAGCTTTACTACAACTTGGCACTGAGAATGTGTATGGAATTGTTTAGTATAGGTGGGAGAATCCTTCATTTTGTTGGATTCATCAGTGAAATACCACCCGTTTTGTACATATTTTCTCACCTAAGGTCAATGCAAACTTGACCAGGGACACTGTCTGGTGGGTAGTTTAACTGGGGAGGTTGCTTGCTAAAGAGTAACGCAAGCGCGCAATGGTACTCTTAGCCTGGATGGAAATCAGGCCGGACGTGCAATAGCAGAAGAGTGCTTTACTGTGAGGCATACAAGCCGAGCAGTTGCGAAAGCAGGTTATAGTGATCCTCGTGTGTTTTGTGGAAGACACCGGGCTTATCGGATAAAAGTTACCTCGGGGATAACAGAGTCATCGCGCCTAAGCGTCCCTAGCGTCGGCGCGGTTTGCTACCTCGATGTCGGCTCATCGCATCCTGGGGCTGAAGAAGGTCCCAAGGGTTAGTCTGTTCGCCTATTAAAGCGGTACGCGAGCTGGGTTCAGACCGTCGTGAGACAGGTCGGCCTCTATCCGCCGTCAGCGTTAGATAGTTGAGAGAGTTTGCTCCTAGTACGAGAGGACCGGAGTGAGTAAATCCCTAGTGTTCCAGTTGTTACTGTCAAGTGCATTGCTGGGTAGCTACATTTATTATGGATAACCGCTGAAAGCATCTAAGCGGGAAGCCAATCTCAAGATGAACTATCTCCATTAAACACGTGGGAGAACACCACGTTGATAGGCAGTCGGTGTAAGTCTGGTGACAGATTAAGCCTAACTGTACTAATCGTTGACTGAACATATTTTATGAATTAGATATGGTCACTCGTTGCACATCGATATTTGGGCATGACAGATTTTCTTCACTTGCTAGTGAATACCTCACTAGTTAACATAGACTATGAATGTATAATTCCTAGTCAGCTTATAAAAAGCGTTTAATTCTGGTCTCTCGAGCAAGGTGGAACCAACTCTTCCCTTCCCGAACAGAGTCTTGAAACGCCTTAGCGCCAACAATAGTGTCCGGGCAACTGGATGTAAAGATAGGTCGAGGCCAGAATTAAGCGCTTTTTTTGTGCCTTTTTTGATATTTTTCAATCTATTATCATAGAGATATGTCTAAAAAAAGCCTGATTATTCTGAAATTTTTTATTTTCTTCACTTTGTTGGGAATGGTTGCGTTTACCCACAGCTTTCCAGAAACAGCTTTGGCCCCACTAAAAAAGGTGGCCGAAACAGTTGCTCAAAAGGTGGAGCCCTCACCAACACCATTTCCTTTTCAAGAAATGACAATACCATATCTACGCTCTCGGTCCTTTACCAGTTCACTAGGAAAACTTCAGCAATACCAAAGCACAGGCACATACACTTCATATATTACAAAGTATGATTCAGATGGATTAACGATTAATGCTTTACTCACGATTCCAAAAGGTGAAGTTCCACCAAATGGCTTTCCAGCTGTTGTGTTTATTCATGGATATATTCCGCCTGAGTCATATAGAACAACTGAGCGGTATGATTCCCATATCGATTACTTAGCTCGAAGTGGCATCGTGGTGCTGAAGATAGATTTACGTGGCCATGGAGATTCTGAGGGCGTGGCAAGCGGCGCATACTATTCCGGAAACTATGTTATTGATACTCTCAATGCATATGCAGCATTAGAAACACAAGAGTATGTTGATTCCACCAACATTGGGTTGTGGGGACACTCAATGGCCGGAAATGTTGTACTTCGTGCTGTTGCCGCCAAGAAAAACATTGCCAAAGCAGTTATTTGGGCTGGAGCTGTCTATACATATGATGATTTTGCAGAGTATCGCATTAGTGACGCAAGTTATTCACCACCGGAGACTAACTCAGTGCGCAGCAGAGAACGTGAGCAGTTCCGCGATATGTATGGATCGTATACAACAGATTCATGGTTTTGGCAGCAAGTTCCTGCAACAAACTATCTGGATGAGGTTACAACGGCCATACAAGTTCATCATGCTGTAAATGATGATGTGGTCAGTATTGAGTACTCACGAGGTCTTGCAGAAATTTTGAAGAAAACGACTATTCCATTTGAATTATATGAATATCAAAGTGGGGGACACAATATCACTGGCACAGCTTTTACACAAGCTATGCAACGAACTACAGATTTTTTTATTGAGTAACAGTCCGAAAACCTTAATTTAGATTTCGAGCTCACCTCGTTTGAGTTGAGTGGAGATCCAGAAGCTCCAGACACCTGAGATGATGAAGAAGAGTCCTCCGATTACTAAGGCGAAGGTTGTTCCAACTGACCCTGATACTGGAATGGCTTCGTCAGTTGCAGGTAAGGCGACACGTGCTTCTTCGGTGGCTTCTGCCGAGGCAGTTGCTTCCATAGTTGGGCTTGGGCTTGGTGATGGGCTAGGAGAAGGTGAAGGCATTGGATAGGGGTTTCCAGATCCATATGCCTGATTTGCGGTAGCATTTTCGGCTACAAAGAAGGTAACAGTTTCTTCGACGAGTTCCCCCGTTGTTGGGTCTGTGTAGCTATAGGTAACTGTGTGCTCTCCTGGTTCTAATGTTTCTGAAAGGGCTTCGATGTCCAACTCAAAGTTCCCTTCTGCATCAGCAGTGACTTCTTGATTAATTTGAGTCTCTGAGTGGACTTCAATCGAAATTGTCACATTTGGAACAGCTTTACCAACAATTTTTGGTTGTGTTGTGGTGACAGTTGGGGTGGCAACTTTTGCTTCTTCTATGTCCACGATGGTGATGGCTGGCTGGGCACTATCTGATGCTTCTTCAGGGTTTTCGGTTGTGACCGGGGCTTCTCCTGATGTCATCGGTGTTTCTTCAGGAGCCATTTGCTGAGTGTTAGTGGCACTCTGAGTTGTTGTAGTTTCCTCTTCTGTAGCAGTGAGAGTGTTTGAAGTATTAAGCCCAGTTACTTGTGTAGAGGTCTGACCATAGGCGATGGTTTCTACTGGTTGAGCTGCGTAAACAGTAGTAGTGATCTGAGCCTTTTTAGTCTGTGCAGGCCCTTGTACGCTGACTAACAAGTTGTCATTATCACCGATTGATGCATAGTTCGAGCCATCGAGTGTTCGTGCATTTGAGAGATATACCGCCCAACTTCCAGAACTTTTTACGAGCGAAGAAAGCTCTCCAGCTTGAGAGTGTTTAACATAGACAATTGCACCTTCGGCTGGGGCTCCAGATTCAGTGGTAACACTTCCATAGACTGTTTTTGCGACTGGTTGGGTACCTGCTGCAGAAGCAGTTTTAACTTGAAACGGATTCCCACTATTGGTGAAAGTACTATTTGAACCAGTGCCCAAAGTGAAGAAGTAGGTTGTGTTTGGTGTTAGTCCGCGAACGGTTATGTGATGTGTGTTGTAAGATTGTACTGTACCAGTGATTTGATCACGTTCATCACCTGCTTGATTTTTGAGCTCCCCAGAGCTAACGCCGTATTTGATAAATGCCGGAGTAGATTCGTCGGTAAGAAACGACACGGTAAAGCTTTTATCGGTGACATTGGTGATTTTAATATTTTTTGGAGTTGTTTGTGGTGTTGCTCGTGGAGCAAAAACGCCAGTTCCATCTCCAAAAAGAAGAACTCCGGCAACCATAGCCACAATTAATACAGCTAGTCCAGCTAGAGTTGGGATACGTTTTTGCCAAACTTTACTAGGTCTTTGCTGATGTGGTAGTGGTTTTGGAGTTGCTGCCGTAAGGGTTGGTCCTGGGGCTGCTTTTTTCTTTAATCCAAACATAGCTTTCCAATATAAACAAAAGAGTGGAACACTCTAGACTTGTTGTGAAATAATTTTTTTGTCAATTTCGCAATATGTCTTAGTACTACTGTATCGATATTTAGTCGAGATGACAACGCGAAGAAGAACCGAAGATAATGGGTCAAAAACTCTCAATTAGACTGAACTCATCAGAAAAATCACCTGAGCATACTTTCTAGTCTTTCTGGTACAGATGTTTTTACATTACAAAGCTGGAGGAATTGTTGCGTCCGGGTTGGGTTGAGGAGAGATTTCAGGAGTTGTTGTGGCCGTTGGACTTGGGGCAGATGTTCGGCTCGTGGCTGGTTGGTTTTTATCATTCTCAGTGGAAGCACCCAAGATATCTTCGAGTGATCCTGATACTTGGTATTCTTCTTCAGTTTCATCATAGGTAATTGGAACAACTTTTTGTTCCTTGCCACGGTTCACGGTGATGATTTTGTAGATAGTGAAATTATCGAGTTCTTCGTCACTGTAGGATCGTTTGTTTTCGATTGTCTCAAGAGTTGCTTCATCAATTTGAGGAGTGAGTGGCTTTGCTGCATTTTGAAGGGCAGGGCTGATGGTTGATTCTCGTTGTCCCGCAAAGATGCTTAAAAAGATCCATGCAAATGTGAGGACCAAAAAGAGAATAACAATGGCTAACAGTTGTTGTCCCTGCTGAAGACTTTTAAGCTGATCCATCATGCTACTTTTTTTCATTTGCTATTCCTGCTGTTCCAAAATACGGAGCTAATACCTTTATCGTTGCACGAAGTTGTTTTTCTTTGCGGTTTTCAGAAATTCTGAAAACTATGGAATCAACTACAAATACTCTCTGACTATCTTGTAAGCCCGAGACAAAATCCCTGATCGAAGTGTAATCACCCGCAAGACTAATTCCCATTTCTAAGTTAGATCTAGAGAGTACGGTAGTTTGAGTTGCTTCATCTGATTCCGGCACTTCTGGGAGTGAAATTGAACCAATAACAACCTCATTTTCGCTGGCAATCTTTTCAATTATTTTAAGAGTTTTTATTGTTTCTGGATCGGATGGAATAGCTTCGTCCAGAACTGGGAGTCTCTTCTCAATGGTTAAGTAAATGGATTGTGCACTGCCGAGGGCAGCAACTTTTTTAGTGAGTTGTTCTTCGAGTTCTGTTTTATCCTCAATTTCTTTTAAAAGCTCAGACATAGTGAGTAATGTGGGTCGAATAGCAAACATAGCTAAAAAGATAACCAATCCGACTGTCAGGAAAAGTTCGAGCGAGACTTTTGCAACAGGATTGCTATAAAAAGCATCTAGCATGGTGGCTAGTTGTTTTTGGCGTTTATGAGTTGTGTCTACCATATCTTAGAGTCCCCCTGTTCTGTCGAGGACGTCGACTTTTTCTGTGTTTGTTTTGGCTTCTGCTTTTTTTTCAACGATTCTCGTTTTAGCTCTGAGACTGAATGTAAAACCGAGGTCTTTGGAGTTGTCATTTGATTCAACTCTATCTACAGACACTTCGTGAAATTTGTCAGAGAGTTGGACGTTGTTTACCAGTAAATTGAAGGCTGTCTGGGTAAGTGCTTGTCCAGAAACAATAATAGTATCCGTGTTGATGACCAAGTTGTCGAGTACAATGCCGTCTGGAATGATTTCTCTTATATCGGCAAACGTGTTAACAATATTACTTTCTTGGTAGATTTGTTGATAACTGGATATTTTTTCTTGAGCTGTTCTAAAATTCTGCTCTAATTCACCGTACGATTTGATAATTGACTCTTTACTTGCAATTGAGTCATTAAGGTCTGTTACTTGTCTATCGAGAGTAAAGCGTGTAGCGAAACTGACGATAACCACGAGCTCTGTAGCAATAACCACATAACGACCTGCAGAGAGTGCCCACTTAAGAATGCGACCAGGGATCGTTGAAAAAAACGGGTCTTTTGGAAGTAGATTAATCTTGATTGAGGTGGGTTTTTTTTTCATGGTGATTGCAAAGATTAAAATGCAATAGTATCAGTATACAAGTTTTTTTTTGCTTCACCAAGCAGAGACTTAGATGGGATCTTGTCTATAACTGTAGGTCTCTATCCTCAAGGCTAGGCTCATACACAAACTCTTGAGTTTTATCAAGCCCAGTTCTCCAGAATGAGAAGTGTTTAGCTAGCCCAGAAATAAGTGCCAACTCACGAACTTGCAGTAAAGCAGAAAAGTAGATATACACCAAAAAGCCAATTGTGCTGGTCACAATAGTAAGTGCTAAGAGCTCAATACTTTTACTGGTATTAAAAACTAGTTCGTCTAAAACTCGGAATGGGAGATATAAGAAGACAGCCATTAAGAAGCTTGAAATGAGCATTTTCGCTTGAGGAATTATGAAAGATCTGTCGAAAAGACCATTAACCTTTTTATGTAAGAGGATCAAAAACAGGGCAAGTTCGACAAGTGCCACGGTAGCGGTGGATACTGCTAGGCCTAGGATGCCAAGGTCAGTAAAGAATACAAAGTAATTTGCAATGATTAAATACAGGCAAACAACAATCACGGTCACAAAAAATGGGGTTTTGGTATCTTTAAGTGCATGAAATGCTCGAATGAGTAGTTGAACTAGTGCCTGAGCAGCAACAGAAACTGCCAAGATAGCGACAACTCTTCCAATAGAAAGGGTTGAGGTCCAGTCAAGATTTTTGGCTCCGTAGGCTAAACGAACAATTGGAACTCTTAGGATAAGTAGTAGGATTGATGCGGGTAAGGCAAAAAAAGTAATTTGATTAAGTGATTGGACAACCAACACTCGAAATTTTTTTGTATCCTTCATTCCAGATTCTTCAGACAAAAAAGGGAGCGAAGCCTGACCTATTGAAACACCAAACAGTCGAATCGGCATGGTCATTAGGCGGAGTCCTAACTTGATAATCATGAAAGAAAGGCTGCCAATAGATGTGGCGAAGTAGCCAAGTGCTAAATTTTGAATCTCAGTCAGGCTATAGGTGAGCACTCTGGCAGGCATAAGTGAGAACATTTTTTTTACGCCAGGGAATTTGTAATTGAGTGAGAATGAGTATCTGAACCCGAGTTTATACACAAGCGGGAATTGCAGAATCATGTGCAGGAATGCCCCAATGAGAACGCCAATACCAGCTCCATAAATACCAAAGCGGTCATAAAAAATGTATGAACCTAAAATGATACCTAAGTTGTAAAAAAGTGGACTGACTGCAGGTACAATAAAACGTTGATATGACTGTAAAATACCTGTATAGAAGTTTGAAATTGCAAACAAAACTTGAGCTAAGATCATTATTTTAGTTAAGTCTGAGGCGACTTTAATCTGTAACGGAGTAAATTCAGAGCCAGTTCGGAGCATGGTGATTTGATCCGAAAAAATAAAAACAATCACCCCCAGGGCAATGAAGGCAAGTAATAGCAGCGTCATTACAATTGAAGTTAACTGGAAGGCTTCTTTTTCTGAGAATTTTTTTCTTGTCTCTGTAAAAATAGGAATAAATGCCGCAGAAAGAGCTCCAAGGACAATGAGTTGGTACATGGTATCAGGAACCTGGAATGCAAGTTGGAAAGCTGTATAGAGTTCGCCAGCTACACCTGGACCATAGTACTGCCCAAGTAACACTCGGTCACGGAGAACACCTGCGATCAACGAGAATAAATTGGCCGTGGCAATAATAATACCAGCAGAAAGGATGGTATTTTGTTGTCTCTCGAGCCAGCTCCCACTTATGAGGAACTTTGACAATTGTTCTGTTTTGAATGGCAGCATTGTGTCTATTATAGAAACCAATTGACCGAAATACAACTCGAGTATTTTGGTATCTTATAGTGCTTTTTTATGAATTCATTACACTACTCCCATCAGCATACTTTCAAGTTTATTTTGGTAAAACAAGTTTTTTCTTCTTTCTTAAGTAGCTACTGCTACTATGCGTCATCAGAAAAAACTGTTTTACTCAAACTATCTCTTGAAATTCTACTGCCAGGAGTAATGCAATGAATTCTATTGAATTCTCGATACATTTGAGTTATAATCACTGCCTAGTGTTGAAAACAACGCGCAGTACCTAAATATACTTGTAGTAAAGAGTACGTAAGAATACAAAAAACTATGCCAATCTTAAAGAACGCAAAAAAAGCATTACGTGTTAGCAAACGCAAGACAGTTATTAACTCTCGCGTTAAGTCACGTATTAAGACAATGACGGATGCTTTCAAGAAAAATCCAACTGCCTCAGCATTGCGTCAAGCTTTCTCTGCAGTTGATAGTGCTGTTAAAAAGAACATCATTAAGAAAAATAAAGCTGCTCGTGTAAAGAGTCAGCTGAGTAAGATGTTGCCAGCTTCAGAAACAGGAGTAAAGAAAGTAGCTGTAGTTGCTCCAAAAAAGGCTGCTGTTAAAAAAGCAACCAAGAAAGTTGCTCCAAAAAAGGCTGCTGTTAAAAAAGCAACCAAGAAAGCTGCTCCAAAAAAGACAGCGAAGAAATAAGTTTAGATACAACTATTCAGAAAAAGATCGGCTTGGTATTCTATAAAGATGCCAAGTCGTTTTACTAAAAAAACAACGCTAGATGCAAAACAAGATACGTAATTTTTCGATTATTGCTCACATCGATCATGGTAAAACAACATTGACCGATCGCTTTTTGCATATCACTAACACGGTTTCTGACACAAATAGTGCAGAACGCATTATGGACAGTAATCCAATTGAACAAGAGAGAGGTATTACTATCAAGTTAGCTCCAGCCCGCATGGAGTACAAAGGCTATATCTTGAACTTGATTGATACTCCTGGCCACGTGGACTTTGGGTATGAGGTGAGTAGGTCACTTGCTGCCTGTGAAGGAAGTTTGTTGGTTGTTGATGCTTCTCAGGGTATTCAGGCGCAGACGCTTTCAAACTATGAGCAAGCTAAAGCACTTGGCTTAACGATTATTCCTGTGGTTAATAAGGTTGATTTGCCTTCGGCAGAAGTTGAGCGTGTGATGCTTGAAATCATGGAACTGTGTAATTGTGACGATTCGGACATTATCCAGGTTTCTGCCAAAACTGGCATAAACGTTGAAGCGGTTTTGGATGCTGTGATTGAAAAAGTTCCAGCTCCGACAGGTAAACCTCAGTCAGAACCACGCGCCTTGCTTATTACCTCTCACTATGACGTGCACAAAGGTGCCATTGGTTTGGTCCGGGTTGTTGATGGGGAGTTATCTCGTAAAAAACTCCACTTTTTAGGTTCTGGAGTTTCATTTTTGCCAATCGAAGTCGGTATTTTTTCTCCAGAAATGAAGCCAGTTGAAATGCTCCACGCTGGTGAAGTTGGATACATCGCAACAGGCCTTAAAGACATTCGAACTCTAAAAATTGGTGACACGGTCACTGAGCATGTTGTTCGTGAAAAGGTTTCTCCGTTGCCTGGATACAAAGAACCGACACCCATGGTGTTTATGGAGTTATACCCAACAGATGCTGCAGAGTTCACCCTCTTGCAAGACGCGATGGAAAAACTCGCACTTCGGGATGCAGCATTGACCTTTACTGGTACCCACTCAATGGCGTTGGGAAGTGGGCTGCGCGTTGGGTTTTTGGGAATTTTACATGCAGAAATTGTTCTAGAACGTATGAGTCGTGAATTTAACCTTGAAATTATTGCTACGTTGCCATCGGTTACCTATAAAGTAGAAACTACAGATGGCAACAAAAAGGATGTTCAAACCCCTGGCGACATGCCAGATCCAGCTGAGATACGGATTATTCAAGAACCAATTGCGTTTGCCCACATTTATACACCCCGAGATCGCATGGGAGATATTCTTAATTTAGTACGTGATCGTCGAGGTGAGTTCAAAAAAAGTACAAACATTGGGCAGCGCATGCTGATTGAATGTGAAATTCCGTTAGCAGAAATTATTACAGATTTTCATGATGTGTTAAAATCGTTAACTTCTGGATATGCGTCACTGGAATATTCTTTGAGAGAGTATCGAACTGTCGATGCCGTTAAAGTTTCGATTATGCTTAATCATGAGCCAGTTGATGCGCTTAGCTTTATTGCAGTACGCGAGAAAGCAGAATACGAGGGTCGAAAAATTGTTTCCAAACTCAAAGAAATTCTGCCTCGGCAGATGTTTGAGTTACCAATCCAAGCTGCTATTGGGGGTAAAGTTATTGCGCGTGAAACGTTGAAGGCGTTCCGTAAAGATGTGACTGCCAAACTGTATGGTGGTGATGTGACTCGACGTAAGAAACTCTTAGCTAAACAGGCAAAGGGTAAAAAGCGTATGAAGCAGTTCGGTAAAGTTGAGATCGATCAACAGACTTTTATGTCTATTCTCAAGCGCTCATAATCGCTTTTCTTCCCGCTATCTATTTCTCAAGTTTTCCAATCTGTTGTTATAGAAAAAATGCTATAATACGGTAAGATGCCAAAAGTATTTGATAGCTCAACGTATAAGAAGAAGGAAACAATGAAAAAGAACTCTTCGAAATCGTCCCCTCATTCTGGGACGGAACGACCGGTTCGGCATCGCAGTGTAGATGAATACTCTGATGTTTTGGCAGCAGAGCCAAACTGCGATCGTGTCTTTACCTCTTTTATTCCAAAACCAACTCGTGTTTCTTTCGAGTCTCAGGCCGCTTCCGAGAATGTTGTCTTGTTGCTTCGAAAGCATCCAATTACTCAGCTTCAATGGGTCATTACTGCGCTTGTTTTTGCAGTGATGCCGCTTGGCTTCAGTTACTTTCCAGTTTATGACATGCTACCATTTAGTTATAAATTGGGCATTATTGCGCTTTGGTATCTTGCCCTTTTTGGTTTTTCCTTTCAATCATTCTTACTTTGGTTTTATAACGTGTACATTTTAACGGACGAGCGGGTGATCGATGTAGATTTTATTAGTTTAGCTCAAAAAAATATTACTTCAGCTAAAATAGATAACATTGAAGATATTACTTCTGAATCAGCAGGATTTTCTTCTACCTTTTTTAACTATGGTAATGTGTTAATTCAGACAGCAGGAGCTCAACAGGAAATTACGTTTGAGGCAGTTCCTCAACCTGCAAAAGTGACAGCCATACTTAATGATCTGCTCTTGGAAGAAGAGCGAGAAAAGATAGAAGGGAGGACACACTAATGGTATTTCAATTAATGGTCTCTCCAGGTCCAGGTTTCACCCAGGCAGATGCTGCAGGGTATCTCTTAGCCCTGTTTAAGTGGTTGTTGGTAGCGGTTTCATTTCTCTATGTTTTGGTCTCTGTAATTATTACTCGCCAGATTGGGTTAATGAGGGCTACCGTTACGACTCCACAAACCAGACGTTTAGTACTCGTTAGCCTCATTCATTTGGCTTGTGCAATTGTTTTGTTAGTATATTTTGTCTTGTTTTTGTGATAAAAATAGATCAAATAGTTGCAAACACGCACATCTTGAGTGTGTGTCTGTAGAGTACAGCTAAAGAACTATACTAGAGATGCCGAAAGTACGTGTTACACCAATTATCGGCCTGCCCCAATTTGATGGATGGTCTCAGGTTGTTGAGTCTCCACCACACTCTTCTGTGAAGATTGTATTAAGTATTGCAATTGAGGGAACTCAAGCAGGTAATGTGGGTCGTGATATTGCAAACTTTTTTTCTTCACAAGTTATTCAAACACTTGAAGAGTTCCATGAACTTCTAGAAGAAATTATCGATCAAGCCGCAGAAAATGGTGTACACACTCTTTTTTCAGCCGGATATTTTTCGGGAGAAGCATGTGCATATGCAACTTTTAATGGTGCAGTCTTGTTGAAGCGAGATAGTAAGATAGGTACAATTCTTAGTTCGGGGCACCAACTTAAGTTGATTACGGGAAAAGTTGCTCTTCATGATGTTGTAGTGTTTTCGACACTCTCTGCTGCCAGATTTTTCACAGAAATCGAGCTTAAATTTGAACAAGGATACGATGCAGACACGATCGTGGCCTCTGTTGTGCCGGGACTTCATGCTGAAGATAACTCATCGCTTTCGGCGTTAGCATTTATCACATTTGAAGAGGAAAAAAATGTTGGATTTAGAGAAAGCGTTGTTGGTCACCAGTACGAACATCATCAGCACGACAAGTCAACTCGACCTGTGTCTCAACGTACTTCGGTTTCAGCTTTAGAAACTTCCTCTGAGTCAGAAATGAGTGAAGATGTGGATGATAGTGTAGCTTCAGATCCGGTTAGATCGGCTCTAGCTGTACAGATACAAGAGGATGTTGCTCATGAATTGAGTTCATCACTCGAAGAAACGGAGGCTCCAAAATCAAGTTTTTCATTTTCTGATCTAGTGGGGAGTGTGACAAGAGCACTCAGCTTAGTTGGTAGAGTACTAAGTGGCGGTTTGAAAAAAGTTCAAGTTCTAGTTCCTCCCATTGTGCGGGCATTCAGGTCACTTCGTACGGGGGCAGGGCGAGCATTTTCTGGGGAAAGAAGAACATCCATAATTGGTTTTTTCAAGGACTTGCCAGACACTCTAAAAAGTCTGATTCCAAGTAAAGATGTATACCTCGAAACATCGAATACTAATCGAATTAAACGGGCACGCGCTGGCATTGTAGTGATCACTATCATAATTTGTGCGGCAGCAGTTGTACTCCTTGTTATCTCTAAACGTAATTCTGAGCGATCGCTCGCAGAAGAAAATGTGAGGCCTTTACTTGAAGAAGTAACATCTGCACAGGCAATGGCACAGGATCAGCCACTCGAAGCTAGGAACGTTGCGTCCGAAGCTCTAAGAAAGCTTGAAGATTTGCAGTCGCAGCATGAAGAGGGTTCAATTAGTTACCAAGTAATTTCAGATGCGTACCAAGAGGCTTCTACCATATTCACCAGTATTTCTGGAATGGACGCACTTCAAGAGTTGCCCGTTTTTTATGATTTGCGTTTGGTGAGCTCAGACTTCATTGCTTCAAAAATGTTGTTGAATCAAGAGAAGTTGTATTTTGTTGATACCGAGCAAAAAACAATCGTTTCACTAGAGGTTGGGTCAAAAAAGGCTGCTAAAGCATCTGTTTCCACCGAGTCACTACTCGTTGATACTACAATTTTTGAGAATGCTCCGTTGTTCCTTACTACTGCTGGCATTGGTTCAGTTCCAGACTTTAGTCAAGAAACTGAGGAAATTGAGTATCAAGAAGAAATTCCAGAGGGAGATTCCAATAGAAATGCTCGATTTATTACCAGTTATGAAAACTATTTATATGTAGTTAACCCAGAAAAAAGAAATATCTATCGGTATTCATATGGAAATGATGGTTTTTCCGATCCAATTGGATGGATGCAGGAGGTTTCACGAGGACTTGATTTTGCAGATGTGGCATCGATTTCTGTTGACGGTGATGTTTGGTTGGGAATGAATGATGGACGCATTCTCAAATTTACCCGAGGAAGATCTGAGGATTTTGCAATCAAAGCCATCCAGCAACAATTTGATTCTTCGGTTATTGTAAGAAGTGTGACTGATGGCAAGTATCTTTTTGTACTAGAGCCAGCCCGAAGCAGAGTGGTAGTTCTTCTTAAGACGGGCGAGTTTATTAAGGAAATCAGTAATACCTCTCTGGGAGCTGTCACCGACATTATTCCTTCGAGTGATGAGTTAAATGTGTATGCGATCAGTGGTTCCGTTGTGTATCGGTTAGATATCTAATAGCTCAAAAATTTCCTTGTGTTGCCTGGTATAATACCAGTATGGTTCTTGTTCCAAATAAAAAAGCACGAGCGGAGTATGCGATTTCTAGTACAGTAACTGCTGGAATTGTTTTGAGCGGTCAAGAAGTGAAAAGTCTGAGATTGAAGCAGGGAAGTCTGAAGGGAAGTTACGTCAAGTTAGTTGGTGGCGAGCTTTTCCTGATTAATGCACACATTTCTCCATACAAATTTTCGGATCCTCGCAAAGATTATGATCCAACTCGAACGAGAAAACTGCTTCTTTCCAAGAGAGAAATTACTGATTTGCAAGCTCAACAAGAACAGAAAAAGGTTGTGCTTGTGCCACTCTCGATTGATGCAGTGGGTAGATATATAAAGGTGCAGGTAGGAATTGGAAAAGGTCTCAAGAAGTTCGAAAAACGTGAGCGTATCAAAAAACGGGATCTAGAACGTGAAATTGCTCGTGAGATGAAGTATCGCTAGAATTCTTTCTTTGATTTGAGTATACTATTTGTTAAATAGACTTTCTGAGGAGGAAACATATATGCCAAAACGCGTATTCTGGCCAGTTGCCATGGTCACTTTAGGACTTATTTTTTTAGCTTCTAACCTGGGAATGCTCCCAAGAGCTTTCTGGAATTTGTGGCCAATTATTCTTATTGTTGTCGGACTTGGAGGACTTCTCACTTCAGATAGAGATGAGTGGTTTGGTATGGACAAGCCTGCCAAAAAAGCCCCAGCTAAAAAGACCACCAAGAAAAAGACTCGCAAAGCTGCTAAAAAGAAGTAGGTAGTTATGCCTGGACAGAATTTTCAGATTGCTATTGATGGTCCTGTCGCCGCTGGAAAAGGCACCATTTCTCGTTTGGTTGCCGATCAGCTGGGTTTTTTGTATGTTGATACCGGTGCAATGTATCGTGTAGCAACTCTGTTAGCTGTCCGTGCAGGCACCAATCTTGAAAATGAACCAGCAATAGTTAAACTTATTCGATTAAGTAATATTCAGATGCGTAATCCAAGTCACTCAGAGAAAGATGGTCGTTTAACGACTGTTTTTTTGGATGGTGAGGATATTTCTTGGGATATCAGGACTGAGAGCATTAGTTCTAAGGTTTCGATTGTTGCAGCGCTTCCCAAAGTACGTGAAGTCTTAGTAAAAAAGCAACAAATTATTGCTGGTACCCAAAATGTAGTAATGGAAGGTAGAGACATTACGTATCGGGTGCTTCCCGATGCAGACTTAAAGATTTACCTCACTGGTTCGGACATAGTTCGTGCTAAACGACGACACTTACAGGCACTTCAGCGTGGAGAATTCGTGAGTTATGATGATGTGTTTGAGCAACTTAAAATTCGAGACAAAAATGACACAGAACGTGTGAATGATCCACTTCAAATTGTTGATGATGCTTGGGTCATTGACACCAGCGATTTAAAAATTCCACAGGTTGTACGACTGATTGTTGATAAAGTACGGGTGATGATGGATCGGTAAGATTCAGAAAGGGTGACATGCCTACACCGGAAGAAATTCAAGCATTAACTGAAGAGATTGAAGAGCGAAAAGCGGAAAAGCAGCAAGCTCGTGAGGAAAAACAGCGTAAGCGTTTACAAAAAAAACGAGCTGAAAAGTTGGAAAAACTGGCTTCTCCAATTATTCTCTTAGTAACTGTGTTGATTGGGTTGGCAATCTGGCTCCTCTAGATTTTTCGATAGTTGTGCCTTCTTGCTGTGTTGAAAAGATGAGATTTGGAACTGTGGTTCCGTTTACAGCTGGGATGAGTTGTCCGTTTTCTTGACATTTTGGTGTGACTGGTGTGCCAACAATAAAGGCTTCTCTGTATCTGCGAGCTCCTATCGAGGTTCTTGTACAGACTTCGGCAAACATAATAGATTCAGGAACAGTGAAGGTGTGGGGATTTTCATCGGAGAGTTGTGTCCTAATAATTTTATTCCAGATAGGTGAGGCACCTGTAATACCAGAGGCAACATAGCTCATTGAAGTGTTGTCATTATTACCAACCCAGACAGCTACTAGCCGATTTGTTGTGTATCCGATGGTCCAGTTGTCACGTAGATTGTTAGTAGTTCCTGTTTTTACGGCAACTTCTTGGTTAGGAATGGTTAACGTTGATTGCGGGCCGAAGGCTGGTGTTCTGGCTTGGTTGTCTTTGAGAATGTCAGTGATTTGGTAGGCGATCGCTGGTGAGATGACTTGCTGAGACTGACACGTACCATTTTTTATGCAGAGATTCTCGTAGAGAATAGTTCCATCGTACGTTTTGACTTCAATGATCGGATTAAGTGATGTGTGTTTTCCTTGGTTTGAAAGTGTTCCGTAAAGTTCTGCCATCTCGGTGAGAAGAACTTCACCCCCTCCAAGGGTAAGTGATAATCCAAATCGAGACGGGTCATCCCAAGTAGTGATGCCGAATTCGGGAGCACGCTCTAGCAAGGTGGCTACTCCGACTTCTGCTAAGAGTTTAACTGCTGGAATGTTGTATGAAGAAGCAAGTGCTTCTCGGAGGGTAACTTTTCCGTGGTATTTACCATCATAGTTTTTTGGGCTGTAAGGTGGGGAGCCAGCGGCTGTATATGTGATGGGGGCATCGTCAATATATGTCGAAGGTGTATTTCCTTTTTCAAGTGCCAAGGCATACGTGAGTGGCTTGATCGAAGAACCTGGTTGTCGTGGTCTTACAGTGACATTAACTTGTCCATCGTGTTCAAAATCAAAGTAGTTGGTACTCCCAACCATTGCGAGAATTTCTCCTGTTTGTGGATTGGTAACGAGGGCTGCTCCGTTTGAAACCCTCAGCCTTCGTATTGAGTCAACTTCGGTAGTGACAATGTCTTGAGCGGTTTTTTGGGTTGGTAGGTCAAGGGTGGTTGTAACAATGAGTCCACCATTGTTCACAAGTTCTTCTCCATAACGGTCTGCCAGCAGTGACCTGATGTACATTACGAAATGTGGAGCTTCGATTTCAATGCCTCGAGGAGTGAGCACAATTTCTTCTGCTGAGGCCAGCTCTGCCTGATCCCAGGTAATGAATCCCTCTTCTGCCATTCTACGGAGGACTTCGACTTGTCGAGCCTTAGCAAGTTCTGGGTGAGAGCCGTATGGAGAGTACACGGTTGGTGAGGCGGGAAGGCCAGCAAGGAGAGCGCTTTCTGAGAGCGTCAAGAATTTTGCTTTTTTTCCAAAAAAAGTTTGTGCAGCTTCTTCGACTCCATACGTTGAGCCTCCATAGGGAGCTTGATTGAGATACATTTCGAGAATTTCATTCTTGCTGTAAGTGTTCTCAACAAGGACTGCTAAGATTAATTCTTTAATCTTTCGTTGGAATGTTCTCTCAGGAGAGAGCAATCGATTCTTAACCAGCTGTTGAGTTAGGGTTGAGCCTCCTTGTACTGATTTACTTTGCTGGTTTGAAACGAAAGCTCTGATAATGCCTCTAATAGAAAAGCCGTAGTGGTTGTAAAAATCTTGATCTTCAATAGCAATAGTTGCTTGAATGAGGGTAATGGGGATTTCTTCAAGCGGCACAATGGTTCGGTTTTCGTCTTCATACATGCGGTACAGTATGTTGCCATTTCGATCCAAAATCTTGCTTGAGACGGGAAGAGGTTGTTCCACTAGGTCTTTTGGGTCAGGGAGGTCTTGAAAGATATCTGTGTAGAGATAGTTAATGCTCGTAAAGAGGATGCCAGCAATTAGTAGTCCAGTTACTGCTTGTATAGGGAAAGATCTCCCTAAAATAAAAAAAGACACAAAGTAGTCATACACAACGGTCTTGGTGAACCAACGCAGTGGTTTTGGTAGGGTTGGTTTCTTTTTGATTTTTGTACCAACCTCTTTGGTTTTTTTTGGTTTTTTCTTTGAAGTTTTAGAAATCTTTTTTAATGACCTGAGTAGAGTGTCTCTGAATTTCGCATACAACTCGGAAAAACTTGGGAGCACTGAGAGTGAGTTAACAATGCGCAGTGTTGCGGAAGCTTCTTTTTTTGTTTGAATAGTTTTTTGAGTTGGTTCTACAAAGTCTTCTTGTGTGATTGGCGATGCTTTTTCTTGTTCGTGGAGTGTATGTTTATACAACCGAATGAGTGTTTCAACGGTGGCGTGTTTTTTGCAACAGGTTCGCTGGTGGGTCTGCTCGGTGCGGAGGCTCATACAAAATGGGTTTATTTCGATCGTGCGAGTGAGAGAAAAAAAGTATTGAGTATAAAAAACACGCAATCTCTCTGTTCTGAGCTGATAATAGCACAAGGCATGTAACAATAAAATACTCTAAGTACTAGTTATAACTAGTTGGTTTGGGTTTGAACTGTATTTGATATTTTTTTGTTGATTACTTCCCAGAGTTCGCGTGAGCTGCCTTCGTATCCCAGTGCCCAAATGGCGATGCCACCCAAGTCCAATTGGTTTACGTAATCAAGCTTGTATGAAATTGATCGTGAGTTCTCGTAGTAGACGACGTAGATTTCTCCATCCTCGACATATGAAATAAATGGGGAAAGTGCATCTTCATTCCAGCCTTCTTCAACAGCAAGTTCGTCGCGTTGTTTGAGCAATTCTTGAACACGTTCATAGCTGGCGGTTGCGCCAGTGTTTGGAAAAGTATGTGAACGAGAGTCGCGAGATGTGGTTTGCCACTCATAGCCATAGAAAGGCACCCCCAGCAGGATTTTTTGAGCGGGCACTTGTTCGACAAACATTTGTAAGTAAGTGTTGATGTCATTTTCCCAAACGTCTTTTCCTCCAAAGAGTGGTGCTACAGGTCCTGCTTGAGAAGATTGTCGACGGTGAAAGTCATAGGCCATAACAACGATGTAGTCGACCTCTTTGCCAACTGCTTCGATATCCCAAATATTGGTGCCTTCGGCACCACTGGCATACATATCTACACTCAGAGTGATGTGACCATATTTTGTGTCTAAGTGTTGGTTGAGTTTCTGGATGAACGTTGTAAATTGATTTCTCATTTTTTCGGTGGGTGATCCGTTTAACTCAACATCAATATTCACTCCTGTGAATGGATATGCAAGTAACACGCTATCGAGTGATGTAAGTAAGTTTTCTTGTGCTTTTTCGTTGGCTAAGAAGGAGGTGATGTCATCGGCATTAAACTGAGCGAGTACGAGTTCGACTTCTGCATCTTGTGCTGCCACTTGATTAGTTAACACCAAAAAATCATCTGAGCTCATTTTACTAAACCCAGGCTCTGTGCCGTCTTCAGTTTGAGTTATGAGTGAGCCGTCGGCACCAATGGTTAGGCCAAAGTAGGACAGATGGGTGAGTTCTGGTTGGATAGCAACTTTACTTATGTTCCAGTATGGTAGGAAACCATACACGACTTTTTCTGTTTTTGGCTTCATTGTGGGACTTCTCAGAAAGCTGAAGCTTGTTAGTGAAGAAATTGGAGACTCAAGAGGTTCTTCTGCAAACCACCAGATAGTGAGTAGACCGGCAAGAATAAGTGTTAAGAAAGCAAGGAAACCAAGTTTAAGAGCACCAAGCCAAGTTTTTTGTTTAGGCTTTTTGTCAGATTTACTGTCTTCAAAAAACGATAGTGCGTTACGAAAGCTTTTTTGCATCTTTTAGTACTTATACACCGTGTTGGATTATTCACCAACATGTTTGACGGGCAGGTTGTGAGGAATGATCCGCTGTTCGTATTGAATGTCTCCCTCTTGGTTTGTGGCGCGAGAACAGTCTTCACAGAAACGATATTCGTAGGTGATTGGATCTGCATAGAAAGTTCTTTCTTCGAGAACGAGACCATCAACTTGTTGACCCGGCTCGGGTGGAAGTCCAGTTTCTGGATTAATCCAGACGTTTTCTTTTATGAGTTCTGCGTAGGAAGGATTGCTCTCTGTCCAGTAGAGTTCGGTGTATCTACCCGAACACGGGTGTTGTGAACTAGTTGGAAATCCTGATGCACAGACAAAGCCGCTGGCTACGTCTTCCGGTTTTTCTTGCCAAGATGCCTCTTTGCCTTGCAAGATATACGACATGATGTCATTCCAAATTGGTGCAGCCCCAGTAACACCACTCACAAGGTAGGGATTCATTGGTGTATTGTCATTGTTCCCAACCCAAGTGATGACTAAAAATTCAGGAGTGAAACCGACTGTCCAGTTATCTTTGAGATCGTTGGTTGTACCTGTTTTGGCGCTGACAATTTGGTTTGGGATAACTAATTCTGAGCGAGGTCCGAATGCTAATCGACGGGCATTATTATCTTGCATGATGTGACTGGTTAGGTAGGCAGGAGCTCTGTGCATGACACGTTCAAGTCCATTGAGCGATGTGTCATTCTCATGCGAATTCATGTAGGCTAAGTCTTCGATGACTTCTTCTGGGTTGTACTCTTCTAGGACATTTCCATTATAGTCCTCGATTTTGAGAATTGGGTTGAGAGGCACCTTAACACCCTGATTTGCCAAGACGCCGAATGCTTGTGCCATGTCGAGCATTCTGACTTCACCACCTCCTAAAGTCAGAGAGAGTCCGTACTTTGACGGATCATTCCAACCAGTGATGCCCATCTTGGTAGCTTGGTTCATGAAGGTTTCAACGCCAATAATGCGCAGGGCCTTTACAGCAGTGATGTTGAGTGAATTTCCGAGTGAATCACGGACTGTAATTGGGCCTTTAAAGGAACCATCATAGTTTTTTGGACAGTACGGTTGTTGTCCAGGAACGGTGAAACAGGTTGGTGTGTCTACGAGGATAGAGCCTGGATTGAGTTCTTTTTTTTCCATGGCAGTTGCGTACATTAATGGCTTTATTGAGGAGCCTGGTTGACGGTATGCCAGAGTGACATTGACTTGTCCCTCTGCGGTTGCATCAAAGTAATCGGTCGAACCAATCATGCTTAAGATTTCACCTGTGTTTGGTTTGACGACCATGGCTGCTCCATTGCCAACGCGGTAGCGTTCCAGGGCATCAATCTCCGCAGACAGAGATGCTTGTGCAGTTTCTTGCAGATCTAAGTCGAGCGAAGTGTAGACGCGTAGCCCCCCGGTGCGAACCATTTCTTCTCCGTAGGTGTCAAAGAGCAGATCTCGAACGTAAAAGACGAAATGGGGGGCCTTAATGTCGGTGGTAGAAAGCGCATAATCGAGGACTTGAGTTTCGGCTTCTGACGCTTGTGCCTCTGTGATGAAACCGTCCTCAACCATTCTGCGTAACACTTCCCTTTGACGATTTTTTGCAGCGGATGGGTCAGAGCCGAATGGAGAGTATCGGCTTGGTGCTTGAGGAAGTCCGGCAAGTAAAGCAGCTTCTGCAAGGGTGAGCTCTGCAGCTGGTTTGCCAAAGTAGGTTTGGGAGGCTGACTCGACTCCAACTGAGGTGCCGCCGTAAGAAATGTAGTTCATGTACATTTCTAAGATTTCTTTTTTGGAGTAAATGATTTCCGTAAAGACGGCCAAAATTGCTTCCTTTACTTTTCTCTGAATTGATTTTTCTCTGGTAAGAAGGGCATTTTTGACTAATTGCTGGGTAATTGTCGAACCTCCTTCAATCGTATTGCCAGTAAGATTGTTGTGCAGAGCCCGGGTGATGCCGATGATGTCGAAGCCAAAGTGATTATAGAAATTTTTATCTTCTATAGAAATCGATGCCTGGTAGACGTACGGTGGAAGTGTTTCTATTTCAATTGGAATTCGATTTTCATCTCCAAAGACTTCATAGAGAAGCGTTCCGTTGCGATCAAAAATTTGAGTTGTGACTGCAAAGTTTTCGTTTCCTGTAGTAATTCTTCTTGGAGAGGGCAAGTCTTTGAGTAGGTACAACACACCAACTGCTAAGGTTAGGAAAAGTGCTGCAATGAGAAGCCAGGTAAGTGGACTAAAGCTGACTGTTAAGAGCACTCTGACGAGAAATGGAAATCGGGCAAACTTTTTTTGGCGCTCTTTGCGTTGAGCTTTTGTTCCCAGCAAAATGTCCTCGAAGGAGTACTGCTTCTTTTTTTTCCAAAATGTGGAGATGCGATTTTTTTTCATGTTGTCATGTGAATCAAATGGAGTAACACTTAATCGTATAGTATAGTGTAGCAAAAAAATAGCGTATACGGGGAGAAAAAACGTTTTTCCGCTTTTTTATATCTGACAGGGATTGTGCTCTGAGCAGAGGAGCAGTATAGTGTCTGGTATGAGAGACATTGTTTCACAGCATTGGTTTGAACACATTCCCGACAGACCTAGACAGTTATTGATTCTTGCTCTTGATCTGCACGAGCGAGAACAAGTCCAGACTTCTGAATTGTATGATTACTCATACGTAGTTTTTCCTGCCGCAAAAGCATATGAGGGTTTTTTGAAGTATTACTTTTTTAGCCAAGGTCTAATCACCAAAAAAACCTATGAGGGTAAACGATTTCGTATTGGCCGAGCTCTTAATCCCGATCTTCATCCAAATGGTCAAGATGAATATTGGCTATTTGATGACATTTCAAAGAGGTGTGGAGCAGAAGTTGCTCGGGAGTTGTGGGATACTTGGCTTACCTGTAGAAACCAGGTCTTTCATTTTTTCCCAAACAAAGAAAACCCACTTTCACTAGATCAGGCTCGTTTGAAGCTAGAACAAGTGCTTTCGACTCTCAGAGTGCTTATTTTGTGTTCCGCATAAGGAGTGTTTCAGAAATCAACATCATCCAAGTGAGAGAAAATTCTATATCGAGTTGTTGAATTCAACCAAATATTTTCCAGTGAAGGTAATATCAACACAGTTTTTAGTCACTAAGAAAGAAAGCCACGAGAAAGAGAAACATTCCCGCTAGAAAAGAATGCACACTACTCTAGCAGTCTCAAAAAACTATGGGTATAATACAAAAAACTGACGTAAGCCTGGTGGCCAAGCATTTGTATATCATCAAAAAAGTAGTTAGTAAGGATCGTATGTCACAAAAGTATGCATATAAGAACATTACCATTTCTGGTCTTCCTGGAAGTGGTTCAACGACATTGCTAAAACTCCTCAAAGCACATGATGCATTTAAATTTGAGGGGTGGACTGGATTCAATGGTGGTGAGTTCATGCGTGCATATGCAAAAGAGAAAGGTTTGTTTCAGGAAAAAGGGGGACTTCACCACTCTTCATTAGATTACGAGGATGACTTTGATCGTGAAGTAGATATGGGAATGCGTGAAAAGTTGATAAAAGAAGACCACTGGATTCTTGAGTCATGGCTTTCTGGTTTTATGGCTCAACAAGTAACGGGTACATTAAAAGTACTTATGCAGTGTAGCGATAAGGCAGTAAGAGTTGATCGTGTAGTAAACCGTGATGGGGTTACAGCTGACGAGGCAATTGCGAATATGCACAAGCGTTACGTCGAGAACCTAACCAAGTGGTCACGTATGTACGAGAGGGAATGGCAGGAGTGGGTTGTGAAACCAGGAACAGTTTCTGTAGAAGATCCAATTGATTTTTGGCGCCCAGAACTTTACGATGTAGTTATAGATACATATTCACATAACCAGCATGAAACGCTGAAAATAGTACTCGATGCCATCAAAAAACACTAAATCACAACGAAAAAACTCAGAAATCCTTTCGAGACACATTCTGTTTTTCCCGTTGTTGACGTTAGTGTTGGTGTTGTGGTTACTCTATCGAAGTCTTTTTCAATTCCCTGTTTGGTTTGATGAAACGGTAGGTAAGGCTCTGTTCTTTGGATTGCCAGTTTGGGTGTATGTGACCGTGACTGGGTACGAAAAAATTATTGATACTTTTTCTTCGTACAAATTGCAGGAGGGATTATTGCTTGGCATTGCTATCGGAGGCATCTATGGTTTTGTGATGTCTATTTTGTCGTTGGCACAGAGTGGGGCTGCAGTTGAAGCCGTGATGTTGTTTGACTCTCCAGACTTTTGGAGAGAGTTTAGTTTAGCTATGCTCACCAGTTTTTGGGAAACGTTACTATTCTTTAGTTTTGTGATGACAGTTCTTATGGAGAAGTATAAAAAATGGTCGATGCTCAAGACTGTATTTTTTACGGCAGTTATTTTTATGATCTTCCATATTCCGAATACGCTGTTACGTTTTTCAGGTGTACAGATACTCTCACAGATCTTCATCCTGAGTTTATTTGCACTGGGACAGGCTTTACTCTTCTATGATCGGAAAAATGCTTATGCATTAGTACTGTCTCAGGCTATCTGGGGTATGGTGCTTTTGGTCCACGCCTGGTAACTCCCACTGCCAGATAACTAGATTTCTGGTATAGTGTGGCGTTGTTTGGAATAGTAGTTGAAAAAATTATGAAGCATTTACGAGTTATTGGTTCACTATCAGCAGTTGCATTTGGAATTTCCTTAGTTGCAATGAGCTTAGTTTCTGTTTCACAAGTGCAGTCACAAGGACTTGAGTACACCGAGAAAGAAATGTACTTTCAGCACGAATTTTTGCCTGATCACGCGCTATATCCAGCCTTGATGGCAAGAGACAGAGTGCTGCTCGAACTGGCTCAGCCAGATGATCGGATTTCAATTCGAGTTGAGCTTGCGGGCAAACGTATGCGCTCTGCAGAGATGCTCTTAGAAAAAGGTAAGACTGAATTGGCACTTTCAACCGCTACTAAAGCTCAAAAATATTTACTCACAGCTGTATTAGAAGCTCAGAATCTTTCTGTGGATGAAACGGTGCTCATTGCTTTGAAAGCTGCACTTCAAGCTCAAACTGAGCAGTTAGAACGTTTGCAAACGCACTTCGAAGGAGCAGAACACGATGTACTTCAACAGCTCTTACTTCAAAGCCAAGCTGCTCTGTAGTAGGCAGTAGCGACCGACATTTCATTTTATTATTTTCTTTACAAACTACACATAAATAAAACACTTTTTTGCTCCCTTTCGATATAGTTGACAAGGGTTGTTGTTATGTGAGATTCTTTACATCCGCGATATTAGTAAACACAAGATATTGTGGTTGTAAAATAACATAAACACAATTCCTAGTAATTAGATATGATTCACAGGAATTTTTATACAAATTGGATACAAATTGTATTTTTATGATGCGTATCTAATACAGATTGGAAGAGTATGAAGTGTCCATACTGCTTAAAACCAGATACAAATGTAATTGATTCGCGCGAGGCAGAGGATCAGGCAACTATTCGTCGCCGACGTCTCTGCAATTCATGTGGTAAGCGATTTACGACTTATGAGCGTGTGGAGGGCATTGATCTTAAAATTATTAAGAAAGATGGGACAAAAGACTCGTTCGATAGAGAAAAGTTGAAGCGAGGTATTGTTAAGGCAACCTGGAAACGTCCAGTTTCGATGTCAGATATCGAAGATTTGGTAAATGAAGTTGAACGTAAGTTGCGTCTAAAAAAGACTAGCGAGGTTAAAAGCTGGGAGATTGGTAACTTAGTTATTAATCGGCTCAAGAAGCTTGATCGCCTCTCATACTTGTTGTTTGCAAGTGTGTATCGAGATTTCGACAGTGTTGAAGATTTTCAGGAGGAAATTAGTAAGTTAGTCGAAGAGGCTAATGAGTAGTAATTCATCAATAGAAGGATATATGTCACCCCAAAAGAGCACGTTACCAAAGAAAAAAATGAAATTCATCGACCGTAAACTCGATGAAGGAATGGGCAAGGCCGTCGCGCGACGCACCTACCTTCGTAGAGTTGAAGACGAGAAAACCGGCCGCGAGCGTTGGGAAAGATGGCCGGAGGTTGCCGAGCGCGTCGCGCGAGGCAATACTGCGCTGGTGAAGAACTTTAAGGGCGTGGGTAAGAAGCACATGGAAGAGGAGTACAAACTCCTCAAGAAACATATTTCAAATGCATCGATGCTGATGAGTGGACGTCACCTTCAACACGGAGATGAAACTCAGCCAGAGCGTAACATGGAAGTTTTTACCAATTGTAGTACTGCATCATCCTCATTTATTTTATTCTATTTGCTTATGAATGGCTCTGGTGTCGGTCGTGCCTATGATGACGACATGTGTGTCGTCGACTGGGATAACATGCCAAACGTGCGGTGTGTCATCGATACGGATCATCCAGATTTTGAGTGGGGAGCAGATGAGAGTGTTCGAGATGCCAAGCATAAATATGGCGAGAACGGCCGTATCCACTGGTTCGAAGTTCCAGATAGTCGTGAGGGTTGGGGACAAGCTGTTGAAATGATTGAGATGATGGCGTTCGAGAAGAAATTTAAGGATGACATGCTCATTCTTGATTTCAGTAAGGTTCGTCCAAAAGGAAGCCCAATTAAAGGGATGCAAGATCGACCTTCGTCTGGTCCGAAGCCACTCATGAATGCAATCGCTAAACTCTGTACTGTAAAAGGCGCAGGTATGTCGCCATGGAAACAGGCTATGTTTGTAGATCATTACCTCGCTGAGTGTGTGCTAGTAGGTGGCGCGCGCCGTAGCGCGCGCATCGCAACTAAGTCATGGACTGATCCTGAAATTTTTGACTTCATTAACATTAAACGAGGGGGCTTCTTGTGGAGTGCAAATAATTCTGTTGCCGTTGACGATAAATTCTGGAAACAGCGCACGAACCACGCTAAAAAAGTCCTTGAAGCAATTATGGAAGCTTCATACAAAGATGGTACCGGCGAACCCGGATTCATTAATCAACATCGCTTAGTTCAAAACGATGATGGCTATGATGGTTATCAGGATGGGAAGTATGCTGAAAGTGAAAAGTACAAGCCAATGAAGCGTAGTGAAGTTATGCTCGCAAAGTTGGCTCGTAATGCTGGTGCCAAGGTCTATGCTCAGATCCCTAACCCTTGTGGCGAGATTTCTCTTAACATGCTGGGTGGGTATTGTGTGATTGGTGACGTGGTTCCTTACTACTGCCCAACACTCGATGACGCAGAAGAAGCTTTCCGCGCCATGGCACGTGCCTTGATTCGTGTTAACTCGATGGACTGTTTGTATTCAAGAGAAGTCAAGCGCACCAACCGTATTGGCGTAGGTATGACTGGTATTCACGAATTTGCTTGGAATATGTTTGGCTATGCGTTCCGTGATGTCATTGATGAAGAAAAAGCCAAAGATTTCTGGATGACCTTGGCAAGATTCAAACGCGCAGTGGTTGAGGAAGCTGAAGAGTACTCAAAGAAGTTGGGTGTTACTGTGCCTCACACAAACACTACTATTAAGCCATCAGGAACAATTTCTAAGCTCTTTGCTCTGACCGAAGGAGCTCACCTTCCAAGTATGCGTGAGTACATCCGTTGGGTGCAGTATCGCAGTGACGACCCAATGGTCAAAAAGTACGAGAAAAAAGGGTATCCAATTAAAGAGCTCAAGAGTTACCAAGGTTCTACCGCAGTTGGCTTCCCAACTCAGCCACTCATCTGTCGAATTGGTATGAATGGTGAACTGGTCACCGCTGGTGAAGCTACCCCAGAAGAACAGTATAAGTGGTTGATGCTTCTGGAAAAATACTGGATTGTTGGCGTTGATGAAGAGGGCAACTCGCTTGAAGAAGACACTGGAAATCAAGTTTCATACACACTCAAGTATGATCCAAAGAAAGTCTCATACAAGGCATTTGCAGAAATGGTTCGCAAATACCAAGGTGAAGTGAAGTGCTGTAGTGTGATGCCACAGCAAGACACGACTGCTTATGAGTACCAGCCAGAACAACCGGTTACCACAAGCGAGTTTATGCGAGTGCTCAACGAAATCGAGAAGGATGAAAACCTCTTAGAAGATATTGACTATGAGCACCTCAAATGCGAGAGTGGCGCTTGTCCTATTTAAGTACAACGGATTGAGAAAAAATAGCCACTTGACAAGGCTTTGTCAAGTAGTTATACTCGTAGAGATGAGGTATGTTTCTATTGATATATCAATTTAAATAGAAATACACCAAAAGATATCAAAACGTATCAAAAAGCAAGGAGAGACATGGATCTACAGCAAGTACTCGATCGTTTCAAGGCCGATATTGAGTCATACATTAAAGAAGAAGTTGCTCGCCAAATCGCTACCCAGTCCGGTGGTACTGAGGCTAGATCAGTAGTTACTAATAATCACGGTACGGAGACAGCAACTTCAGCAGCAGATATTCAAGCATCCCTTGATGAGTTAGCTGTGTTGGCACAGTCAGGAAAAAAAGGTGGTAGTTCGGATCAAGTAGATAAGTTTATATCAGAATTTGGAATGCAATCTCCTCAAGTTTCAGAGCCAGAGCCAGTTTCAGCAGTTAATGATGCAGTAATAAATATTAAAGCTTTAAGTTCACTACAAAGCTTAGGACAAAGAAATTACGGACAAACACAGAGCTCAGCTCTTGATGAGCTTTCTTCCTTGTCTTCTTCATCAACCCAGGCTGAAACAATACCGCAACCTCCACAGCCACCACCTTCTGCAGTGACTGACACTTCAAACACAGCTGAATCTGAACAGATGTCTGGAATTCAATCATTCTTACAGAAAATTAGACAACGTAAAAATTTAAGTACAAATTAGAGCTTATTAAAAGAAAGTATAAAAAGGAGAAAATATGAACGAACCAGGAGGAATCCCAGTACAAGAGCAGGTAGATATCGATCTAATCAAGGTTGGAGAAACAACGGATATGAGTCCGGCTGAAAAACGTATAGAAAGTGCAGCAAGAAAACGTCAAGAAAATAAGCAAAAGTCAGCAGAGAACAGAGCAAAATGGCGAGGAAGATGGGAAAAGGTTGTTAAAGTCAAAGATGCAGTAGTGGGGGCAGCTAAGCATGTGCCTGAAACTGCTGGAAAAATATATGATTATGCTAAGGATATTCCAGCTAAAGTTGATGTGAAACTAGCTCAAATTGATGATGCTATTGATAAGAAAACTGACGCTTGGGCTGAAAGCTTAGATGGAACAGTACAGTGGACTGAAGACACGTTAGGTGGAAAGGGAGAGCATTTCTCAGCTACAATTAAAAGTGCTCAGGAAGCTCTTAAGAATGCTAAAAGCGACGCTATAGATGCTATTGGTCAAATTGATAGAGATGAATACAACCGAGGAGAGCATGCTAAGGCAACAGTTCGTCTTGAAGCTGCACAAGCTGCAGTTAAAGCATTAGAAGCCTCAAGAGATGAACTTGCTCGACAAGGGTCCAAAGCAAAAGATCGAGCTCCTCTTACACGTGCTTTGGCAGGCGGATTACGCAGACTAAGAGGTGTATAAGGAATACTAACTAATTAAAATTGGAGGAAAAATATGGTAAAGAAACAAGATCTTGTTGATATGATGATGCAAGAAAATAATGGAGAGGCAGATGAGGAAGTCATGGCTGTCCTCGAAAAGTACCCAGAAGAGATTGATGACCAAGCTGCTGAAACTCTTCAAAAAGAGTTAGATGATATTGCTATTAATGCTGAATTGCTAGCCAAGGCATATGACGAAATGGAGAGAGAATTTGACGCTCAACTTGATTCAATTGGTGATGACATTGATAGTGGTATTAATACTGTCGCTCAACAAGCTCATGATGATATAACTTGGGCAATAGATCGAAGCAAAAATTAAAGATAATTTGTTTAAAGAAAACGGGAGCTATTATATGCTCCCGTTTTTATTTAGTCTCAATTTTCCACCGCGGTTTTCTGTCAATTTTTTTTGTACCGTTATTTTCATTTGCAGATTCTAATTTATAGCTCGCCACAATGCCAATCATCGCTCCATTATCCTGATTTAATCTTCGGGTGTATGGGACTTTTAATTGCAAACCATCCGGCTTGATTGTTTCGCGTATCATTCGGCGCAAGGTTGTGTTTGAAGCAACGCCACCACCAAGCCAAATTTCTGCATATTTCTCTTTTTCAATTAATTTACTCAGTTTATACATAATATGCCTAAATACCGAGTATTGAGCTGATGCACAAAAATCATATATTTGTTGTTTGTTTAATGCTTTTTCTTTCGTGATTTCTTCGAGTGTGTTTCGAGCAAAGGTTTTTAGTCCCGAGAAGCTCATGTTGTAGTCACCACTGCTTGTCATAGGGAGTGGAAACTCTATTGCTTTCGGGTTTCCCTGTTTAGCAAATTCTTCGATCACTGGGCCAGCTGGATAGCCAAGGTGGAGCATGCGGCCAATCTTATCTAAGCATTCACCAGCAGCATCGTCCAAAGTTGTTCCAACAATTTCATACTTTCCAATGCTTGGAATAGAAATAAACTGGGTATGACCGCCACTCACAATAATAGCTAGAGCTGGAAATTTTGGCTGCGCATGTTTTTTGCTTAGCTGTGTTTTGGGAAGAGCTAGGTTTGAAAGAGCGTGTCCTTCAATGTGATTTACAGGAATAATTGGTAGTGAGTGCTCCTGTGCAAATGCTTCAGCAGCTCTAATTCCCACTTCAAGCGCCGGAGCAAGCCCTGGGCCTTGGGTAACTGCAATAGCTGCTAGTTGCTGGGGTTTTGTTTGAGCTCTTTTAAGTGCCAACTCAATAACTCGATTAATATTTTCCTTGTGGGCTTGTTTAGCTACAGTTGGAAAGACCCCGCCATATGGTTTATGCAGTTCTGTTTGCGAAGCAATTACGTTTGAAAGGACGACTCGACCCTCGACAACAGATGCTGAAGTGTCGTCACAAGATGTGTCGATGGCCAGAATGCGCGTTTTAGTTTTCATATGAGGTCGTTTCAATGTCAGAAATATGTAAGATTCGTTTGGTACCATCTTGTTGGAGCTGAATGTGCACTACTGGTACTTTTTTGTCTTCGGCTACTGACAGTATGTAATCCTTTGCTACATCAAACCACTCGACGAGTAAGAGAGAGTTGGGTCCGAGCATTTCATCGATGCCCAAGCGCGATGCTTCCTCAGCAGATGCAACTTTCCAAATATCTGCGTGATAGAGTCTTCCAGATGTCTGGTGACGCGTGTAGTCATACTCTTCAACATAGGCATATGTTGGGGATGTAATTGTTTCAGTGATTCCCAAAAACTTGGCGATTCCTTTAGTGAAAATAGTTTTGCCCACTCCAAGTGGACCATCAAGAGCAATGATCAGGCCTGTTTTTGCAATATCATTCCAATGTTGCAGAGCTATTTTTCCTGCTAAATCCATAGTTTCTTGCTCTGATTGAGTAATAGCTTTCTGTGTCATTTCGGCATTGAAGGCAGCTTCTCCTTGCCGAAGAGTGATGGGTGTTTCTAATGTGGTATCAATTACCGTTGAAGGCGGGTTGTGTGGCAGTTTCCCCGCATCAAGAATGAGGTCAATTTTTTCTTTTTGGGTATTTGAGAGATTATCAAGGATATCTTGTACGGTGTATGGACGCTTTTTTCCTGAAGCGTTGGCTGATGTGGCAGTCATGGGTTTGCCATAAGCAGCAACGATATCTAAGATTAATTGATAGTCGGGAATTCTGAGGCCAAGGGTGCCAAATTCAGATGCAACACCAGGAGAAACAACGCCTTTGTCTTTGCACACAACCGTCACGGGTCCAGGTAAAAACTGAGAAATAATTTGGTCTGCTTGATCATTGATTTCAACGTAGGTACGTGCCATTTCTTTGTCGGTAACAGCAATCGAGAGTGGTTTGCCTTCTCGGCGGCTTTTGTACGCCAAAAGTTTTTCGATTGCCACAGGATTGGTCGCATCCACACCTGCCCCGTAGGTTGTCTCAGTTGGAAAAATAACTAAACCACCACTTGAGAGTACTTTCCGAGCGGTTGAGATAATATCTTTGACTGGTGTATGAGCACAATCGATGATTTGCATGACTCCCTATTATACCAGGCGGGAGCAAGTCACGTGACCTTCTGCGTATTCTTGAGAGAATTCTCAGGAAAAATCTAAAAAAAACTGTATAATGAGCTCATATGACAGGAACTGTATCATTCGTCTCGGGGCACGAGGTGTCCAAAAAAACTCAATTATTCCTCAAAGTTCGTGAAATTAAAGAAATACGGCGCATTTTGTCAAATGTTGAAGCTATGTCCCAGTTAGATCAAGATCAGTGGGTTGAAGAATATGGTGAGATGATTAACGATGCAATAGACTCTTTTATTGATGATTCTCAGTTTTCACTTGAGCATGCATTCGCAGATGACGAAATCCTTGCGTTGTCACAGGAATTATTACTTACTCTCAAGGAAACCATCGAAACGGTAGAGGGCATAATGTATGCTCAGTCCCAGCTTGAAAGCTAGAGCATGCAACTATTTATTACTCTGATTTATCAGCCTTTTTTCAATATTCTTGTGTTCACCTACTGGGTGCTTGAGAAGCTAACGGGCGGGAATGCCGACATGGGTATTGCTGTGATTATTTTTACCATCATTGTGCGTTTTATTATGTTGCCAATGTCTCTTCGTGGGCATCGCACCGAAGAAGACAGACGCAAGATTATGGCTGATCTCGCACAACTCGAAAAAGATTATGTGGGTGACCACATTGGTTTCGAAAAGGCAAGAAAAGGGCTGCTCAAGACGAATAACAGTATTCTTCTCGGGGAACTTGTGTCTTTGGTTATCCAGGTGTCGCTTGCTTTGATGCTTTGGAAAATGTTTAAGACAGGTCTTGAGGGAGCTGATTTGCACTTGCTCTATCCATTCATGCCAGATGTGGCAACACCATACAATCTCATGTTTTTAGGAAAGTACGATCTGAGTCACCCAAATGTGATTTTAAACATCATTCAATCATCCTTCATTTTTATTTTTGAAACGCTTTCGGCGTACTACTCGAGGTACCGAGTAACTCGGGCTGAGGTAGTTCGGCTACAGCTGGTGTTGCCAGTAGTATCTTTTATACTTTTCATGGGGTTGCCAGCCGGAAAGAAATTATTTGTGATTACGACGCTGGCATTTAGTATTGTTTTAATGATTATTCGCATTGTGATGCGAAGTTTTTCTGATTATAAGTATAAGAAAGAGCAGGAAAGTGTTCAGCCTCAAGAAGAAAAAATAGTCGTCGCTACAAGGTGAATTGCGAAGTAAGAGAGGGTGCCCTGGGGTACAAGCTAAATTGTGAAGCAAGAGAAGGTCCCCTGGGGGACGAAGTAGTGGTACAATAAGCTGTACTTTGTAAAAAGGAACTATATGGAATTTGATAGATTAGTTGTTTCGTTTCTTGTAGACGAAGTTGTTGGTGGGTTCTTCATTTCAGTGCCGCCAGGACATGTGGCTTGTGTGTACGACCGTGGACGTGGGGTACTTCCCCGTATTTGGGGACCAGGGCTTCACTTTAAAATCCCATTTTGGCAGATTGCTAAGTTATTCAATGCTCAAGTACTTGAGTACTCAATTATGGAAGGCTTTTCTTTAGATCGAAATAGAGAAGCTTTAGGTGACATGCCAATCCAGACCACGACCGCAGATGGCAAGACTATTGCGATTGAAGGTTCTATTTTATTTAGAATTGATAAACAAAATGCTCCAGAGCTTTGGGAGAACTTAGGTGAACATGTGGTCTCAAAAGTTGTTCGGCCATTTTCACGAAGCAAAATTTCAGCACTATTTACCGAATGGACAATGGAGCAAATTATTCATAACCGTGGCCAAGTTGAGGTTATGGTTAAAGACGAATTGAATCGCTATTTCCAGGATAGAGGTCTAGATTGTGAGGGATTTCTACTTTCAAAAATTGAAGCGGTGGGCAAGCAAGGGGCAAAGGAAGTTATTCTTAAAGCCGAAAAGCCAGATGCTCCTCAGGCATAAGTATTTTTGCAATCTCAATTTCGTGTTGACAATTTGTTAGCAGTTGATTAGTATAACTGCTAGTTGGGTGGCAATCAGCTTGTTACCCAACTTCATCAAATTAGTATAAATGTACAAGAAAAAGAAAGGTGATATGTCATCTGTTTCTGTTTCCAAAATTTCTCCATTGGCTGGATATGTTTTAGTAGAGCCAGCGGAAGTACAATCTCAAACTGCCAGCGGTATTTATATCGCCTCAGAAAATCAAGAGAAGCCACAGTATGGTACCGTTGTTGCTGTGGGTGATGATGCTGTTGTAGACGGACAAACTGTCAAAGCCCCAGTCAAAAAAGGCCAAATTGTTGTCTTTAAAAAATGGGGTGGCACCGAATTAAAAGTAGAAGGTACCGAGTATACATTTTTGAAATTTGAAGACTTACTTGCTGTTGTTAAGTAAGCATCTTGTAAGAAATACGTTATAAAATCGAAAGGAAAATATGAGCGCAAAACAATTACTTTTTGGCGATGATGCCCGACAGAAGATGGTTTCAGGAGTTAGCCAGTTGGCTGCTGCAGTAACTACAACCCTTGGTCCTAAGGGACGCAACGTGGCGTTGGAAAAATCTTGGGGAGCTCCAGCGGTTATCCACGATGGTGTTTCTGTTGCCAAAGAAATTACTCTCGAAGATAAATTTGAAAATATAGGAGCCCAACTCGTCAAACAGGCTGCTGAAAAAACCAATGAGGCAGCTGGTGATGGAACGACTACTGCAACCCTTTTGGCCGAACAGATTACCGTTAAAGGTATGAGATATGTTACTGCTGGTACCAACCCAATGATCATGAAGAAGGGGATTGATCGCGCCGTTGATGCAGTGGTCAAGGAAATTCGACGTCTTGCAAAACCAGTCAAGAAATCAGATTGGGCAAAAGTCGCTACTATTTCTGCTCAAAATGAAGTGATTGGTGCCAAAATTGCCGAAGCTCTCGAGCTTGTGGGCGAAAATGGTGTTATCGAAGTCGAAGAAGGCAAGACCATGGACATCACCATCGAGCACAAAGAAGGTATGGTCTTTGATAAAGGCTATGCCTCACCATACTTTGCTGCTGGCAGTGAAAATATGGAAGCTGAAATCAAGAATCCCTATATCTTGGTAACAGACGAAAAAATCACCAGTATGCAAGAGCTCGTACCACTTTTGGAGAAGTTCATGAATGTCAGTAAAGATTTGGTCATTATTGCTGATGATATTGAAGGAGATGCACTGACGAATTTAGTTGTAAACAAGTTGCGTGGTGTATTTAATGTCTTAGCTGTGAAAGCTCCGGGTTTTGGTGACCGCCGTAAGGCGATGCTCGAAGATATCGCCGTCTTGGTCGGTGCTGAATATATTTCGGCTGCTCGAGGTATGTCTATCAAAGAAGCTTCAGTTGAACATCTAGGTCGTGCAGATTCAGTCAAAGCAACCAAAGACACCACAACCATTGTTGGTGGCAAAGGCAGCAAGGCTGATGTAAAAGCTCGCATTGCTCAAATCGAGCAAGAGATGAAGGCAACTGATTCAGACTTTGATAAAGAGAAGCTCAACGAGCGTAAAGCTAAACTTGCCGGTGGTGTTGCCGTCATCCAAGTTGGTGCTGCGACTGAGTCTGAAATGAAGAACTTAATGGAGCGCGTTAAAGACGCTAAAGAAGCCACCAAAGCTGCTATCGAAGAGGGAATTATCCCAGGTGGAGGTGTGACTTTGCTCCAAGCAACTAAGGTTCTCGAAAAGATGACATCAGAGGTACATGATGAGCAAGTTGGTATTGACCTCATCAAGCAGGTTGCGCAGGAGCCTTTGAGAATGCTCGCTGAAAATAGCGGTGAAGACGCTGGTTGGGTAGTGCGCACAGTTATTGCTAAAGATGATCCAATGTTTGGCTTTAATGCACTTACTAACGAGTTTGGTGACATGATTAAAGCTGGTGTAGTTGAACCTGCCAAGGTGGCCACTGCATCTTTGACGAATGCTGCATCTGTTGCTTCAATGATTCTTACAACTGAATGTTTGGTTACCGACATTCCTGAAAAGGAAGCTGCTCCTGCCGGAGGTATGGGTGGGGGTATGCCGATGATGTAGTTCGTAAAGACATAGACAAAAAGAGACGCTCAGCAACACTTCGCTGCTTGTAGCATCTCCAGAGGCTTTGTGCCATCTTCAAGATTACTTGTCGATGCTACAAAGCCTCTTTTTGTCTATGTCTTTACTCACAGAGAACTTGCTTTGAAGGCGTTTGGCGCCTTCTCCAAGCTCAGTGAGCCACGGACACAAATCACAAACAAGAACATGTAGATAGTCCGTGGCTCAAATGCTTCTGCAGCACTAAGTAGCTTTTTTTGCTAGTTGTTCAGCAACACTTCGCTGTTCGTAGAAGATTGATCTTTGACGTTTTACCTATTAAAATGCCTCGCTGTACGCGAGGCATTTTTGCGTCTATTTGAGTGCAATCCCAAAATAATTCATCTGTACCCCCTCACCCTCAACACGGTAGGAGTGGTACTCATCCGAGAAGCACTCGGTGCAATCGCCTTCAACGGTGAGGGAAATTTTTTCAGGATCAAATACTTGGTACGCTTGTGCCATATTTTCGGCAATCAAGCTGTAGTGAGTGTCGGTTTGACGGTCAATCTGGTAGCATTCTTCGCAGATTGCTGGGCCAAACCAGAGAGAAATACCTTCAGTAATATGCTTTCCATTTTTTAGAAAAGTGAGCACTTTTTTAAGTATTTCTTGCTGAGTTGATTTTCTGCCGGCATGGATAGCTCCAACTATTCCGGATGGGTGGTACAGCAAGATAGGGAGGCAGTCAGCAGTTTTGACGGTGAGTAAAAGTCTGGAGTTTGAGGTTAGAACCCCATCAACTCCAGGAATTTTTTCAATGAATTCAGTACGCTCAGTAAAGTCACTGCCATGAACCTGTTCCATGGTGACGAGTTTTTTTTGATGTGCTTGTGAAAACGCTGTAACTTCTGAAAAATTGCCAAATTTGTTGGTTCTGATGGTGAGTGCTTTTTGGGGATGAAAAAATGACTGAATCATTATGAAAAGTGTAGCAAGGGAGAGATTTGAACTCTCGACCTTCGGTTTATGAATCCGATGCTCTAACCAACTGAGCTACCTTGCCATTTGTTGTTAATTGAGGGGGTTCCCTTGACAGAGTGTAATTATACCAGATTTTTGACAGCGATAAAGATCTGATGTATACTATCATCCTGTCCTAAGGACAGACTTTTTATTTAAAAGAATACGCGCGGGATAGTGTACGGTGCACGTGAGGCTCATAATCTCACAGGCTAGGTTCGACTCCTAGTCCCGCAAATTAAATAAAAAGGCTCCCTACTGGGAGTCTTTTTATTTAAGTGTGTGGTTGAATTTGAGTTGGTTGGCTTTGCCAACACGAATCTGACCGAGCCTCTGCTAGGGAATATCCGAAGCATGGGCGGAGGACCCAATCCCGCAAACTGAAGAAGAGACCTAATTATGGTTCCTTTTTATTACATATATTTGATTATGATAAAATATCTTAGTTAGTAAAAAATAAATGGAAACTTATGGCGGAAATACATATTAGAGCTGATCATGAGAGATTTGTTAGTCAGGATTTCATGCCCTCATCAAAAGAAGACTTATCTATTGTGTTTGAAGCTTTGTATAGAACATTTTCAAAATTATATCAACTCAAGTATGGGGTTCCTAAAGATGATATTGCTGGAATCCTGACTGATTTTACTTCATTAGGAGAAAGTGAATTATTACAAGTTAATACTTGGTGGACGCCAACAGAAGACTGGCCAGTCGATCGAATGTTAGAGGTTGGCTCTCAGCAAATTGCCTTAGCGATTTACCAATTACATTTTTCTGAAAATATGTTGGTAACGAGCACGATTGAACAAAGAGGTGTTGATCCTCAATTGAATAAGACAATATTTGTGTATGGCTATAAGGATAAAGATGGCATTGTTCATGTGACTCAAGAAAAACCAATGATTGATGAATTTGGTAAGCAGATTATTGTGAATGGCACGCCTCAATATGACTCTGTTCAAGTTGAATATACTCAAGAAGATCTGAGGGTTTTAGCTGATGAGCTTGGTGAGTCAGATGCAGAGTAGGTTCTATTAATGAATTATATCAAAAAAACTACAACTTACTTGCACTTACATAGTCGTAAAGAACTTTGAAAAAAGTGTTGATTTTTATACTTCTTTACTTCAATTAAGACTCCCAATGGATCTACTATTGGATTATTCTTAATTCTCCAAAATAAAAATCATCATTCTTTATAAAATAGGTTCGGATATCATCCCACATTCTCAACAATAGTTCTCAGAAATAAACAAGTAATTCTTCTCATCAATCCAATTTTTAGGTTCTAATCCTTAATTTCATACAACTTGTTCCCTCAAGAAGATTTTACGATATATGCTGGGATTAGAACTTATGATATACTTTGTACCACTTAATAACTATTTGTAAGAAAGATAAAATGACAAAAGAAGTAGTAATTGATTGCGAACAACCTATTGATGGGTTTGGAGGTCTAGTTATAATTTTATCTTATGTGCTTAACAGCATTCCAGTGAATGAATTATCTGCTGAACAACAAAAACAAATTGTATTTAATTTACCAGATGATTTAAGTGACTCAGAAATTAGGGCAATTATTGAACCGTGCATTGGTAATTTTGTTTTGCAAGTTGTCATTAATACTCTATAACACATATTATCCATCAGGTATATTTCTCCACTCCCAGTACTCCCTTTCACTGGGAATTTCCATCGCCAGCTCGGGGAAAACAAACTTCTCACAGCTAATAATCCAGATTCTGATATCATCCCACATTCGCAACACTTAAATAATAATACTGCCTTTTGGGAGTATTTTTATTTAAGCTTGTGGTTAACTTTGGGTTATTTGGTGAAGCCAACGCGAATCTGACCGAAGCGCAAGCGAGAGAATGTCAGGGGCGGAGACGAAAGACCCAGCTTACGCAAATTCATTCATTAATAGCTAAGACTATTTTTATCCCAATTCCTTATCTAAAACAATTTTGATTTGATTATTTTTCTCTGAAAAAGAAAGACAACATATGAAAAAGCCCATGACGATATTCAACAATTACTTAAATCTGGTTTATCAGACAAATTAGGTTTTGATTACTAAACAAAACTCTATACGCCAAATTCGATTAAGGTTGAGTAAGTAGGCCTAGAGATTGACAAATGGATTATTTCTTGAAATAGTTATACCAAGAAGTTAAGAGAAACCACGACAATGGGACTCATGCTGTAAACCACAGAAATAGAGCACATTCAGAAAGGATCGACTCTTCATTAAAGAATCTGTTAAAAATTTCTATGCCCAAATATTCGAAAAAAAAATCAAAAACCCCTTCAATAATTTCTGTTTTTCAAGCAACTGTGGTAGCCATAGTCGGCATTGGATTAACCGCTTTGCTGTTTTTGATAACTCAAAATCAAGATCTGCGACAACAAGCCTCAACTCAAAACAATACCGACATAGTCGTATGTCCCCTCGATTCTTCTCTTACTGATTGCAACTATTTTGGTCCTCTTGGTATCCAACAAGCGTTGTCGGCTGTAGAACCTAACGGGCAAATTCTCATTAAAGCCGGACAATACGCGCTAGATTCAACTTCACAAACTGTCTTTAGAATTGACTCTAAAAACATTTCTATCAAGGGCGAAGGTCGATATCAAACCACTTTACTTCATTCGTCCAACACCGAGAATGATCCCGGTAGTGTGATTTTTGACATTGGTGGAAATTCTCATGTTGCTATTTCGGATCTTGGAATTGTACAAAAGGGAAGCTCCTTAGATCAAAGAGTCTTTGCGGTTAAAGCATTTGCATACGGTAGAGATCAACAAAATATTACTGTCGAAAGTTGCTATTTCGAGGGTGGACTTGGCTTTATTCCGATCAGCATTGGTTCGTATGATCATAGTCTTACCAACAGTCTTGTGGTCGGTAACATCATGATCGCTCATTATGGAGGAATAAAAGTCTATAGTGGCAGTACTTCAGACACAAAGGCCGAAATAAAAAATAATATTCTCTTTGGTTCTATTGATCCAGAAAGAAGAATCGTTTCAATTATTTCCTCCGATCCCATTGATGGCGTGTCTGGAGTTCTAACTGCAGTTGTTCAAAATAATGCTGCTGGTGGTAATGGAGCTAATGCTTTTGATTGTTATAATGCCTCTGGAAACGAACACTCTCTTAAGTGCGAATTAACCAACAATATAGCTTTTCAAAACAGTCGCCTTGGGTTTTCAAGTAACACTGTAGTAAATTTCGCATTGTTTGAATATAACCTAGGATTTGAAAATCGCGCTGGAAATTGGCCATCGGGTTGGCCAGGATTTCCACCCACAACTAATATCTCTGCGGACGCCCTTTTTCAGACATCAAATACAACCAAAAGAGTAAAGGCAGAAGATTATATGCTACTCCCTAACTCTCCAGCTCGTAATGGGGGAAATCCACAAATTTTTGATCCAGATGGCTCCAGATCAGACATAGGACCTTTGGGCGGACCAAATGCTTGCAAATTATTGGCAACCTTGCCAGGTTGCACATTGCCCTCGACTCCAGAGTCTAAAACTGATCCTAAGGAAAATAAAGAAGCAGGCTCGCAAATACTGCGTCAGCAAAAAGAGGTGGATGTTCCCATCCGTGTGTCTAAGTAGTCAGAATCAATCTACAATCCTTTTGGTCGAAAAATTTAGGCATCAAACCAGGCTACGCACACTGCATTCGCATTGTGGAACGGTTGATCATACTTTGCTTTTGAAACATCCTTGTAACGAACCTGCCTCCATGCATTTAGATGCGTGGTTCTTTGTAGAAAATATGTTCGTGTAAATCCAAAAAAACCAGATTTCAACAATACATCCAAATTAGGATTATATCCCAGTGGAAACGTCACTAATAATCTACCTCCAGGATTGAGTAAACCTTTTAGAGTATGTAGTGCTTTTAAAGTTTTACATCGATCTGGCGCGTCTTCATCATAACCAACATGTTCGAGTGTGGAAATTCCACAGATGTAGTCGAACTTAGTTCTTGGACTGTACTCAATTACATCTTCATTAATAACATGGCCTGCTTTTTCATATTTGTCTAACACAGTGTAATTTAGAAATCCACACTTCTTCGCACCTTCTTGGAGGTTACTTAGCGGAAAGTAGTGAGACAACACATCGCCCACCTCAAGCACAGAAAATGAAAACTCTTTGCTCTCAATAGTATCTCTCCAAGGCTTTGAAGCCGTCTGCAAAAGTTTTTTTCTAAGTTGTATATGTAAAAATCTCCATGCGATAGGAACTTCTACTGCTCGCTCATTCTTCCAGGTAGCGTTATAGCGATGACAGAAATATGAATACTTCTTACCTAAAAATACAAACCTTTTATAACGAAAGGTTTTTCGAGCAAACTCAAAACTGTGAATGAGTCGTAGAAATGGTGATTGAATATCAAATGGGAGTAAAAACATTACATGAATTATCACCTACGTCTAATCAGGAGTAAACTAGCACATTATAATTTTGCTCGAGCGAGACACTTGCTAGTTTCAGGTAAATGAACTCAATCAATGCTGGAAGGGAACACCTTACTTGAAATGGACCCTTCACTAGATGACTGCAATTGGACAAGGTGTATTACAATCCGTTTAAAAATCCAAATACTTCACGCAAATTGGTTATGACAAGATCAAATGCATTATCCGTTGCTTTTGGGGTAATCGTAACGGTATCGATAGATCTCGACTCATTGTTAGCGCTATCTCTTGAAATTGCTCGTAAATGATATACCTTAGAAGGGGTTAAGCCCGAAACAATAACTAGATGATTGTAGGTGAGTGTTCGATCTTCTTGAGTGGTTTGAGAATAACTCACTCCCGTGCCATCACCAAATTCAACCTGCGAAGTCGCTGGCTCATCTGTTGTCCATGTCACAACAAGTTGCGAATTAGACTCTTGGGCGGTTGTATTTACCTGAGGAACATTAGTTCCCTCAACAGTTAGATCGGTAATTCTTGGTGGTCGTGTATCTGTGGCCGTAGTAAATCGTAAGTTGTCAGATACTGCCTCATTACCAATTCTGTCTCTTCCTTTTACAATTAAAATGTACGATGTTTCGGGCAGTAAGCCAGGCACTATCATTTCATGTTCTCCATCAAGCAGTTCTATATCGACTGCATCTCGAGCATATTCCGGGTTTGACTCAGGGTAGAAGGTAATAATTGATGAAATCGGCGTGTTCGATTCCCATGTCACTCGTATTGACGACTGAGCTGTGTTGGCAACTTGCTGTACTCTCACATTACTCACTTCAGGTCGTGGTAGGGTTTCAAAATCGAGGATTGTGCCAGCATATGTGTCTGCTTCAGAATCTTCTGTGTCAATTTTAAAGTAATATTTTGTGCCATCATCCAAATCCGAGAGTTGAATCGCGTACGTCGTTTCTAAAGAAGACGTTGCAATTGTTTCAATGCCACCAAATGAGGTTGACTTGCCGTAACTAATGTTGGCTGCAGATGCACCAACTGTAGTAAATTCAATCAAAGCCGAATCTATGCCAATGTTTTTAACTACAACATCTTTCACCAACGGTGCAGGATTTGTCTGGAAGCTTTTTTCTTCTGACTCTCCAGTGTTACCATCCTCGTCGGTCCATTTTGTTTTATAGTAGTATGTCTTTCCGGGTTCTAAATTAATGAGATTAATTGTGTGTTCAGAAACTTGAGTAGAATTTGAAGTTTCTTCATCCTCGTAATTGCCTGAGCTCGTTCCAATAGAAACTTTACTATCACTAGTTCTAGCGGTAGTCCACGTAATGGTTGCACGTTTGGTTGTAATTGATGAAGCTGCGGGTCCAGAGGTCAGCTCTGCTGGCTCAGTGTATGCGCCTTTGGGAATAAGTGAGACCGCATTACTGTATGAGGGACTTGCGATCGATTCGTCAGATGAGTCAGTCGCGGCAACGCGCCAATAGTACAAGCTGGACGTACTGAGAGTGTCTAAAAAGGCCAAGCCGCTTGTGCTATCTATGTCTGTCCATGAATTGGCATCATTCGATCTTTGAATGGTATACGTAAGATCTCCTGTGCCTCTATAATCTGGGCTAGACCAAGCTAATGATGCTCTCCACAACGAGGCAGTCTTGACCGATGCGTCTGAAACAACGAGTGATTGGGGGGCATCCGGTAACGACGAATCTAGAGTGAAGTTTCCATAAATATAATTACTCTGTGAATAATTTTGGTTGTCATCAACTGCCACTACATATATCGTATTTGAACCCTTCCGCACATTAGACAATGACGTTGTAGAAATACTTGTTTGGGTTGTGGGCACATATGTTGCCGAATTTGAAGTAATAGTTTGATACAAGGCTGGTGGAGCAGTATTAATCATATAGTAGTAGTTTGTAATGGTTCTGCCATCTGATGGGGTCGCATCGGGCCAATTAAATGAATACATATTTTCCGTATTGGTGGAAGGTGTTATTGTGACCACAGCCGAGCTGTCGAAAGCCGGTGCTTCTCCTCCATATTCTAGGGGGGCAGTTGTAAACGCGGAAGCATTACCCGCCCTATCAACGGTTCTAAAATAGAGTACATTACTCCCAACAATAATGTCGTCTCCAACCACGCTTGCATTCAGTGAAAAGGGCTGAGCCGAATCTGTGGCAATATACTCATATCCAGTGGTGACGTCGGTTATAATTCCTCTCCACGTGTCTGTTGAATTAACAGCGTATTGATAGCCCAAAATACCCGAACCTGCATCGCTTGCTGCTTGCGGACCACTGATAGGCCAATAAAAATTCATATCAGCAATACTAGATACACTCCCCGAAGAAGCGGAGATTGTTTTGACATTATTAGGAGATGTACCATCAAAATAAAATGAAAAAGTACTACTAGCTGTATCATTTTGCCCAGCATTATTCGCAGTATCTATTGGTCGAATTTTGAAGTAATAGGGTTCACTGCTAGAGGAAAGCCATGTGTTTCCTCTCAACGCCGTATTGGAAAAATCAACCGAGTTATCATCGATAATAAATTGGCAGTTAGATCCTGTGGTAGAAACTGGAGAGGCCCCCAGTAATCCCTTTTGAGTTGAAGGATCACCGTCAGGATCAGTGCCTAAATACAGGCAGTAGCCCTTGAGTCCAGAAGTATCGCCATTTGTAATCCAAGAAAAGTAGATATCCGAACGACTAAACCAGACCACAGATGAATCGTCTGTGTGCGTTGTGGGATGGGCCGCATAAGCCTTCATGTTTGTGGTCACCACATTTGTAGGGGAAGTCGTATCAATTGCAAATGCTGGGTCTCCGGATGCATCAACCCAGGCTGATTCAGCGTCGTTTTCATCAATTGTTTTTACTCTCCAATAATAGTCACCTTCTGCCAAAGTCTGCCCTGCAGAACCAACTGCATATGTTCCAGATCCAGCGTTCTGACCAACGGTAAATGAAGCAGATCCCTGCAGCATTAGCGATCCAGTAAAGTCAATGACCACTGAAGAAAAATCGGCAGTATCAGCAACTTGAATTTGATACTTTACCTGATTTTCTGAATCTGGATCTGACTGCGAAAACAAAAAAGTGGGAGTTGTATCATTGCTACGTTGACTATCAATAAAAACTGATGTTCCGGGGATAATAGGATCACTTGGATTGGCATTGAGTACAACGGAAAAGTCGGTTTCAGACTCAGCGTTCTCTCCATACACAATCCATTGAGAGCAATAATCTGACGAATTACACACCCGTGATTGCCAATGGTAGTTTGTTAAGTCTTCTAATCCTGACACAGTGACCGAGCCCACGACGGGGGTGTCGACATAACTCGTTTCAGGGCTGGTATGAGTAGCAGTATCGGTGAATGCATCGCCCACTACTCTAACTTCGAACTCTGCGTATAGTTGATCGGAAGAATCTGGGTCGCTCATCAAAACCTCAAGAACTATTGAGTCTTCATGGACCTGGCCACCAACTTCAATTTCTGAATCTTCAGAATCCAATTGGGTTGATGATCCGGGCTTAGAGGGAAGACCACTTAAGAAGAATGTGCCATCTTCTCCCACATATAATGGGTTGGAGTGCGTTCCAGCAGCAACCGAAAATGATCCCAAAAATTCATTGATGTGGCTAATAATTGAAACTCTTCCGCCTCCTCCAGAACCGCCAACTCCGTTTGAATTGCCCCCTTTCGCTGAAATTGATCCCGATCCAGATAACACTCCGTGGGCCAATAACCACAAGCTACCTCCAGCTCCTGCTCCATTTTCACTCGTATTTTCTCCACCGTCGGCCGCAAGCGTCCCATTAATAGTGAGTTGATCGTAGGCAGTAATTTTAATTGCGCCACCACCCCGACCAGTAGTTATTGTAGAACTTTGACCAAAGGCACCGCCGCTACCCAAAGTAATTGGACTTATTTCAGACCCATAAGTTATACCGCCATACACTGTAGAACCACTTGATCCCTGAGTGTTTCCTCCTTTGCCCCCGTGACCTCCACCACCTCCAGTATATCGAGTTCGAACTCCTCCAGCTCCTGGTCCTTTTGCAATTTCATATCCTAATCCGGTACTGGTAAGAGTACTTCCAGAATCAATGGTTAGAGTATCGACAGTAATATCCCAACCATAGCCGCTTTCATCTACTTGATCTGTGTTTTTTGAGGCTAGTTGCAAGGTACTATTGTTTGTAACTAGAATACTCGTAATGGTGGGAAATGTATCTCTAAAATACGTGTAAGAATCTGGATACCACTTTTGTGAGTTTCGAATGTTGAGTGAGTTATCATCGGTATCAAGCACTATGGCGGTACCATTTGTGCCAGAATACAGAGCATTTGAAGTATTCACACCACCTGTTGCCACCAAAGTCAATGTATCCGAAAATGAAGCCGTTTCTAAGACTATCCTCCCTCCTGCTCCAGCACCAGAACCACCCGTTGCTCCACCTCCCACTGACGAAATCGTTCCCGATCCACCAACAGCAGCATCCCCAACAATCCAGATACTACCTCCCGAACCAGCACCGCCCCATTGTGTGCCCGCTCCTCCATTTGTAGAAATCAATCCATCAACTACCACATCTCCTGCAGAAACTATTTTAATCGCTCCTCCTCCTGAACCTCCGGCAGGAGTGCCTTGACCAATGCCGCCTCCACTTCCCAAATCTATGGGGGCAATCAAAGAACCATATATAATCCCTCCCAATGATATGTTGCCGTTTCCCCCTGTGCCTCCATATCCACCTCCTGCGCCACTATATTGCCCCGTCCTGTTTCCACCAACTCCCGGACCATAAGTAAATGGGTAACCCTGAGCATCTGCCGCTAGTATGCCCCCAGATTCCACAGTGAGCGCTCCCACTTGCAGTGTCACGCCAAAATCATCGTCGTAATTAGTGTCTCCAGTTTCGTAGCTCTCCAATGTTACCGTAGTCCCTGAAGTAATATGTAATTCAACACTTGAACAATCAAAAATGCCGGAATTTGCTAATGAAGCAGATATAGATCGATTGGTATTAATCAAAATCGTGCCATTTACAGTAGAATCACCATCACCGAATCCACCATCAACATAAGGACACGACACCGCACTTACTTGAGAAACAAAAAAAAGACGCAAGAACGAAATCGCGCTTAGACTCAAGAAAAGTCCTACTTTCAGCTTATTCATATCTCAATGCATTCAATGCAGAAATTTTCGTGGCCCTATATGCCGGATAAACTCCTGTTACTACTCCTACTAAAAATGATAGCAAAAGAATCGATACAGTAAAAGGCAGGGGGATATTAACAATAGTAATTGGACCGATCCCTTTTACAATCGAAAACAGAGATAAGGCGATCTCTAAGATTTTTCCTGATACAAATCCTAGCGCTAAACCGATAATACCTCCTAATGAACCCATTAAGATTGATTCAGCAAAAAACAAATCTTTTACCTCAGATGATTTCATACCCATGGCCTTGAGAAGCCCTACTTCGCGCGTCCTTTCAATAAGCGAGACGGTCAAAGTATTAAACATACCCAAAGTTGAAATTGATAAAGCTACAAATCCTAAAACTCCCATGATTACACGCACAGATGAAAATAAACTCTCTATTTGAGCCACAGTATCAACCACCGAAAAAGTATTGAAACCAAGTGCCTCAATTTTTTGGCGAATAGCAGATAAATCACTCTCGTCGTGGGCAACTATTTTGATCTGTGAAAAATTTTGAACTCCAAGTGAACGGATATCAACAAAAGGTACATAAAAAAGTGGTGTTTTATTGTCTGGAGTAACACCAATTACTGTATAGGTAATTGGTTCTGATTGAATTTTTTGCTCATTAGAATCAAGTAAAATGCCCGTTACAACGAAAGTTACTTCAAATGTTTTGCCTAGAATCTCATTTTCAGGGATTTGAAGCAATTCTAAGAATGCTCTATTTACTACTGCCTCGTTTTCACCTTGCGCCATTTGTACAATAGTTACGTTTTGGACTTCGGGTAAGTCATCCTGTAATGACACCCAATCTGAGTTTGTAACATCAATGGTATTTCCAAGTACACGATTATCAAATTGAGTAATTTCAACAGTAATTTTAGCAATATATCCATCTGCATACACTTGGTTACCCTCATTATCTAGCAATGGCAGATATTCATCATTTTCTTGTTGCCACAACGGCACTTTCACCTTTAGCCAAAGACCCAACTGCGAACCATCGGGTCGCACACCCAGTTTTCCATTTCCATCATTATCAATATATGAATCACCCCAAATCTCAGTACCCTTAATCTCTCCAATTTCATTATTGATATATCCCAAAATTTTGCCATTCTTGCTTGCTTGGTCACGCACTATAAGCCAGGTATCTGGTCCAACCCTAAAAGTGACGTCGGCTACTTTGTCTCCAAGTTCCGCTACGACTGCTTTTTTTTGTTCGGATTCTAGAGCAGTTTCAGTTGTTTTGGTTGAACTACTAACCGTTTCGTTATTTTCAAAAATCCTACCAATAACAGGCTTAATTGCAGATTGTTGTAGGTAATCTTTTGTGACTCCGTACACTGCCATATCAGTTCCAGAATTATTGTAGTTAACTTTTCCCACCACATTAATTACTGGCAAAACCTGATCAACGCCATCAATACCCTGAAAAGTAGCGATTGTTTCATCATTCAGCTTGATTTTACTACCTGGAGCTGTAGTCACATCAGACTGTTTTAATTCATCAAGCCGTGCGACTCTATTAACAACTAAAGACTGTAGCCCATAGCCAATTGAGATAAGAAATACGATGACGGAGATGCCGATCATCATTCCTCCTACAGTAATGTATGTTCTCGCTTTTTTCGAGAGCATATTTTGCATGGCTAACTCGATTAAATCAAATCTTCTTGGACTTTTAGCTGCTGGTTTGTCAATCTTGGAAATAAGAAATAAAAGTTTTTTTGAAAGCTGTGTAAAAAAACTTTTTGCTTTTGGAAACTGTATGCTACTCTTGTTTACTATAAAAAGAGCAAAATAAAGATAGACGAGTGCAAAGAACGAAGCGAACTTCTGTGCCTCAATAGCCAGTTTTTTTGAATGGTAAAGTAAGGTAGTAAATAATCGTTTTTGCTTCACATATCCCTCAATTTTCTATATCTTTTTGTGCAGGTTTTGTTTTTCTTGTATCTTTGGCGAGCATGCCATCAATAACCTTGAGTGAGATATCGGCATACTGTAAATAACTGAGGTCGTGGGTGACCATCAATACAGTTTTTCCGAGTGTTTTGGAAAGATTCTTTAGCATTTTCATCAGCTCTTGTCCCGAATCAAAGTCTAGATTTCCAGTGGGTTCATCTGCAATAATGATTTCTGGATCAGTTATTAAGGCTCGAGCAAGTGAAACTTTTTGTTGTTGTCCGCTTGAAAGCTCAGATGGATGATGATACGCCCAAGCTTGCATCTTAAACATTTCGAGCGTTTGCATGGCTTTTTTTAATCTATTCTCTGTATCTTCGCCCAAAAGGAGTAGTGGTAAAGAAACGTTAGTAAGTACATTTACTGATTTTACCCAGTGTGATTGCTGATACACCATCCCGACATGTTCTTTGCGATACTCCGATCTAGCATCCTCAGTTAGATGAGCGTATATATCACGACCCAGCATGGTTACGGTCCCTGCTGTCGGTTCTTCTAGTCCCAAAATCGTGTGTAGTAGGGTTGACTTTCCAGAGCCTGATGGACCAAAAATAATCGCAAACTGACCCTGAGAAATACTAAAATCGATCCCACGTAACACTGGTACTAGTTGCTGTCCAACTAAAAACGACTTTTTGATTCCCTGTACTTGGATGCTTGTCATGATGTGTATATCCTACATACTACACTAAAATCACTGATTTTAAAAAGAGAAAAGAAATCTACAGCGTTTCTAGCGTACAAGATAGCTTCTAGCGATACAGCATAAACTCTTTTCTACAGTTAGTTTCCCAGAAAATGGTAATCTTGTCAAAAAAAACACTCGAACAGACTCCTTCCAAATTACTGTAAAAATCTAAAAAAAGAAGTTTACTTCTTTTTGCATGCTTCGCTTGCAATGCGCCCGCACAAAAAGAGCTGGTGCGGTTCGTGCTCAGGGCACTATGGCTGGAGGATCGTATCCAGCTATGAGAAGTTCGAAAAAATGATCATTAGATTGTTGGCTGGACAGTGACCAATTAGATGAAGGATTATACCTTCAAATTACCTGTAAATACGAGTGTCTCTGATTTGACAGTGGTATTTACAAATGATTACTATAATCCAGACACCGGTCAAAACCGTACACTCGAGTTTGATTACCTTAAGATTGGCAACAAAGTGTACCTGTCTGAAGTAGTTGCAACGTACTCCAATGGAAGTTGTGGAGGGAGGCAATCGTATTTTCGCTGTTATTTTGAAAAAACACTATTGTGCACACATATGCAACCTAGAAGAGAATTTCCAGCCACTTTTCTTGGTTAGAACGGCGATCTTGGGGTGTTATTTCCCTATCACTACTAGGCGTTTCTGGTACTGTAAGCTGAACAACATACTCACCTTCTTTTTGAAGAAGTAATTGGTCTCTGATAATCTTTTCCTTATATTCTGGGCTTTTTGAGTACTCGAGCTCAGTTTGAAGATCTTGGACTTCTTTTGATAAATTGTATGCTTTTTCCTCGAGTTTAGAGATTTCAGAGGTAGATTGTTTAGAGCGTTGTCCTGTCTGGCGAAGTGAGACAATAAGTAAGATAACAATGGCAGAGATAGCAACAATAGTGATTGGATGTTCTAGGGTTTTTGCCATTGCAATAAGTCCAGCCTCATGATATTATAAGATACCTCTGAAACTAGAGAGTATTTTTATGCCGATTAAAGAAAGCAAAAATTACTCATACAGAGAATACCTAAGTATAGCAAAGTATAAAAGAAATTAGAAATAAGAGGCACACTGTTTATGCAAAAGACACTAACTGATGCACATGCGCTTTTTACTCAGCATCTTAAAGATTCTGGGAAGGCTCATGCTACTGTAATCGCATATAGTAAAGATATTGAGCAATTGGTTGAGTTTGTTGGAAAAAAGGGCAAAGGAACAATTGATGAGGTTTCTGACACTGATATCAACGAGTTCAAGGAATTACTCAAGAAACAACGCTACACTGGAAAATCTATTTCAAGAAAAATTAACTCAATTAAAGCCTTCTTTAGATTTTGTATTGGTCAAGGAATGATCAATGATAACCCCGCTGAAGTAATTACACATCCAAAATATGAATTGACACCTCCTCGAGTATTATCTCGCATTGAGTATCGCGCGCTTCGTGATGCTTGCCGCGGCGACGCTCGTATGTACGCTGTTGTTGAGCTCTTGCTCCAAACTGGTATGCGTATTTCTGAGTTAGCAGCTCTCCAAATCGGAGATGTTGATTTTGATCGTAAGGTTTTAATCATTAAAGCTCAAAATTCTCGAGAAGCACGCAAAGTTCCTTTGAATGAAGCTGCAAAAGAGGCCATCATGGACTATCTCCAAGTTCGCCCTCGTGCACGAGAAAAGACTGTTTTCCTTACAAAAACATGTCGACCATTCTTAGTTCGCAACATTCGTACTGCTATTGATCGTTATTTCCGCTTAGCTGGTATCAAAGATGCTAAAGTCAATGACCTCCGTCACACCTTCATCGTCGAACAGCTCAAGGCTGGAACTCCACTTGTGTATGTTTCACAATTGGTTGGTCACAAGAGAATTACCACTACTGAGAAATACTTGAAGCTTATCGAAGCTCCAGAAATGACTCCTAACGTTCGAATTGAAGAGTTATAAGATTTATTGTTCAGAATTGAAACAAAAGATGCCGTGCTCTGCGCGGCATTTTTGATATTAAACTGAGCCAACCTCAACAAAATTGATACATTGTTAATTTTGATGTGTCATTTCTCAGACACTGTGTTTCACAGTCATTGTGATATAGTGGTATTGTGTATTTTTGTCAGTGAAAAATTAATATTTAACTGTTTTTTAATTTGAAAGTCATCAAGAATTAAGATATATAAGATATATAAATAAGTTTATGAATGAAATTTTAAATTATTTAAATATTGGTGGAGCTCATAAAGAAAAAGAAAAGTCAGAGCTTCATGCCGAAGAAGCAGAGGCTTATGAGCGCTACAAGAAATTACGATCTCAATTTGGTGTTTCTGAAAATCAACCATATAACGCATTGGTAAAAAAACGAACATTGGATATTAGTTCATATATAAAATTTCATATACAAGAAACAGCTGCGAGTACACCAGCTGAAACAGACGAAGCATCTTTTGAGGATGAAATTGCAAGTGAAGAAGGATTAATTTCCCATTTACACTCAGCTTTAGGAGAAGGATATAAAGCTTCTAGACAAGAACATGTCCAGAAATTGACAGAACTCGGTGTAGCATATGCAGATAAAGTGTTGCGTGTATATGAAAGAGGCTTAGTTTTTGCTCGAAATGGTGCTTATAAACTTGAATTTGATCAGGAAACAATTGATTCTGAGTTAGCAAAAACTATTTCTTATGATCTCGATCAAATGTATGCTTTTTTGGAATCAGAACAATCAATTAACTTTTTAGGTAAGTGTGAAAATTTTCCACTCGCATACGATCGTGCAAGAGAATTGTTTGGGAAGAATGCTAATAAGCTTGATGCTCAAGACAAAAAAACACCTGCTTTGCTTAATCTTTTGGCTGGTGTACCCCAAGAAACATATCAAAAAAATCTCTCAGTTATTAAACAATACAGTTTTTTGTACCCTCCAGTTGCTGAAGGTACTTTTATAGAATTTTCTACCCCCTACATTGAGATATTAATGAATGGTATTACGGAAAGTGAGCAGATGACCTTTAATGCGGTCATGAAGATTGGCAAAATATTGGGTGACAAAAAACTAGTGGGTCACCCAATAGTTTCTAAAGGTCCAAAAGAAATACTTGCATCTGAAGAAGATATTCTTAATGAACTTGAAACACTAGAAGTGTTGATATACTCCCTCAAAGACAACCCAGATTTGCTTGCAGCAGTTATGGAAGATCCGTCAACAGTTTATAGTAACTTAAAATCATTGAGAGGAGTTGCATTTTGGCAGGATTTTGTTGCAATTTTAGTAAAGTTAAGCGCTGATGGGTGGGGAGTAAATGTTGAGGATGCGTATGATTTGCTGAAAGCCGATAGGTCTGGAAAAAATCGAGTAGATTCTATATGCGGTAATATTCGAAAATCTAATTGGGCCAACAGCAGACTTTTTGATGCCGAGCAACGAGAGTACTGGCTTTTTTTGCAAGATATACGTTCTCAGGAGCGAGCTGAACAAAACATAATTTCAATTGATGAAGTTGCTATGCTGCAATCATTCATACGTCCTGACACGTCAAACCTATTTTTCAACATTACTGAGATTATTATCCGAAATACTGAGGATCCATTTCAGAGAAAAGATGTATTTAATTTGTTGTGTGAGCAGAAGGATGGCTTAGGATTTGGAATACATGTAGATGAAGTATCTGCGTATCTAGATAGTATCGATGAAAAAACTGCAGATGAAGTTGATGCCCGTTTTATTAAAGTATGGCAACACTGTCAAAATAAAGGGATTCTTAATGTTGTGTTTTTCCCTGAATTTTTGTTTTCAGTTATGAACCGAGTTGATGAGCTCTTTGATGCCAATAACGAGCCCCTATACTTATTGTACTTTGAGTTCCTACAGTACGTTAAATCATTACCTTTAGACTCAACGAGTCTTTTTAAAACAATACAAGATACTGTTCTCTCGAAAGAGGAACCATTCACTGAGCTTTCCAAGCTTGTAACTGATAATGTTGACACACAATTTCTTGAAAATTTACAGTTATATGTTCGCGTCATCGAAATTTTTAAAGAAGAAAACATTAAAGACTGGAAAAATTATCATATCCAGTTTTTTGACTATTTGTTGCAAGTAGATGACAAGGAGGAAGTCCTTGCAGATATCAAGACAGTTTTAGCTAATTCAGACATTCCAGATTTTGCAAAAATATATCGTGTTTTCGAACGTGTCTATTTACAAGAGGGTGTATCTAGCTATGGATCTCGATTTATTACCCAAGCCCCAGATGGTTTATCTGATGTTGTAGTTAGTCCCGAGCTTGAAAAGGCGAGTCAGAGAAAGAAAGCGTTTTTATTGTATACAGATTTGTTGCGGATTCATGTTGATTCAAATAATGACTCACTGCGGGCGTATCTTCGACTCTTTTCAGAAGTTCAGCAACTAATTGATACTTTAGAAACTGATGGAGTCGTATCTTTAGGCGAGAAAGATAAACTTCAATTGTTTAGAGTTTTTTCAAAGTATGATGGGCTTTTTGGTCAGACAAAATTGCCTCAATTTGAGTTTGATTTGGGTACAATTAATCCTGAAGAAATAGACGATATTCTCATTCTTTCATTACAAAAATTATATGCACAGTTTGCTGTGCCCGATGGTATGCGTCTAAGTGATAGAGTTACTGAAATATTTGCACGTACTTTAGGGGTTAGTTCAATTGAAGAGCTATTAAATAGAATGGACACTGTAACAAAAGAATCTGACACAAAAAATCGTGCTCGAGTTGAGCAGGGCAGCTTTTCTTTTGAAACAGGTGATTTGTGCACCTCTGTTAATGTTGATGAGTGTGCCGAAATTCTAGAAGATGGATTGACAGCCCCAGAATTTTTAAAGGAAAAAATTGCACGAAATCACTTGCTATTTAGTTTAGAGCTTCTTTCAATTGGGAATATTGAGGATAGAGACCAAAAGCAAATAAGCGCTGATCTTCAGCAAGAATTGCAACTTGGCAAAAATGATGTTGCGCTTGTTTTTACTGAAATAAATCAAGTGGTTTCTGATGAATCTGCTACAAAATCAAGAGCTAAGCATGAAGTCTTTGATATTGAACAAGCTGTTGGTATTGGCTCAGTGTTTGGTCGAAAGGGTGTTAGAACAGGCCTTTCATCCTCTGAATTATCAGCAATCCTTGTCACTCCATCTATGAGAGAGAATGGTCAAAAAATGTATCAGCTTTTTTATAACATTGCCATTCGTGATAGATTTGTTCCTGTGATTGATATGGCAAGTGGAGAATGTATCTTAACTGAAGAAATATTTGATGCTCTTAGAGTAAAAAATGAGTTGATTTTAGAAGTTGTATCTGGGAATCCGACGCCAGAAGAACTTATTGCAGCATTTAAAGAGTCATTTTTCTTGAAAAAGCTGTATGATGCCCCCGCCTATGTGCTTGAAGGCATTTCGCTTGAACAACATACAATTACTGTACTAAGACAGTTCATGAGATATTTCTTTGAATCTGATTTAGGAGTGCTTTCAAAAGACGAGTTTTTGGTTCTTTTTGCGTTACATGATATAGGTAAACCATTAGCAAAAGTTATTGCAGGAACATCAACAGCTCAACACATTTTTACACAAGCTTTGGTTACACCATTGTTAATGAGGATGGGATTTGATCAACTAACTGTTGATACTATTATTTCTATTGCAAGCCAGGACATTTTAGGGTTATATATGCAGGGTAAGATAGAGTTGCAGGATGCCGCTAAAAGAATTGTTGATTTATCGTTTGAACTTGGGTTAGATATCAACAAGTTGCTCAAAACACTCAAAGTATATTATTTGTGTGATGCAAGTTCTTATACGCAAGATGCTTTAGATGTCTATGGAAAGAAGGGCTTCTTAAACCATCTTTTTAAGTTTGATCGAGAAAAAGATGCAGAGACTGGTACTCTAGCACTAGAGTCTCAGCAAGAAGTTAAGCTTTTTGAGCTTGAGAACGAAATTAGAAACGTCTTACAGTCAAAGTAAACAATACTTTTGTCATTATTTTTATGAGTGAAAACCCAAAAAATACAATAAAGAAGTTTGTTCCATAATAGGTAGGCCCTAGAATTAGTATTAGTGATATTGATGTAGTACCTGCAAGTCTTGAAGATGCACTACACAAGTTAAAGATTGAGAAAAATATTACGTTTAGTAATGTTGATGAAGTAATAGATTACTTAAAAAGAAGACAAAATATATTTCCTAATTTGTCTATAATCAAATTATCAGTTATTTGCGCTACTCAGTTAATAATAGTTGTTAGATCTTATATATCTAATGTGATTTTTTTGGTACTGTGATAGAATACAAGCCGTATGAGTAAACAAAGAATAGTAAACCAAAAAAACTGGTGGACTTCCTAAACTAAGGGAGTGGTTTGTTGGCGCTAATTTTCAACTTGTACTCCCGCTTGGGAGTATTTTTCTTTTTGATAGGTTTAATTCCCATAGTAAAAATTTTGGGAGAAAACCATGCAAAAACATAAATGTATAGGAATTATTGGTGGAGTTGGTCCTCAGGCTACTGGGTATTTGTATCGTACCTTGATTGATTTAGCTCAAGAGCAGTATGGAGCTCCCGAAAATCACTTATTTCCTCGGGTATTAATTGTATCTGAACCTGTATTGGACTTTATTTCTTCAAAGGAAAACGTGCCTGTTGCAAGAAAACAAATTTTTTCAGCCACTGATCAGTTATTGGATGGAGGAGCTACTTGTATTGCAATTGTAAGTAATACCGTTCATTTGTTGGCGTCTGAAGTAGAAGCAGTCTGTGAAAAAGCTGGAGTCCAGTTTGTTTCAATGCTCAACGTAGTTGCAGAAACATGTGCTACTAGAGGGTTCAGCACAGTTGGTTTATTGGGTAGCCCAGTAACACTGCAGTCAGACTTGTATGATTTAGCAGTCGCGAAACAAGGTGTTCAACTTTTCAAGCCAAGTGCCAAGGCATATGCGCAATTAGGATGTATAATAAAAGAAGTGATTGCCGGAAATGTTTCTGCAAAAAACAAAAAAACATTTTTATGTTTGTTGTCGGAACTTTCGAAAGACACTGATGCGGTCATTCTTGGCTGTACAGAGTTGCCAGTGCTAAATGCCCAACTTAAAACCAAATACATGGTAGTAGATACCAGTAAAGTGCTCGCAATAGCCCTTCTGGAGTATTACTACATCACAACAGAAACTAATCACGAAGGAAACATATGAAAAAAAGAGTATTAGCAGGAATGCGACCAACTGGTCGACTTCACTTAGGAAATTACTTGGGTGCTGCCAAGGGAATGTTGGCGCTTCAGGATGATCCAGATTATGAAACACTATTTACGGTAGTGGATATTCATGCCATTACGACTCCATATGATGCAACTAGTCTCCAGCAGAGTGTGCGTGATGTTTATTTGGATTATTTAGCAGTTGGTCTCGATCCAGAAAAGAGTGCGATTACAGTGCAGTCTGATTTAGCTGATTTGATTACCCAGCTGTCGTTTTACTTTTCTTCGGTGATGACGGTGGCTCGGATGCGTCATTTACCAACTTTTAAAGATAAGGTAAAACAACATCCAGACTATGTAACTATGGCATTGCTGAACTATCCGTTGTTGATGGCTGCAGATATTTTGATTTACAAAGCTGGCATGGTGCCAGTGGGTATCGACCAAGAACCTCATTTAGAAATTGCTCGTGAAGTTGCCCGCAAGATGAATGAGCAGTACGGCATGGACTTTCCAGAGCCTGTTCGGTTCGCCACAAAAGGCGAGTATGTTCCGTCAATTCTAGGCGAGGGCAAGATGAGCAAGTCGGTTGAAGGATCTGCCATTGAATTGGGTGACGATCTTGATACAATCGTTGCTCGTCTTAAGAAAGCCCCAACTGATAGTGGCAAGGGAGAAACTGTGCCAACTGAGGGTGGTGTGGCCAACTTGCTTCAGTTTGTTGAACTTTTCCAAGGTGAAGCAAAACGCAGAGAGTACGAGGCTGCATATGTAGGTGAGGGTATTCGCTACGGAGATCTTAAAAAGGAGCTGGCTGAAGCTATTTTTGCTGAACTACAGCCAATCCAAGAGCGTCGCCGTAAACTTGAAAATAATCCTGAGTATGTAGATCGCATGATGCGTGAGGGTGCCGAGCGCTCACGCGCAATTGCGGAAGCAACAGTGGCTGAAGTCCGTGAAAAAATGGGGCTTCGAAAGTAGAGTACTATGCACGGTGCGCGGCCTGCGGCCGCGCACTACATAACAAAAAAACAAAAAGGAAACCATGAAAGACGAAATTCAATACGACGATTTTGTAAAATTAGATATTAGAGTTGCCAAAGTTATTGCTGCTGAACCAATTGAAGGCGCAGACAAACTGCTCAAAATCACTTTAGATGTAGGTGATTTAGGTGAGCGAACTGTAGCTGCAGGCATTAAAGCTTGGTATGAACCAGAAGATTTGGTTGGTAAAACAGTTACCTATTTGGCAAACTTAGCGCCAAGAAAACTGCGTGGTGTCGAGAGCCAAGGCATGTTGTTAGCAGGTGGTGAAGAAGAGGTGGCTTTGCTTGCTCCAGAAAAGCCGCTTGTTCCTGGCTCAATTGTTCGTTAGAATTCGGTATGTTTACGTATGTTTCGCAGTGCGCTGATTTGCGGTTGCAGAAGCATGTCAGCTTTGTGAAAGGCATTTAAGATACTATGACTGAAAAGAAAAAAGAAACCAAAAAATTTGAAATGAAGATTAACCTCAACGAGTTTTTCAGTAAAGGATTATTGTTTTTACTGATTGCAGTTCTCTTCTTGCCCTATATTTTAACGTTGTTAAATGGTGGCAGTGTCGAGACAATTTCACTTTCCCAGTTTGTCACTGACGTTCGCGAAGAGAAAGTAGCTGCAGTTGAAGTTCGTAGAGACGAGTTAACACTTATCTATGAGGATGGGGGTAAAAAAGAGACGAGAAAAGAAGCTGGTCAGACAGTTTCCGAAATTCTTTCGGAAGCTGGTATATCTGTAGAACAAGCGGATATCGAGATTAAGGACATCTCATTTGGAACAATGTTGGGTGAGCTAGCGATCAGTGCTATTCCAGTTATCCTAATGATTGTCGCATTTTTCTTTATTTTTCGCTCAGCCCGAGGTGGCGCTGGGGACATTATGGGTATTGGTAAAAGTAAAGCCAAGCTTTTTGTTAAAGGAAAACAAAATAAGAAATTTAGTGATGTGGGTGGAATGGATGAAGCCAAAAAAGAGCTCGAGGAAATTGTTGATTTCTTAAAAAATCCAAAGAAGTATGAGAAGGTTGGCGCTCGTACACCAAAAGGTGTGTTGTTAGTTGGACCTGCAGGTACGGGCAAAACCTTGTTGGCACGAGCTGTTGCTGGTGAGGCGAATGTGCAGTTCCTCTCAATAGCTGGTTCTGAATTTATGGAAATGTTGGTAGGTGTGGGTGCCTCACGTGTTCGTGATTTATTTACCACCGCTAAAAAACTTGCTCCATCAATCATTTTTATTGATGAAATCGATGCTATTGGACGTATGCGCGGCCAGGGTAACATGGGTGGTCATGATGAACGAGAACAAACGCTCAACCAAATTTTGGTTGAGATGGATGGCTTTGCTCAGAATGAAAAAGTGATTGTTATGGCGGCTACCAACCGTGGGGATATGCTTGATCCAGCGTTAGTTCGTCCAGGTCGTTTTGATCGAAGGGTGATGGTTAGACTGCCTGATCTTGATGAGCGTAAATATATCTTAAGCATTCATGCCAAAGGCAAGCCATTTGCAAAGGTGTTCGATTGGGAAAAAGTTGCCCGTCGAACCGTTGGTTTCTCCGGTGCCGATCTTGAAAACATGCTTAATGAAGCAGCCATTGCAGTTGCACGAGAAGATCGTAGCGAAATTGAGATGGAAGACATTGAAGAGGCATCTCTCAAGGTTAAGCTTGGTCCAAGCAAGAAACGTCTCCAAGATGTGCACGAGCGCGAAATGACGGCATACCATGAGGCAGGACATGCCTTAGTTGCCCATGTTTCACCACACGCTGACCCTGTACATCGTATTTCAATTGTCTCTCGTGGTCGGGCGTTAGGATTTACCTTAACACCTCCAGAAAAGGACAAGTTACAGACCACCAAGTCTGAGTTGATCGATCGCATTGCAGTACTCATGGGTGGCCGAGCTGCTGAGGAACTCGTTTTTAATGAGTATACTGCTGGTGCCAGCAGTGATATTGAACGCGCAACCCGTATTGCTCGAGCAATGGTCACAGAGTACGGCATGAGTAAGCTTGGTCCAATGAATTTCTCGCCACTATATGAAAGTCAGGATTATGGTCGAGCATGGGGAGAACCAAATAGGGTATCTTTGACGGTTCAGGAGCAAGTTGATGCAGAAACTAAGCGCTTTCTCGAAGAGGGATATGCTCGAGCATTACAGATTCTTAAAAATGATCGCACCATTCTCGATGCAGTTTCTCAGAAATTGATCGAGCAAGAATCACTAGATGCTGATGAGTTTGTCAAAATTGTTGGTAAGGATAAACAAAAATTCGAGTACTCACCATTACTCAAGCCCTCAAAGAACGGTAAAAAATCTTCTGAAGATACAAAAACCACCGCTAAAAAGAAGTGAAAATGGTAGACTGAGGTCATGCTCGATATAAAAGAATTTGAAACGTTAGCCGCCCAGGAAGAGTTTGAAGAACGCGATCGCTTTATTATTTTCGATGGACATGCACTTTTGTATCGTGCCTATCATGCTTTTCCTGAACTAACTTCTCCTGATGGAACTCTTGTGAACGCGGTATATGGTTTTAGCAGAATACTGTTGGCAGTGATCCGCGACTTTGAACCTGAGTACATTGCTGTGGCCTTTGATCACAAAGCCAAAACCAAACGTGCTGAGAAGTATGAGGAGTACAAGGCCAACCGACCAGAAATGCCAGATGATTTGAAACCTCAAGTTGAGTTGGTTAAAAAAGTTGTAAAAGCCTTGAATATTCCAACATTCATCCAAGAAGGCGAAGAAGCTGACGATTTGATCGGCTCTATCGCCAAGGAAATGCGCAAGTCTGGTCTTTCAGATAACACCCTGACGACAGTTGTTTCAGGTGACAAAGATTTACTTCAGTTAGTCAGCGAAGATGTTTCGGTGTGGATTCCAGGAAACAAGTGGGTTCGAGACACCGAGTATTTTTTGCCTGAAGTTGTCAAAAAAATGGGTGTTCGGCCAGATCAAGTGGTCGATCTCAAGGCGTTGATGGGAGATGCTTCCGATAATATTCCTGGTGTGAAAGGAATTGGAAAAGTAACCGCTCAAAAGTTGCTGACCGAGTTTGGTACACTCGAAAAACTCTATGAAGCAGTTGACCGAATTGTCGAAACTAAAGAAAAGAATGCAGTAGTAAAAGGTGCTGTGCTTAAAAAATTGGTAGCCGACAGAGAAATGGCATTTGTGAGTCAGGAATTGGCGCGGATTGATCGTGACGTCAAAATAGATTTCGATTTGAACAAGTGTCGGGTTAGAGATTATGATAAACAAGATGTGATTGATTTGTTCGAATCACTCGAATTTTCATCACTTATTCGTATGTTACCTTCAGATAGATTTGAAGAGTCACTGCAAGAGGCGCTGTTTTAAGTATGAAAAGCACTCAAAAAAACCTCAAGGTTGCCTTAGTACATGATTACTTGCGGGAGTATGGTGGTGCCGAGCGTGTAATTGAAGCTCTCCATGAAATGTATCCTGAAGCACCCGTGTACACAGCTTTTTTTGATCCCGATGCGTTAGGTATGCATGCCGTCCGTTTTGCCAATTGGGATATTCGCGAAACGTGGATTACCAACTTGCCTTTTTATAAAAAATTGTTCTCACCATACCGAATTTTTGCGCCAGCTGCCTTTCAAAGTCTAGATTTGTCGAACTATGACGTGGTGATTTCATCTTCTAATGCGTATTTTGCTAAAGCGGTGACAACTGAAAGCGGTGGCCATACGGCCGTGCACTTGTGTTATTGCCACACCCCAGCTCGCTCGTTGTATGGATATACAACTATGACTGACTGGAAGCGAAATCCACTCACGCGCATCGCAGGAACATTGATGAACCACTATTTACGAGTTATTGATTTCACGGTTGCTCAACGGGACATCCACTTCATTGCCAATAGTGGAGAAACGCAGCGACGAATTGCAAAGTTCTATCGCAGAGATAGTACAGTGGTGTTTCCTCCAGTCGATGTTGAAAAACTGTCTCCTGCTGTGCAAAAAGCGCTTGGCAAGAAAAAAGGTGAGTACTACTTATACGTTGGTCGTTTGGCTGCAAGCAAGCATGTCGATCTGGCGATTGAAGCTTGTACAAAGTTGGGCGTGCCGCTTAAGGTTGTTGGTTCTGGCAAAGGTGAGGAATACTTGCGAAGCCTGGCAGGCAAGACAGTTGAGTTTTTGGGTGGAGTTTCCGATGAGGTACTCCATGAGGTGTATGCCAATGCAAAAGCATTAGTATTTCCTGCAGAAGATGAAGACTTTGGTATTGTTCCGATTGAAGCCATGGGGCACGGGGTACCGGTGATTGCACATCGATCGGGTGGGCCTCGAGAGACAGTCTTAGAAGGTAGAACGGGAATGTTCTTCAATGAGCTGACTGTTGATGGTATGGCTAAGGCAATCACAGCTTTTGAAAAGCAAGCGAAAACATTTGATCGCACAAAGATTTATGAACATGCTCTCAGTTTCCGGAAAGAGCGATTTCAAAAAGAGATTTCAGATTTAGTGGAAAAAACTATTTCTTAGCGATGGTCACTAAGACCACGGTATTTGGACTAAGATGAACGTTGGTGACGAGTGTGCCATCGCTGACGCTGGCTGCTGTCGATTGGAGTTGGCCGTTATGGAACTCTCGGGTAACAGTGTAACTACCACTTGGCATATCGGTGAGGGTTATTGGCACGGCTTCAGTATGTTTCCCGTAAACATCAAAGTTTGAGAGAACAATTTGAATGTCGCCTTGGTTATTTTTGGCAGCAAGAGCCTTGACCCAACTACCTTTTCCAAGCAGTTGAAGGCGCTGGTTTCCAATTTTATCGAGAAGTTTGAGGGCATTGTAGCGGGGTTTGGCGGTAGCGCCAAAGTCATTGTGGGTGAGAAGTCCCCAGCGGCCCCAGAGTTTTTCTCCTTTAGGATCTTTTCCATCTTGGATTTCAAATACGAAAGCTCGCTCAACGACGCCAACCATTTCGATAGCTCCAGCCACTGTATGCGCAGCCCCGTAGTTATTGTCGTAGCCAGAGTGGTTTTCGCTGTCATGGCCCCACTCGGTGATATGAAGTTCAAGAGATGGCTCAAGCGTTGGATATGCTTTGAGCCAGGTGCGAACTTCGGTCATGTCGTCACGGTAACGGTCGATACTGTGATCGTAGCGATGCCAGCTGAAGAAGTCGAAGCGAACGCGATTGTTGACGGCATTTTTTGCTAACGCATCGAACCAATTTTTGTAGAGGGCGGTGGTCGCGGCGCCGCCGAATTTGTATGGTTTCACCCCAGTAGCACGTGCGGCGCCGCGTGCCGACGCGTTGTAGAGGGTAATATAGTTTCGATCTCCGTAGTATTTCCAGCCGCCAAAAAGATCTGGTTCATTCCAGACTTCATAGTACACGTTGGCGGTGCCACGGGCTCCACTAATGTGCTCGATGGTGCGTTGGACTACAAGTTCCCAGTCAGCGTAATTTTGTGGAGGATCGATGATACTGCCCGATGAAATAGCCGGAGGCATGTACGAGAGGGATATGTATGGTGTGGCTCCAACGGCAGCAATGTCATCAAGTAGCCCATCAAGCTTGCTAAAGTCGAAGGTTAAATTGCCTGGGGAGCCACCAACGATATCATAAAAGTCATAAATATGGTCGATGCGAATGTATGTTGGGTGGAGGGCCCGAACTTGATTAGTAATTGGCTGTATTCGCCAGGCATGATCTTCACCGCCTTGGGCTAGGTTCCGCCAAGGACGAGGCATGACGCCAACCACTTTTGTCGCAGATACTTTAATATTGGCTGGTTCACCAGATGCTTCTGAAAAAAATTCTCGCACAACTTTGATTTGAAGGGCGCCAACAAGTGCGACAACAACCAAGCCAAGGACTATCATTCCTTGAAAGATAAGTTTCAACCGATTTCGTCGTCTATATTTTGTTACGCGCATACAGTATTCAGTGTAGCATTTTTACCTGGGGGGACCCAAGTGGAAAAATTTTATGAGGAGCGGCAATCTGTCACAATAATAGAGTGTTCATTTCTTGACATTTTAGCAATCTCAAACTATTATTGCTAATACAGCACTTCTATTATGTGCGCGGAGCGCAAAAAGATGAAAAAATCGATATCGTACAAACAAGTGCCCGTAGAAATGAGCAACCTATGATCGACTTAACCGCGAGACAGATTCAAATTTTGCGTGCAGTTATTGAAGAGTTTATCAATACTGCTGAGCCTGTTGGATCAGAGACGATCGACAAGAAGTACTCAATTGGTGTCTCTCCAGCGACTATTCGTAATGAAATGGTCTATCTCGAAAAGCAAGGGTATCTCAAGAAAAGTCATAGCAGTGCTGGTCGAATTCCCACACCACTGGCGATGAAGTTGTACGTAAATGAGTTGATGAAAGAGCGTGAACTTTCAGTTGCCGACGAAGTTTCAGCCAAAGAAAAGATCTGGAATCATCGCAAAAAGATAGACGAGTTGTTGTATCACATGACTAAAGTCTTGGCAGAGAAGTCAAAAGCTCTCTGCGTGACTGTGGTAGATGATGACAAGATCATTCAGTCTGGATATGCAAATTTGTTGCAGATGCCAGAGTTTTTCGATATTACGGTGATGCGTAATGTGCTGCAGCTTTCAGAAGAGATTAAGTTACTCGGAGAGATCTTTGATTCGAGTACGAGCGAAAACCTCGTCCATGTCATCTACGGTCCAGAAATGGGGAACCGCTTTTTGGATCCCGTAGGTATGATTCACATGTCATTTAAGCTGGATGAGAGTAAGATCAATGTGGCGATCATTGGCTCAAGCCGTTTTGATTACCCTTACATTATTCCAGTTATGAAGTATTTACGTGGACTCATTAGAGAAATTGTTGAATAGACGTATGAAGTACATGCACAATCGTGCTTAGATGTAGCTCCTATGCCAAAAAAACACACCCAACCAGTTGTAGAAACACAAACGGAAGCTCCTGTTCAGGAAGAAAGTACTGTTGTTGAAGAACTTTCGGCAAAACTTGCTGAAGCTGAACTCAAGTACCAACGAGCATTGGCAGATTATCAGAATTTAGTTCGTCGCACTCAAGAGGATTCACTCCGAAAAGCCAAGTTGGCTACCAAAGATTTTGTGACCAGTTTAATTACTCCTCTTAACCATTTGACATTGGCAGCAGGACAGCTCGATGATCCCGGACTCAACATGGTGGTGCAGCAACTCTGGCAAACACTGAATGTCGAAGGCCTTGAATCTGTAGAAGTCATGAACAAACCATTTGATGCTGAAATCATGGAGGTTGTGGAGATTATCGACAAGGGCAAAAAAGTTATCAAAGTCTTAACTCCATGTTACAAATTGAACGGAGAAATCATTCAGTTTGCTAAAGTAGTTTTAGATTAATACTGGGAATTTAACATTAAAAAGGCTGATATATAGAGATATTTATCTTGATGGAGATATTAAAATAGGTTCCCTCAAAAATTAGCAGTCAACATCAATTACTGCTTGCAGTCTAAATAAACGTTTGCTAAAATGGGTCCATAAAAAGAAAGAAAGTAGTAAGTAGTCGCTTGGAAAAAGACATGATTCTAAGCACACATTCATGAAGGAGATGTATGGCAGATACAGGAAAAATTATCGGAATTGACCTCGGAACCACCAACTCAGCAATTGCTGTGATGGAGGGTGGAACAGCTAAGATTGTTCCGACTGCTGAAGGTCGCAACACCTTTCCATCTATTGTTTCATTCAAAGGCGATGATGTTTCTGTCGGAGACGTCGCTAAGCGTCAAATGGTGTTAAATCCACAGAAGACGGTTAACTCTGTTAAGCGTTTTATGGGTGGAAAGCTCAAAGACAAAGCCGTTAAAGAAGCTATTAAACATGTTTCTTACGAAGTTACTGAAGGTAAAGACGGTATGGCTGTGGTCAAAATTGATGGCAAAGAATTAACTCCACAAGAAATTTCTGCAAAAATTTTGGCCAAAGCCAAAGCAGATGCCGAAAGCTATTTGGGCGGAGAAGTCAGCCGTGCGGTTATCACTGTGCCGGCCTATTTTAATGACGCGCAGCGCCAAGCTACCAAACAAGCAGGTGAAATCGCAGGTCTCAAAGTTGAACGTATCGTCAACGAACCCACAGCCGCTGCGCTCGCCTACGGTCTCGAAAAGAAAGGCAGCGAAGTGATTGCTGTCTACGACCTCGGTGGTGGTACCTTTGATATCTCAATTCTCGATATCGGTGATGGTGTGTTTGAAGTGAAATCAACCAACGGTGATACCTTCCTTGGTGGTGACGACTTCGACAGCAAGATCATTGATTGGATTGTTGCCGAGTTCAAGAAGGATCAAGGTAAAGATCTTTCTAAGGATCCACAAGCATTGCAGCGTATCAAAGATGCCGCTGAAAAAGCTAAGATTGAACTTTCAAGCGCCACTTCAAGCGAAATTAACCAACCTTTCATTACCCAAGGTGACGACGGCCAGCCTTTGCACCTTACTTTGACGCTTACCCGAGCCAAGTTAGAAGAATTGGTTGATGACCTCATTAAACGCTCATTTGAGCCAGTTAAAAAAGCACTTAGTGACGCAGGCATGAAGCCAAGTGACATCAGTGACGTCGTCCTCGTTGGAGGTATGACTCGTATGCCTAAGATCCAAAAAGAAGTTGAAAAATTCTTTGGTAAAGCTCCTCACAAGGGTGTGAACCCAGATGAAGTTGTGGCCATCGGTGCTGCAATTCAAGCTGGTGTGATCGGCGGAGATGTCCAAGATGTGGTTTTACTTGACGTGACCCCATTAACGCTTGGGCTTGAGACCTTAGGTGGTGTTCGCACTCCACTTATAGAGCGCAACACAACTATTCCTACCAGCAAGTCACAAGTTTTCTCAACTGCTGCAGATAATCAAACCTCTGTTGAAATCAACGTGCTCCAGGGTGAGCGCGAGATGGCAGCTGACAACAAGTCACTCGGAAAGTTCATTCTCGATGGTATTCCACCAGCACGCCGCGGTGTTCCTCAAGTTGAAGTGACTTTCGACATCGATAGTAACGGTATTTTAAATGTAACTGCCAAGGATAAATCTACCGGCAAGGAACAAAAGATTTCTATCCAGAACTCTACGAACCTTTCTGATGATGAAGTCGAAAAGATGAAAGCAGATGCAGAAAAGCACGCTGAAGAAGACAAAAAGAAGAAAGAAACTGTCGAAGCTCGCAATCACGCTAACTCAGTTGCTTTTGAAATCGAAAAACAACTCGAGGAGTACGGTGACAAGCTTGAAGAAGCTGACAAGAAGAGTATCCAAGAAGATGTTACCAAGCTCAAAGAACTGGCTGCAAAGGAAGATGTTTCTAAGGAAGAAATCGACAAAGCCGTCGACGCAACCTTTAAGTCAGCTCAAAAAATTGGCGAAGTTATGCAAAAAGCACAACAGGCCGAAGCCGATGCGAAGCCTGCTAGCTCAGATGCAGAAGATACAAAGTCCAAAAAATCAGACAAAGGCGCCGTCGAAGAAGGAGAAGTGGTCAATGAGTAACTTATAGTAACCGAACACTGCTTACTCACAGTCTTCTGAGTCGATATTGCGCAAGTCCTTGATTTGAGCATCATAATTCAACAAGTTATATCTAAAAAAATCGCTGGACAGACGCGAGATAAGACAGCCCTCGGCCTCACGGCCGGGGGCTGTTCCTAACGATGTTCGAATACAAGATACTCATTTTCAATACATAACAAGTATGTATTGCATTATTATAAGACATTAGATAAAATACTATAAGTAACTTATTGACTTTATGGTACACTTTTTAGTGTTTGAAAAAAAAAGAATAATACCTAGTATATAGTATATTACTGTGTATACATAAAGCGTTTTGAGGAACATACATGATTACATTAGACGGCCAAACCACTAGTGAGAGATCAAGGTTTGAGCTTTTCAACAAATCAAGAAGGTATAGAGCAGCATTGGGTCTTGTCTCCATTGCACTCCTTACAGCTTGTGGGTCAGTTAGTAGTCCCGAACCCCCTGCAGCTACCTATCCAGTTGCAAATGTGGATGAAACGCCAAGTGATGCAGGAGACGATCCCCCAGACCATTTGGATTTGCCTCCGACATTTGTACCGGCTACGCCTGAACAATTGCCATCTCCAGTAGTAATTGACATGAGTTCTGTAGAGGGTCCTCCAAAAAATCCAACCCGAGAATATTTTAGTGCATTTGAGGGATTTGATAAACTGTCACCTGTGTCGCAAAGCTTTTTTTTAAATTCAAAAGAAGCCGCTGCTTTTTTACTCGGCGACCCGTCATCTGTTGCCATTGAAATTATTCCTGAATTAGTTGGGGAAGAACCGTTTGATCATCAAATATATATTGTTGGAGAATTTCCTGTGGATTTAACGTATAACAAGGGTGATCGAGGCGTTCCCACAGAAGATGGATATTTTATTTTTTCTAATATTGCCATAGATTCCGATGGCAATTCAGTTCAGCTAAAATTTTTTACTCTTGAGATGTACAGTGATGGTAAACTCACTGGAAAATACATACCCGGAAGTACCCAAGTAGAATGGGTAAGTTTTGACGGAAAGGAGAAATATTTTTTTGATGAAATCTCTGGACAATTTCTTTCTGCCGAACGCATTGCCTATCTAACCGATCTTCGTGCTGCACAGTTAGTCGCATCCGATGCTACTCGCATAGAAAAAACTGAAGCTGGGGATGGATGTGCATATAATGAAAAAGATGAAGTGGTTGCTACGTTTGATTTGCTCTCAAATTCTTGGATAGAAACTTCTTCTGAGACTTCGGGCGCACTATTTGGACCAGAACAACCTGTCGATTCCAAAATTGAAGGTGTAGAAGAGTATCCCACGACTGTAATAATCCAGAATTTTGAAACTGGCTGGAGTACTACTTCTATGCAAGAATTCCTTGGAGTATTCCCTGAAGCGAAAATTCCCACTCCAGATGAGTTTTTCGAAATGACTAGCAGTATAATCAATGGCTACCTTCCCGCTACAGCTTTAGAGGCACCAATCGGTTTCAATAATGTGGTTAATGGCATCGGTGGTGTATTTCCCCTAGGAGAATTTAGCATCACTAAGCAAGAAGCGACAATTTCGGGAGTGGTAGTTGGCACATACGTTCGAACGAATACCGGAGATTTGGCACTCTTTGTTTTCCAGTTGGTCACAGATCGACAGGGCGACGTTTTTAGTGCAGTTCCTAAGGTACAACTTGGAAAAATAGGACCAAACGGTAGCATAGAGAATTTCTTTATTACTAGTACAGACCATGCTAGTAAAGCAGCACTTCTCTCTGGAATGCCTGCATTTTTTCTTGGCTTAAATCTTCAAGACCCTATTAATGAAGTTACCAGGGAAGCATATGAATCATATATGGCACAAACAGGACCATCAGGGGGATACGACCTCAATAGTGTTTCTACATGGAATCAAGCTACGACTGGTTTAAATGTCCAGGTGATTTTGCTTCCCCCAGATTACAACCAGCCTTAAATTGGTAACTTAGGCTTGCGCGTGATACAACTTAGATTTGTAACCTGAAAGTAGAGCGATCATAGAATTCCTATTTATTACTGAGTAGTTACGCTTGCAATCATGACAGATGAAGCCCTATACTTAGGTAGTGATGAAGTCTAAAAGAATTCTGTTCTACACTCTTTTCTTGTTAGGATCCATTATCTTAATGGGATATTTTGTGCTTTCAAGATATGGTTCTGCTTCTGTCTTCCTTTCTTCACGTTTGCCTTTTAGCAAAGAATCAAATTTGGGTGATCCTCCGTTTAGAGAACAAATTGACGCAAAGGGTAATTATCGCATTGAGATCGATGCTCAGGTTATTGAAGTAACGAGAGAAGCGCCGTCACCAGATATGCCCGAACAATCATTTTTAGTCTTGCAAAGTAAGGGCGTAAAAAAGCCATTTAAAGTTGGTTTAGGACCAGATATTCAACATCGCTCTTTTCGGAATGAGAAATTACTGCAAGAAACCACCCAAGAAGGTGTGATTGTTAGTAGTACAATTCCGGTTACTGAAATAGCTTCTCTGTTGAATCCCGGTGATTCAATACTGATTCAGCTTGGAGTTATTTCGGAACACGCATCTTTTGTTGAGAGTTGGAAAGCATTTTTTAACTCTAATAATGGGGAGATAACTATTAATTATAATTTCGTAAGATCTATAACTCTGTTGCCATCATGATTAAAAGATTTCTACTCTTATCTTTCTTACTTGGTCTCTATGTGACGGCGGGGTATCTTATTATACTACAAGGAGTAGTGAAACCTGTGATGGCAACCCAATGTTTGGAGCCTGGGTGTTGTGGGTATTATTTGAGATGGTATCAATGGCAATGTATTGAGACAGGGGCGGATACGGGTCGCTGTGCAGCTTTGGGTGAGCCACTGCATTACTTTTGTCCCACTGATGGCACAGACTGGACTACTGCGGATGAGTGTTTCTTCCATTGTCCAGTGACCTGTGGCACCGCTTGCTATAGTGATTGGGCGTCGGAGTGTGTGATCGAGCATCACGACGAACCGTGTGTAAATCCAGATCCAAACACCTGTACTGCATCGTATGCAGCAATTCAGTGCTCAGAGCAGCAAGGGGCAAATGCTTGTGTTGGTAGTACAGCTCCTCTAGATACTCGCGGTTGTTGGGTGCTTGGTGCCCCAAGTCCGACTCCGACTCCAGGAGTGGATCCCTCTCCCACGCCAAATCCCGGCGATTGTGATGGCAACTGGTATGGATGCACTGGAGCAACTACGTGCGCTCGGTTTGATACGCAAGCTCTTTGCCAAGCAGGAGCAAGTCAATGTGCTTGTGGCGAATGTGCTTGTCAAACTGATAAGGGCAAAATTGCATTTACTTTTTTTGAGGACTTAAACCAAAATGGAGTTTGGGACTTCGATCAAAATGAGAGACGAATTCAACCCGACAATTCATGTCCTGTAGATGGCTCGTTCGTCGTTAGTGGTGTTCAACTTTGGTTTGATAGTAGCCAACTTACTCCGACCTGCAATGTTCTTAATACTGAGTTCGAGGGCACCACTTGCACTGGGAGCCAATCCTGTGGAGCAAATACTTGTAATAGTTGGGGCCCCGAATGGCAGGCGTATGGAGACACATGTTTTGCCGAACCCGAATACTGTAGTGCCTGTAACGCAGGGGGAATAAACTGCATTCCAGGAACTATTGAACAAGGTTTAGTTTGTTCGCAACCTCCTTTCGTATACTGCGATCCATACGTCGGTCCAAATATGAGAAATGGTTATGTATATATCAAGCAATCGCAAACAGGCGCCCGAAATGTACAAGTAGTGACTCCTCCAGGTTGGTTTGTCAGTCCTGGTACTCATGGTGGAAGCAATAATTTTACTGTGAACGTTACTACTAATTACAACAGAATTCGTTGCGAAGCAGGACTACAAGTTATTGGACTCGTTAGAGATTATAATAAACAATGTACTGTGAATTTGTTCAGAGATAGTATTCCTTCTGATGAATCAACACTCGCCACCGTTTGGGCACTTTCTGGAAAACCAGGAGCAGATCCGGTCAACTTGGTTATTGGAAAATCAGATTATTCACAGATTTTAGACGAGAACAATCAACTGTATGTGCCTCCAGGCACCACTCACTACGAAATTTCGGGCAAGCATTACTACATTTGGCATCCACCCATCGATTTGATAAATGGCTCCTTCGAAACTGGTACAACAGCAAACTGGACAGGGGGTGGAGCGCTTTCAGCCACTGGTTTTGCAGTGATAGATAGTAACATGTATCCGGCAGATGGCTTGGATGGGCGATTCTATCTCAAGATGCAGCGGGGAAGTGCTGGAGACGCCTATGTAGTTTCGGACTGGATAGATGTTGGAAGACAGCTGGGCGGCCAATCATTTACTCTAAACTTGATGATTCGAGGTCAAAATAATTCTGGCACACAAACCGTGAGTAACATTAGTTTGCAAGCAGATGATAATTATCAAGCATTTATTGGAAATGTTACAACCATTCCAACTAGTTGGACAACGTATACTAGAACAGTTACTTTCCCAGCCAATAACGCCCAGACAAAAATGAGAGTAGTGCTGAGAGTACCCGATAGCACAGCTGCTGTGTACTATGATGGTATTTCTGTCGAGAATGCTGATGGTGAGGGTGGATGCACTACAGGCGATAATGTAGCATGTCAAAGTGACACCGTTATTTCGGGTCTGCCTGTGGGTGACTATAAGTTGCATTGCGAAGTTCCAACTGCTCCCCAGGGCTGTTCTGGAAATCCTAACTGTATTTATGAGGGAGGATCGTTATCTTGTCCCGGCTTAGAATCATGTAGTTTGCAAGATAATGCCGATCTTGAAGTGACGTGTTCACCTCAGTGTGGACAAACTGGTTGTAATTTCGACGATTCCGGTATACCTAACCCATCAAATATTCAACCACCAACTCAAAATATGACTACTAATCCGAGCAACCCTCTAATAACTTGGTCAGAATCGAGCACCTTAACCGATTACTGGACCCTGATTATCTATAACAGCGGATTGCAATACACCAATGCGCAACTTAATGCAATTGCCGAAGATTGTGGGAACTACACTGGCTCGACCTCTCAACCTCTATGTAGACAAATCTCATATGGTGCATTTGACACAAACCACGATGGAACTTTAGATTTACAACCTAGCTATCCGTACGATCCTCAAATTCTTAAAAAGAATAACCTACGCATTGCCCTTAGAGGAGTTAATGATACGTGCTATGGGTATGGTGGTAACCAAAATTCTCCATGGATACACAGCACCCTCTTACTTACCGCAAATGTAACTGGTACTATTTACGATGGTGAAGGTACGCAGGGGGTTACCCTCTGCACTGGGTTTCAAAACCCAGTCTCATTTCCCCCAACTACTACGCGTATAGTGAGCGCTGCCTCTGGGGGGATTCCAGATTCAAGTTCGTTAAGTACATACACTATTTTTAACGTGCCATACTTGCCCGACCTTTCTTGGGGCACTGGCACCGATATTATCCTAGACATAAACAACTCAGATTCAAATAACAGTTGGGCCTGTAACTGTCCTGCAAATGGGGATCCATACTCCTGTAGGTACACAAATATTTTAACTCCGTCAACCGGACCAAATGTTAATTTTTGGGTACAACAAGAATTAGCAATCGATCTAGATAATGGACCATGGTGGCAAACATGGGGCGGTATGGTGTATGCGGCTAGTGGGTCAGTGATTTCTAGAATTCCTCAGCCTTGTATCGATGATTCAACTGGTTACTGTCGGTCATTCATAGTAGCCAAAGACATTGATCAAACGACAGATTCTGCTGGTATTCCAATGTCTGGCTCTGGTGTGTTCTCTTCTGGTGATACTTCGGGATACTACACCGATCGTGCAACTCAGCAAGTAGCCGAAGGCACGTATCATGATCAACTTACACAAGAAAATTATGACTACTTTATTCGTGAAATCTTGATCTCGGAGTACACTGATACTGTTCCTGCAAGTGTGGAAACTTCTAGCGATATCTTTGATACCGATTTTACCATCGATGCAGATGATAATACGCGTATTTACTACGCAGCCGGTGATGTGACTATCGATCCTACTGCCACCATTTCTACCTCTGATTTGCCAGCTGGTGTCGATAAAGCACTTGTGTTGATTAATGGCAACTTAACTGTTCGTGATAGTGATGATATCGAACAGGTAATTAATGTTGACGATGGTGATTTCTTAGGATTTATCGTCAATGGCAACATCACTTTTGAGGCATCAGTCGGATTTGATAAAACAATGACAAACTTAGTACCTGTTGATGCAAATGCTAACGTTGAAGGGTTATTTGTTGCCGATGGCTCACTCATAGTTGATGGCTATGATGCGCTAGGACAGCTTCAGCTTAGTGACCGCAAGTTTATCGGAGCAGGTACTTTCGTTGGCTTCTCTGGGGTAGCACTGAATAGGGATTTCGAGAACAGTGTCGATCCGCTCACTCGATCGATAAATAACCTCGATCCAGTTTCTACTTTTGTCTACCGCCCAGACTTAGTCGAGAGTCTGCCACGATTTATGCACACTCCGGGACTTGTCTGGCAGGAAGTAAATTAGTCTTTCGTGAATAGGTATGACAAAAACTGCAGAAACAGCTCAAAAAAATCTAGCTCGAGCTTCACTTACCAAATTAGCTTTTTTAACTGTGTGTGCGGTCTTGGTAGTGGGGCTGGTGAAAAACTGGATGGAGCGACGTTCATTATCTTCGTCAGATTTTGAGAACAGTTTCGTTGAACAGATTTTTCGTGGTTCTGGTCCAGTTGATTCGGTGGAGGCTGCCGAAATATTTTCAAGTGTATTGCCGAGCTTGTATACCAATACCTTTTTTGGTGATGGCCAAACTGATGATGGATATAGACTTATCTTTGCAGGCTTTGTGGGTGAAGAACGTGCTGGAGCAGGTCAGAATGAAGGTCGAATATATCTAAGTTTGTATCCGTATTTATATGATCAGCAGGTTCCTGTCTTTTTGGATATCACCGAAGCAAAACAAGAAGTCACCGTTGTAGAGAGAGGTGAATCAATTACTCAGCCTTTCGATAAGGCTCGCTTAAAGATGAGCGGACGCCGTCCAGCGGTACTTACTTTCTTTTTTTCAAATGATCAAGTCACTGAATTCACTTACCTCAAAATGAATCTTGAGAAGCTAAGTGACAAAATGCTTTTTAATACTAATAAAGACATTTCTGATATAATTATGCACCCAGAGTTTATTACTACAATTCAACTTTTCTAGCACTTCTCGAATACTATTTGCTTTAGCAGTCAAGCAATTTAACTGCTTAACTTTTATTTCAAAAGTTGTTACAATAAGACGCTATGTCAACCAAACGAGATTACTACGAAATTTTAGGGGTTACCAAGTCGGTAACCGATAAGGAATTAAAGTCTGCTTATCGAAAGATGGCACTCAAGTGGCACCCCGACAAGAATCCAGATAAAAAAGCTGAAGCAGAAGCTAAGTTTAAAGAAATCAACGAGGCCTATCAGGTGCTTTCGGACAGTAAAAAACGTCAAGCATATGACCAGTTTGGTCATGCGGCCTTCGATCCTGCCAGTGGTATGGGCGGTATGGGTGGAAATCCATTCGGAGGTGGTTTTGGCCAAGGTCCATTTACCTATACCTACACATCGAATGGCCAGAGTCCATTTGGAAATGCTGATTTTGGAGATCCATTCGAAATTTTTGAACAGTTTTTCGGTGGGGGGTTTGGTCGTGCTGCGCAACGTCGACCTCGCTACTCACTTCAAATTGAGTTTATGGAGGCTGTGAACGGAGTAGAGAAGGAAGTAGAGATCGAAGGCAAAAAGCACACCATCAAAGTGCCTGCAGGGGCAAATGACGGTACACGCATTCGTTTTAGTGGGTTTGATGTTACCATCGATGTTAAAACGCACGAACGGTTTAAGCGTGATGGGTATGATGTTTTTGTTGATCACCCTATTTCTTATTCTTTAGCAGTTTTAGGTGGGGTAACAGAAGTTGAAACATTGCACAGTACATTAAAGTTAAAGGTTCGACCTGGAACAACATCACACTCATTAGTAAGACTTCGCGGGGAAGGCATTCAGTACCTTCGGGGAACTGGAAAAGGTGACTTATATGTGCGCTTAGTTATTGAAGTTCCAGAAAAACTGAATAGACAACAGCGAAAAGCGGTAGAAAAGATTGGGGACGTTGGTCTCTAGAAAGTTCAGCATGGCAAAAAAACGTGTTCTTTTAACGGGAGACGACGGATACAACTCATTGGGAACACGGTTAGTCATTGCAGCGCTTAAGGAGTCATACGAGTTGCAGATAGCTGGCACGCTGCGGCAGCAGTAAGCTTCTCGCACCTCTTGAAAAAAAACACCAGAATTGCTATAATGCATCCAGGTATGAAGGGAAGGGCTCAGGAATGGAGCTCTTTTTGTTTCTTACCGCATGAAGAAAAGTATTTCGAAAAGAAAATAAACTGGCAGAAAGAAGTATCAATTCAGCCAGAAAAAGGAAGTTATGCAAACAACGAACAGTCGTGTTGTCCGAACAGAATTTGCCGCAGCAATTACACAGATTGCTAATGAGCGCAAAATCAGTACTGATTCAATTTATACTGCTATTAAGCAAGCGCTTGTTTCTGCTTACCGTAAACAGTATGGTGATCTTGAAGAGGACGCTTACTATTTTGTCGAACTTAATGAAGACAATGGTGAATCTCGTATTTTTAAAGCTCCAGCAACTAAGGTTGACGAAGAGACTGGCGAAGTCCTTGAATGGGACGAGTCAAAATCAAAGGACGTAACGCCAGCTGGTTTTGGTCGCATCGCTGCACAAACTGCAAAACAAGTGATCTTACAAAAAATTCGTGAGTCAGAAAAAGATCAGATCATTAGCGAGTATGAAGATCGTATTGGCGAAATTATCACCGCCCAAATTCTTCGTATGGATGGCCGAAAAGTTGTCCTCGATCTTGGTCGAGGTCAAGGTATCATGCCTCCTGAAGAACAGATGCGTGGCGAGTTTTACAAGGTGAACAGCCGTATCACCGTTCTCATTAAAGAAATTCGTGAGACCCATCGTGGTCAAACCATTATTGCTTCACGCGCTGACAAAGATTTAGTTGTTAAGCTTTTTGAGCGTGAAGTTCCGGAAGTGCAAACTGGCGCTGTCGAAATTGCGTTGATTGCTCGCGAGGCTGGTGTTCGAACCAAGTTAGCTGTTCGCTCAACCCAAGACGGGGTCGATCCTGTCGGTTCTTGTGTGGGACAGCGTGGTGTTCGTGTTCAAGAAGTTATTCGTGAGCTCAACAACGAAAAGCTCGACATTATTCCTTGGTCAGATAACTCACGACTTTTACTCCAGGGTGCGCTTGCACCAGCAGAAGGTCTCAAAATTGACATTAATGAAGAAGCTCGCACAGTCGAAGTCACTGCTCCAGATGATCAACTATCTCTTGCTATTGGCCGCGGAGGTCAAAATGTTCGTTTGGCTGCAAAGCTGACAAACTACAAGATTACGATCAAGTCTGCTGACGGTACCGTTGAATCTGCTGTAACCGGTGAAGAAGAATACGAAATCGACACTTTTGATGGTCTTAGTGAAGAAGCTAGAACCTTCCTTGTTGATAACAAACTCACCACTCTTGGTGACTTGGTACGTTTCAAAAACAAGTGGGTTGAAAGCGAAGATCTCGAGGAAGATCAGCGCGGTATACTCATGAAACTCGTTGAAGAGTTTGAAGCTCGAGACGAAGAAGTATCATTACTTAAGAGAGATAATCAGTAGGAGGAGAAGCGCGGCCTGCGGCCGCGCCCTCTTCTTTTGTAACCATCCAGAAGAAAGGGATATATGGCACAAACAAAGCGTCCACCAGTCATCACCATAATGGGCCATGTAGACCATGGAAAAACGACATTGCTCGATTACATCCGTCACACCAGAGTGACTGCCGGTGAAGCAGGTGGAATCACTCAGCACATCGGTGCGTATAACATTGACTATAACGGTACTTCATTAACCTTTATTGATACTCCAGGACACGCGGCTTTTAATAAAATGCGTGAGCGTGGAGCTCAAATTACTGACTTAGTTGTGTTGGTTGTTGCAGCAAATGATGGCGTTAAACCTCAAACCATTGAATCAATTCGTCACATCAAGAATAGCAACGTTCCGGTGGTGGTTGCTGTCAACAAGATGGATTTACCAGATGTTAATCCAGATGTTGCCAAATCACAGCTGGCAGAGCACGGGATCGTGGTCAGCGAGTATGGTGGTGATGTTGAGACCGTTGAAATTTCAGCTCTCAAAGGTATGGGCGTCGACAAGTTGCTCGAAACCCTCATTTTGATGGCAGATATTTTAGAGCTCGAAGCTGATCCGTCTGCTCCGCTCGAAGCAGTGGTGGTCGAATCTTCAAAAGATGCTCGCCGTGGTGTGGTGGCAACGGTGATTGTTCAAAACGGTACACTGTCAGTTCGTACTGATGTGTACACCGATTCTGCAGAAGGCCGAGTCAAGTTGCTTACAAATGAGCAAGGACAACAATTGACTGATGTAAAACCAGGTTATCCTGCGGAAATTATTGGATTTAAGGATGTTCCTTCAGTTGGTTCGATCGTTCGTGATAGAGCAGCTGAGTATCCTGTGTCTGAAGAAATCGAAGAAGAAGTCGAACTGGAAGAAAACCCTTGGGGTGATATTGACTTTGGATCTCTGATCGAGGACAAGCCAAAGCTCAAACTCATTATTAAGGCAGACACCGAAGGTACCCTCGAGGCTATCATGCAGACGATTGATGATGAGAGTACCGATGTTATTGATTTTGGAGTGGGTGAAATCACTGAGCGCGATCTTGAAATGGCCAGTACCAGTGGCGCATTACTGATTGCCTTCCACATCAAAGTTTCCGGTAAGATCAAACGTCTCGCAAAAGAGGATGGAGTCAAAGTTCGCAAGTACGACATTATCTACAAATTGATTGAAGATCTTCAAAAAAGACAGCTCAAGCTTCTTGAGCCAACTATTGATGAAGTAGTGCATGGAGAAATTGAAATTCTTGAAATTTTCGAAATGAAAGGTGATCGTATTGCTGGGTGCCGTGTGAAGACTGGTGAACTCAAGAAGCGCGATCTCTTACACCTCAAGCGCGATGGTAACATTATTGCTGATCCTAAGATTAAGTCTATGATGCACGGTAAAGAAGAAATTGACAAAGTCACAGCAAAAAGTGAGTTTGGCTGTACCTTCCACAACAAGAAACTTGACTTCCAACCTGGAGATATTCTTGTTGCCTACACAGTTGAAGATGAGATCTAGAGAAGATGTTCTGGTATATCAAACAAATGATGGTATACTATGAGCTACTTATAAAAAGTATAATTGGTTACTTTGTCTAGCAGGTTTGAGCAGTCGCTCTTCAAAAACTCGCTCTACAAGGGCAGAAAGGAATACCATGGCTTTATCAAAAGCTCAAAAAATCCAAATTATCAAAGACTACCAACTCTTCGAGGGTGACACTGGTTCCCCAGAGGTACAGGTTGCAATCCTAACTGCTTCTATTCAGGAGCTCACCGAGCACTTAAAGCAGCACAAAAAAGATGACCACTCACGCAGAGGTCTCTTGAAGCAGGTTGCTAAGAGACGTCGTCTCCTTAATTTCTTGCTCAGTCGCTCAGAGGAGCGCTACAAGAAGCTCATCGACAGCTTAGGTTTAAGCAAATAATTTGTTTTTTGATTGAAATTAATCTTGAAAGCGCCAGGCAATTTGCCTGGCGCTTTTTGGCCACCTTTAGCTATTTTTGACTTGAAGGGTGTGCTGATTAGTTCATGGTGTGCTAGAGTCAGTTTTTTCGATGAATGGGCTGATTTGTAAGTAACAAAATGCAATAAAAACTGATTCTAATTGATCTTTAGTAAGTGTGGATGCATCTAAAGCATTTATTGAATTCATGGATGGGTATTCCTTAAGAGATCGCAGAATAGTTGCAATAATGAGTTTCATTTCTTCAGTATGCCAATCGTTTGGGTTTGTAAAAGGGGGAGTGAGTTCTCCATATGATTCTTCTGAAACGTGTTGGGCGTAAGCAGCTAGAGATCCTAACCACACTAGTGCTTTATTCAGAGTTTCTATCTTCATTCCTGGTGTGTGTTGGTCAAGCATGCGACAATATAGAGGAAGAGCATTAAGGGCAAAACCGAATGTCTTCGCTGGATTTTGTGGACCTATATCTTCTTGAGAATGAATCTGTATATATTCACGAACATATTCTTCGCGTAATGTTGCCTTTTGTAGTATCTCCAAGATAATATCAAATGATTGATAATCCACAGGCAATATTACCATCTTAGCTTCTTTATTGTTCATAGGACCTTCACTCTACTTAGTAGTATAGATTGCTTTTCTAATAATATAAGAAACAAATACACCAAAAAAATGTACCTCAGCAGCCCTGTCACTGCAGACTGCTGAGGTACTACACGTTCATTTGTTAATTAAACACCTTCCTTCTCCCACCAGTGGTGGTTCGAAGATCGGATCAAAAACCACAGGCAGAGGGTATACCCTCAATGATGAGCAGCTTGACAACCTAAGTTGCCTGACATCCACTCTCCCGCCTGCTGATGTCTTAAAAATTATTGTTACCGCGCTTCCCCATTTGGGTTGCGCGACCGAGCCCGCATTGTTAAAGACCATCGCAACCGCCCCTATGACGGGGTCGTACGCGACCACAATGCACCTCAGACCCCCGAACTGGCTGTACTCTGTGCTGCCACAGTACAGCTCAGCTTGCTGTGCATGTCTTATTAGCTCGAAAGCTAATAAGACTTTTAACATGCTGCCCCGACTTTCTGCAGCATGTTTCCAGTCCTCATGATTCCAGTCTGGAAAATCAGGGATTGGCCAACTCACTGAGTTGGCCGAGGCCATTGCCAATTCACTCGCAGAGATGCTTGGCAACTCAAGCATCTCTGCGATTTCATTGAGGGGTTGACCCTCAAATAACATTCTAATGTCTTCCTCACTTCCTTCCCCCCTCTCGATTGTTTCGAGAAGGGAAGTTACAGTTCTACTGCCTCCGTAGTGATAGTTGGTTGAAGAAGCTCCACCCAAATGAGGGATACTGATCTCAACCTTTGGAGTCAAGACCAACACTATCGCTACTACTATAATAATGAGTGCGATTATGATCGCAACTCCTGCGACTGCCTGTCCCTTTTGATTCATTTCCTCTCCTACAATGAACGTTTTTTGCTCCCACAAAATGAGGGATGCTACAAGCTGAGATTTGTTTAGCTCAACTTATAGCATGCTTCATTTACATAGGAATGTAATATTTGTTTCTTAATGTGCAATTTTGATTGTTTCATTAATATCTTATAATAAATATGACTATCAGTCAAGAATGTGGAGCACGAATTACTTCATCTCAAGGAGAATATATCATCACTAGTTCCATAAGTATTCGCAATTGAGTGAGAGTAAAATGTTGTATACTAAGTAGATAAGTTGTATTGATGCATCTTTAGTGAGGTGTATGAAAGGCCGTATGTCCCAAAAAGAATCAGTTTTTGCAATCTCAGACAGTATTCATGCTGCATGGGATTTATTTAAAGAAAAATGGTACATCATTTATGGCTTGTATCTTATTCCCGTTGTTGTTGCAGTTATATACTCACTAACACTAAACGCACTTGGAGAAAGCTTTGGTATAATGGCATTTTTTGTCATGTTTATTTACATGATTGTACAAACAGTGGTCAGCATGGGTGTTATTCAAGGATATCTAAACTTAGCCCGTGGAGAAGAAATCAACATTGAAACATTTAAGACCATGTTGCCTTTAGTTGTAAATTACTTTTTGGGTACATTACTTTTGGGTGTAATTATTGTACTTGGACTTATCTTCCTCATTGTTCCTGGAATTTACTTCTCACTTAAGTATTTCTTTGTTCCATTTTTGCTTATCGATAAGAAGATGAAACCCATGGAAGCACTCAGGGCCAGTGAAAAAATGACTAAAGGTATTAAATGGGAGTTAGTCGGTTTGAGTGCGGCAGCAATTTTGCTCGCCTACATGGGTATTTTTGCAGTAATTGTGGGTATTTTTGTAACAGCACCTGTTGCTGCTATGAGTTATGTGTACTTCTACGAAAAGGCAGTTAAGCGATTACATTAATACAGAGTATAACTTAAGAAAAAAGCTCTGTGGGTTATATAAACAGAGCTTTTTTGGTATACTATACTCCTAGTAATAAGAGACAAAAAGAGAGCTGAGGATTCAAGAGAGTAGATAATCGCGATTTGCGGCCCCGAGTGCCATTTGCACTGCCCAACATAATTATCTCTTCTCCAGAATACTCAACAGTTCTCATATGTCAGCTTTCCACAAAGGAAGGCGAAAGGATTATATGTCATACCCTGCGTACCCAAATACGTACAAACAGGATATTACTGTTGGTGATAAGACTATCACCATCGAAGTTGGTAAGTACTCACAACAGGCAAGTGCAGCCGTGCTCTTAACCTGTGGTGAAACAGTTGTACATACAACTGTTGCTCTTGGTCGTAAAGTCAACCTGGGCTACTTCCCACTCTCTGTTGAGTTTACCGAAAAATTGAACTCTGCCGGTATTATTAAAGGTTCACGTTGGGTGAAGCGCGCAGGCCGCCCACTCGATGAAGAAATCTTAAAGGCTCGGGTTATTGACCGCTCACTTCGTCCGATGTTCCCTGATGGAATTACAAATGAAGTGCAGATCATCAATACCGTCTTTTCATACGATGGTCAAAATGATCCAGATATGCTCGGACTCCTTGGAAGCGCACTTGGACTCTCAATCTCTGAGATTCCATTTGACGGTCCAATGGCAGGTCTTAAGGTTGGATATAGCAAAGCTGATGAAGCTTTCGTCTTTAATCCAACTGACGAAGAGCAAAAGACCTACAGTGACTTAGAGGTCATCGTCTCTGGTTCTGGCGAAGCTATTGTGATGGTCGAAGCTAACGCTAATGAAGTTAGCGAAGCTGTGATGGTTGAAGCTTTAGTTCGCGCTCAAGAAGAACTTGGTAAAGTTTGCCAAGTTATCACCGAAATTACTGCTGAAATTGGCAAGGAAAAAGTTGAACTTATTTCTGATGAAGACAAAGCTACTGTAGAAGCACTCAGTGTATTAGCAAAAACTATAGCAACAAAGTACGCCGAAGAAATAAAAGCTGCCGTTATTGCAAAAGGACTCCTTCAGGATGCAAAGCTCGGTGAGTTGGAAGCAACAGTTCTCGAAGCTTTGAATGTTGATCGCAGTGAAGAGGATCAACTCGATGCTCGACAGGTTGCTGATGCAATTCAAAAAGCAATGAAGCAAGCTGCTCGTAGCATGATTCTTGACGAAGGTACTCGCCCTGACGGTCGTACTACCGAAGAAATTCGCCCAATTTGGAGCGAAGTTGACGTTTTCCCACGTACTCACGGCTCAGCTATGTTTAAACGTGGAGCTACTCAAGCTGTTACCGTGGTAACGCTTGGCAACCCATCATTAGCTCAACTCATTGAGAGTATTGATGGTGAAGAAAGCCGTCACTACTTCCATCACTACAGCATGCCTCCGTATGCATCTGGTGAAGCTGGTCGCTTTGGTGCGCCAAAGCGTCGTGAGATTGGTCATGGAGCTCTTGCAGAGCGAGCACTCTTACCAATGATCCCTTCACAAGCCGAGTTTCCATACACCATTCATGTGGTTTCAGAAATTTTGAGCTCAAATGGTTCAACCTCACAAGCATCGGTTTGTGGTTCGACCCTTTCACTCATGGCAGCGGGTGTACCAATTAAGCGTCCAGTTTCTGGAATTGCCATGGGACTTATGTCTGATGGTGAGAAGTACGTTGTGCTCTCTGATATCCAAGGTCTTGAAGACCATGTCGGTGACATGGACTTTAAAGTCGCTGGAACCACCGAAGGTATTACAGCCATTCAGATGGACATTAAGCTCAAAGGTATTCCTCGCCCAGTTTTAGAGCAAGCACTCGAGCAAGCTCGTGCAGGTCGTATCCACATTTTGGATGAGATGCTCAAAGCTATTCCAGAAAAGCGCACAACTTTGAGTGAATATGCTCCAAAAGTACAACAGATCACTATCCCAGCTAGCCGTATTGGTGAGTTGATTGGGCCAGGTGGTAAGGTTATCAAGGGTATTATCGAGGCAACTGGCGCAGACATTAATGTTGAAGAAGATAGCGAAAATGAAGTTGGTTTGGTTAACATTTCTTCATCTGAACAGGCTCAAATCGATGCAGCCTTCAATACCATCAGCAATATGATGCGAGTGATTGAAGTTGGTGAAGAGTTTGATGGAACAGTGACCCGTGTCGAAAGCTATGGTGCTTTCGTTGAGTACTTACCAGGTCGTGAGGGTCTTGTGCACGTAAGTGCTATGAGCGCTGATTACGTTAAAGACGCTGCTGATCTTGTCAAAGTTGGTGACTCAGTGCACGTTCGCATTGCTGAAATCAAAGAGGACGGTAAAATTGGTTTAACCATGTTAACTCCAGAACAGGAAGCCGAAGCAAAAGCTAAGAAAGCTGAGCGTGGTGATCGAGGTGGAGATCGTGGAGGCAGTCGTGGGGGTAGTCGCTTCGGAGGTGGAGACCGAGGAGGTCGACGCTTTAATGGCGGACGCGAACGACGTGATGGAGATCGCCGTGGAGGCGATCGACGTCGAAGTGACCGTGATTAATTAATTCAATACTTCAGAAAAGTGAATTACAGAGAAGCGCCAGGCAAAAATGCCTGGCGCTTTAATGTAAGATAACTACACGTAGTTGTGGTAGTACAAGCTAAATTAATAACTAATAGTATATAGTTTAGATATGTCAGATGAAACTCTTTGCTACACTAAAACAGAGCCTAGAAAGACAGAAGAGGTCATTCTTAAAGAAAAAATGTGAGATCTTGAGGGAGAGCTACTTGCTATGGAGCAACTACTAACTTCACAACGTGAGTTACTGTCTGGGTTAGAAGAAGAAAATGAAGCAATTCGGGCACAAATTTCAAAAGAAAAATCGGCAGAGCGAAATCGTGTTTTAGACAAAAAGTATGCACTAGCTTTAGAAATGAGCTACTCAGAGCAGTTGCTATTATGGACAGATGAGGACGACTTATTTGGTAATCCATTTGACTTGCGTCAAGAAAAATAGAAAACTTTTGTTTGAAAAAGCTATGATTGAAGGGAAAATTCCCGATTTACTTGAGCACTTATACTACACATTTCAAATAGATCAGAGAAAGAGATACTATGGTTCGCCAACGTCACAAATTTTTACATTACTTGATGATACCTATGATTTCAGTTCTGTACCTGAGAACGTAAAGCGTGATTAGGAACCATCGGCTTTTTGGCAAACTATTGCTCGTCAGATAAAATCAGGAAGAATACCAAAAAGAGTTAAATGCGGCTTTTTAGGCTGTATGCATATCAAGGGTGCCTTGCAGCACGGGCATGCCATTTTCGTTGACTAACATATAGCCAATTTCTATTGGGGTGTTTGGCTCAGTAGGTGTTACGTCTATCGTAATAGCATCCCACTTTTGTAGTGCAGAAAAAGTTATTGATGGAATGTTGTCTTGATCATCTTTATTCGAGTTTGCAGTAGATATTATTCTAGTTTGAGTGTCTTGAAAACTTTGTATCATGAAATACAGTTTTTTCTCAGAATCGTATGGCCAAACTGCGTCGGTCACCATAAAGTTAAGTTGAACTTTATTTGGTCTACCAACTTCTAGTTTCTGTAGTTTGGTTTCTCCAATGGGTTCAGTGCTTCTAGAAATAGTAATGTATTTAGGGAGTTCCCCTTCTATGGAGTTCTGCAAATCTTGAGCAATCTTAGTAAGTTGTAATACCAAATTGTCATCATCATTTGTAAATAAGTCACTCCTCTGCTCTGGCATTTCTCTAACTTCCCTATAGTACTTCGATTTTGCAATTGCATAGCGAGTAGAGTCCATCTCTTGTAATTCTTTTTTTATTTCATCCAGAACCCTTTTTTTTGTTTCAAGATCATCTGCTAACTCGACTTTTTTTCTAAATTTCTCTAGTAAGGTTATACAGTATTTTTTATTTTCTAACGTAGTCTTAAGTGTATTCAGCGAATCAAAGGAAAATGTATTTCTTAAAAAGCTGCTATAGGTACCTTTTCCCCATTTTTTGTCAATTACTTGCGAAACTGCAGGCAAAAGTGAAAAATCTGTTCTTGCTCTAGTGATTAGAGCAAGAAGTTCTTTTTTTTCATTGTCGTCGTAGATACTCAGAAGTAAGTCAAAAATATCACCAGCATATTGAGTTAACTCTAGATTGAGTTTGATCTCCCCATCTGTATCTTCCAGAACAGTACAGTGTTGAGCCGATACATTTGAACCATTTGTGAAGTGCATAGTGTCGGTGGGTTTGAAACCAAATTCTTCGAGAATTTCTTTTTTTCTAACTAAACTAGCACTGAATTCTTCATGCTTTGATAATTCATCGATAAATAGATTTGAAAAATATGCAAGATACCCATGTTCGAACAGTCTAGCCTGGATGGCCGTTTCTGCTGTCGCATGCTGTAAACCAATCCGAGCAGTTTTTACAGATTCATTTTTGACCAACAGTACTTCTTTGCCCATGGTGAGGAGCACTAATCTGAAAATTTCTCTGACTACATCAATTGGCAATACATCTGTATGAATTGGTATAGCATTTGTTCGTTCTGCTAATGAGAGTACATTTTTATATCGGATGAAATCTGATTTTTCTTGTAGTTCATCAAGATCCTCATACATTTTTTGTTGTTGATCACCATCTATAAAAGTAAATTCGGGAAATTCAATTTGTTCTACTCCGTAATCAGCAAAGAGTTCTAAAATAAATTTTTTAGCTTTTTCGAGTGCAAGTACAAAAAGTGGATCAGGATTTTCTAGCTCATATTTTTTAGTGACTTCATTTCTTATTGTATTGAGTTGTGAGAGTTCTTTTCCTATATTACCTGCATCTGGATGAATTCCACCAGATTCATGGCTGCTTTGTGAAATAATATCGTATATTTTGTGCATTGTAGTAAACTTTTAGAACTATTCTGTTGATGCAGAAATGTATATTTATATCTCCTACATATAAATATACATTGAATTCATATTGCTTTCCATAGATAATATACTCTATGGTTAATTTGTAGATAACTGCGGAATTGCAAAGTTATAACTGTGCTAACACCCAAAAGAAGAAACTGTGACGCTCTCCACTCAACTAGGAAGGATCCTTATTTTTTAGTAGGAGACAATAGATTGCAGTCAAGTATGATATTGACGGAAATAAGCTAGTTAAATCTCCCCAGCCCCAACTTAGTGCTGTACCGAAAACTCTTCACAAAAAACCAAAAGGCAAAACTTAAGAAAGCGATGTTAAGCGCAAAACTGACAGTTAGGTACAGCGGATCGACCTCTCCTCCCTGGATGAGCGCACGCATTGATTCGAAGATATATGTGGTTGGGATCATTCTACTAATTGGTTGAATCACTGCAGGCAACTGTGAAAGCGGGAAATAAATGGCACTAAATGGCAATAAAATTCCTGGTAAAGTCCAGATCACCGTTTGAGCTTTGGGTCCATATCTCAACACAATACCAGCTGAAATAAATCCGAGCCACCAGCCAGTCATAGTTGTACTTAAGAAGAACACAGGAATCCACCAACCCAATTCAAATACATTCACGGTATACAAGAAAAAGATGGCAGGTACTAACAGGATCATGGTGATGGCAGTTTTTATGACCGAGAGCAATAGCACTGACGTCACCCACTCATCAACACGTAAAGGAGTTGAGAAAAGGTTAATTAAGTTATTATTCCAAATTTCATCCATTAAGTTACGAGAAACTTCTGCTTGTGAGCGCCAAATCACGTTCCAAAAAATCAGGCCCAACAGAATCGAAACAATCAAGAGTTGAGCACTACCAGGATCCTCACTTGCACTACTCAACCACTGACCAGTCACACCCCAAAGAAGGGTGTCAATCAGCGGCCAATAAATCATGTCAGAGAGTAAGTCAAAGTCACGTCTCAGTGGATATAAATGGCGATAGCAGAGTGCTTTTATTCGGTGTAGTTTCATTTTTTAATTTCGCTTAAACTTAAAAAGTAATCTTCAAGCGTTGGAGCATCGATACTAATTTGTGAGTACGTGATGCCTTCACTTGCGAGCAACATCAAAAAGTCAGCGACTTTTTGTTCGTCAATTTGGATGTGTGCATCACGATGAGTAACGACGACTTCCAACGCTTGTTCTTTACAGAATCGTTGAACACGTTTTAAACCATCTTCAATACGCAAAGTCATCCGTGCGGTGTTAAGTGACCGCGCTAACGTTTCTGGTGTGTCATTGGCGACTATTGTTCCTTCTTTCAAAAAGAGTACACGCTCGCAAAGGTCGGCAACTTCATCCATATTATGAGAAGTATAGAGAATACTGGTATTGTATTCAGCCTGTTGCATGCGAACAAAGTCACGCACTTGGTGGGCAATGTCAGGGTCGAGGGAAGCAGTTGGCTCATCAAGCAACACAACTTTAGGGTGCGGGATAAATGCTTTTGCCAGCATGATGCGAGTAATTTGCCCTGCAGACAAATTGTTCATAGTTTTATCACGTTGATTCCATACTCCGAAGAAAGATAGGAATTTTCTAGCTCTGGTTTTAAACGTGTTTTCAGAAACGCCATACAGGTAGGCATAGATACGCAAGTTTTCCATGACAGTTAACCGCCAAGGCATTTTGATGTACGTACTGGCAAAGGTTACGTGGTTGAGCACTTCACTTTTATTGGTGTAAAAATCCTGACCAAAATAGGAAATTGAACCTTCAGTCGCACTCAAATTTCCCAAAAGCATTGAAATAGTAGTGGATTTACCAGCCCCGTTTGGTCCTAGCAATCCAAGAATTTTCCCTTCCTCTAAAGCAAACGAAATATCGTTTACTGCAGTAAAAGGCGTACCACCTTTTTTTTCAGCGGGGTAGATCTTTGTGAGACCAGTAACTTCTAAGACATTTTTCATAGGAGAAGGTTATCTTATCACGTCTGGGAAGTGACTGGGAATAGTCAGGAGATGCTGAGTTAGCGAATCTGAGCTAAATCCAGTATACTGAAGGTATGAAAATCGACGCACTACGTAGCAAAAACGGCATGATTACTCTTTTAGAGTTGGATCGTGTGCCAGTCATGGCTGAAGCCCTGGGTCTGCGAATTTCAAACCTGGAAGAATTTCAGATTGCTTCAGCAATTACGAAAGAGATGGTGGCACAGTTAACACCTCACGTGCAGGGAGCGGTACTGTCTCCAGAACATTCTTTGCAGCACCGCCAAGATCTCTCAAAAAAGACAGTGCCTGTAATTAGCTTAGAAAAGAAAACCGCAGCAGTTGATCCCTTGGTTCCTCCAAGTTTTGTTGATAATTGGGGGATTGAGAGTGTGGCCAACAACTATGGTATCGCCAAGCTCGAACTTTATTACCATCCCAAAGAAGCAAATGCAGCCATCAAAAAACAAATGGTGGCTGAACTGTATGATTATTGTAACTATGAGGGTATTGATTTCATTTTAGAGCTCCTTGTGTATCATCAAGCAAACGAAAAGCCATCTCCACAAGGCCTCATTGAAACCCAACTGACCGCTGTACAAGAATTTCGTGAAGGTTGTGACCTGATGGCGCTTGAATATCTGGGAGACAGTTTGGCAGCAGTTACTATCACTGCTGAGCTGGATATCCCATGGATTATCACAAGTAGAGATCAAAGCTATGAAACAGTTAAAACAGAGTTACGTGCTGCACTCGAAAGTGGAGCGCAAGGATTTTTGTTTGGTGACATTTTTTGGCCGCAGTTAGAGCTGGCAACACATGACGGCGGTGAAGTTTCCGTGGAGATGCTTACAGCAGAAGTAAGCAAACATGGTCGTGATCATGTGATAGAATTAAGCCGAATCACCAGTGAATTTAGTGATAATGCGAATGCACAGGAGGGAACAGAATGAGTGGTGTAATGCAGAGAATGACGTATATTTTTGTATCACTGATTGAGTTGTTGCTCTCACTTCGTTTTATTGCTAAGTTGTTTGGTGCAAACGCATCAGCATCTTTTATTGCTTGGCTTTACGCGAACACCGAACCGTTGCTTAGTCCATTCCAGTATGTCTTTCCTTCTCCAAGTGTCAAAGGTAGATTTGTACTCGAGTTTACTACCTTATTTGCTATTTTTATGTATACTTTTCTTGCCTATTTAGTGCTCGAAATCCTAGGATTATTTGATACGATGGGAAAGAAAAGGAAGTAGTCTAAGTGTTCTATGAAAATTACTGTTAAGCGCATTTTTCCGTTAGTTGTTAGTGATGTCGTTACTTCAATTCAGAAGGCAGCAGTGTATCTTGTGGTGACTGTATTTGTGGTGGCTTTCATATTAGTTGGAGTTGGCGTGGCATCACACTTAGTTCAACCAATAGCTTTTGGAGTGGGTTTGGTGGTGTTATTAGCATTTGTGGCTTCAAAAGTCATTGACGCGCAATTAAAAGCGAAAGGTAGTTACATGGAACTGACTGACTCTCAAATTCTTGGTGAGAGCACGGGGTTTAGCAACAACAGCTTCACTGTTCCCATCAAGCAAGTGGCTACTATGCACATTCACCAAGATTTTATTGATAAATTGCTTGGTGTTTCTGCCATTGTATTCACTCAGATGAACTCAAGTATTAGTGTTTTTGGATTTGAGCACAGTGATGCTCAGAAGTTTGTTAAAAAATTTGCCGAACTTCAAAGTAAAAAATAGTAAAAGGATTTTTATGTTCACCTTACCAGAACTTCAGTATGAATTTGCAGCCCTCGAGCCCCATATTGATGCTCGTACTATGGAGATTCACTACACCAAACATCATCAAGGATACACTGATAAGCTGAACGCAGCGGTTGAAGGTTCGTCACTCGAAGGCAACACCATCGAGGAAATCATGGCTCATGTGTCAGAAGAGTCAACAGCTGTTCGAAACAACGGTGGAGGATTTTACAATCATTCACTTTTTTGGTCAGTGCTGAGTCCGGATGGCGGCGGCGAGCCTACTGGGGCTCTAGCTGATGCCATCAATGAAGCTTTTGGCTCATTTGAAGAGTTCAAAACTCAATTTAGCACCGCCGCCGCCACCCAATTTGGCTCTGGATGGGCTTGGTTGGTTGTCAATGATGGTCAACTTTCTGTTGGTTCAACTCCAAATCAAGACAACCCACTCATGGATGTTGTCGGTATGGATGGCACCCCAATTCTTGGTTTAGATGTGTGGGAACATGCCTACTATCTTAACTACCAGAATCGCCGACCTGACTATATCGAAGCATTCTGGAATGTTGTAAACTGGGATGAGGTGGCTCGAAGATTTGAGGCTGCACAGTAGTTTTTGCAAAAACAATACCACTAGTAAAAAAATGTGAACTGCAGTTGCTTAGGAAGGCAGAATGCTCCAGGTTATTCTTGACGTTGAAACCAAGAAAACATTCGATGAAGTTGGAGGATATTTCCCGGAAAAATTGGGAATATCATTTGTTGGTGTCTGTATTCGTGAGGGTTTTACCGGCAAAGGAGAGATGCGAAGTTACTGGGAAAAAGATCTGCCCGACTTGTTTCCTCTGCTTGAAAAAGCTGATGTAGTCATTGGATTTAATATTGATGGCTTTGACATGCCAACCTTCACTAATTACTATAGTGCTGACATAAGTAAAATCCCAACACTTGATGTGATGAATCGTATCAAAGACAGTGTTGGGCATCGTATCGGTTTGGATGCAGTGGCTCAGGAAACACTGGGGATTGGTAAGACAGGTGATGGACTTGACGCAATTAAGTACTACCAAAACCAGCAGTGGGAAGAACTGGAAAAATACTGTATCCAAGACGTAGCCGTAACACGTGATGTCTACGACTACGGCTTGCAAAAAGGCACCGTCAAGTTTCGCAACAGATGGAATCGACTTATTGAAGCCCCTGTAGACTTTAGCTTTACACCACAAAAAGATGCGGGGTTGCAGCAGAGTTTGTTTTAAAAAGGAACGTATGTCTATAGATGCTCTTTTAGATCCTAAATTGTGTTACACCGCCGGCGGTATGCTCATCCATGAGGGCAAAGTGCTTTTAGTTAAACACAAAAAGTTAGGTATTTGGCTCAACCCTGGAGGTCATATCGACGAAGACGAGCTTCCACACCAAGCGGCAGAACGAGAGTTTTGGGAAGAGACGGGAGTGAGAGTGAGAGCACTTGATCCGTATCAGGATTCATTAGTTGGACAAGGTAGTGACTCAGAATTTTTTCCTAATCCAATTTCTACAAATGTTCATTGGGTAAATCGTGAAAGCTATGATCTGCGCATGGCCTCAGAAGATCCCACACAACGTGTTCCAACTAAAAAGTGGAAAAGAGGTTGCGAACAGCATGTGGGTTTTTTCTATCTACTCGAGGCCATCGATGATTATGAATTTGAGCAGAATGTCGAAGAAACAGATGGAATTGCTTGGTTTACACCCCAAGAAGTTGAAGATCTTGAAACAACCGATGACATTCGCAAAGAAATACTTCTGGGGTTTGAGCTACATCAAGATCTTCCCTAGCCATCAATCTCATTTCCGTTATAATACGTCAGTATGAAGAAGCAACTTGAACTTTCCAAACTCCACGTTTCGATTGAAGACAAAGAAATTATCAAAGGTATTTCCCTCACCGTTAAACCGGGTGAAATTCATGCCATTATGGGTCCAAATGGTTCAGGGAAATCAACGACCGCAGCGACGCTTGCAGGTCATCCAGATTATTCAGTCACCAGTGGCGATATGATTCTCGATGGTGAGTCTCTATTAGATGCTTCTCCTGATGAGCGAGCACAACTGGGGCTCTTTTTGGCCTTCCAATATCCGGTAGAAGTTCCTGGGGTGAAGGTTCAAAACTTCCTTCGTCATGCACATCAAGCTCGATTTGCAGATAAACCTAAAAAGCAGTTTGAAAAAGTGATTGATTTTAGAAAACATCTTAAGGCTTTGGCAGCAGAGTTACAGATCAATCCTGAATTGTTAAGTCGCGGCCTAAACGAAGGCTTCAGTGGTGGTGAAAAGAAACAACTTGAAATTTTGCAGATGGCAGTGTTAGAACCAAAGTATGCAATCTTGGATGAAACCGACTCGGGTCTCGATATTGATGCTATCAAAAAAGTTTCAGCAGGAGTCACGAAGGTTGCAAAAAAGCACAAAACTGGAGTTTTGGTAATTACTCATTACAAACGAATTTTGGAGTATCTAAAACCTGACCACGTTCACGTTATGGTGAAGGGAAAAATTGTGAAGAGTGGTGGTCCAGAACTTGTCGATAAACTTGAATCGGAAGGGTACAAAGATTGGCGAGGAGAAGAAGCATAGCTTCTCCTACAGAAAGGATCTATGGCAGCACGTGCTCCTCATCAATTAACTGAAGATGTAAAGCTTTTACAAAAGGTGGTTATTGTTCATAAAGGCAAGGTATTACTATTACAACGTGACCCAGATTCAGCAACTCGCCCAGAAAAATGGGATCTTCCTGGAGGAAACTCAGAATGGCCAGCAGAAGAAAAGCTCGGGTCTCGTGGTCTGCATCAAGAAGATGTAGCCCGAGAAATTAAAGAAGAAACAGGTATAACCGTACTTCCCGGACATTTCACTTTAGACAAAATGGTATACTTTGACACCACTTTTTTTAACGATGTCTTTACGGTTTTAACTGGTTGGATGGTTGAGTTGCCACATGATTTTGATACTGATTTGGTAGTTCTTAGCGAAGAACATACTACCTATGAGTGGGCAGAGTTTGATGATGCTCGTGAGTATGACTTTGACTTTGCGAAAGAGTTTATTGTACCAATGATTCGTACCACCCAGGATTCATTTTCTGATTAAGCACTAGAAAGAATATTAACCAATGGCACGTTTTGCCCACAAAACTACCACTGACTTTGAAGCGACTGATGGCTATGAGCATGGGTATGCTTTTCCGACATCTGGATATAAGTACATTTCCAAGCCAGGTATTTCTGAAGGTGTTGTTAGAGAAATTTCTCATCTAAAAGAAGAACCAGAATGGATGCTTGAGTTGCGTCTTAAGGCTTACAAACAGTTTGAAGCAAAGAAAAACCCACTTTGGGGGGCTGATTTAAGTGCAATACATTTTGATAACATCCACTACTACCTCAAGGCTTCTGACCAAGAAGGCAAAAGTTGGGATGAGGTGCCTGCAGATGTTAAAGAAACCTTCGAGCGTTTAGGTATCCCCGATGCCGAGCGTGACGTTTTAGCTGGAGTGAAGGCTCAGTATGATAGTGAAGTTGTGTATGGCTCGCTTAAAGATGTTTGGGCCAAAGATGGCGTACAGTTTATGTCCATGGATGAAGGGCTCAAAAAGCATCCGGATTTGGTTAAAGAATACTTTGGTAAAGTTATTCCCAGTGGTGATAACAAGTACTCAGCACTCAATACTGCGGTGTGGAGTGGTGGGTCATTTGTGTATATTCCCAAAGGCGTGAATGTAAGAATGCCACTGCAAACTTACTTCCGCATTAATGCAGAAAATGCAGGCCAGTTTGAGCGCACCCTGATTATTGTCGATGAAGGCGCTAGTGTGCATTACATTGAGGGCTGTTTTACTGCTGGTACCCATATTATGACTTCGGATGGGCTTGTTGCGATTGAGGACGTGACAACGGACTTTAAGGTGCTTACACACACTGGAGTATATAAAGATGTGTATCACACTCAGGTTCGTCCATACTCAGGTGAGTTATTTACCTTTACAGTTACTGGACAACCTTCAGAACCAATCGAAGCAACAGAAGAGCATCCGTTTTTGGTTGTTAAAAGAGAATACAAAAATGAACGAAACAAAGTTTTGATGCCTGAATGGGTTCCTGCAAAAGACATTGTTAAAGGAGATTACGTTTGTTTCCCAATAGATCAAAAAACAAAAACTCAAGATATTCTTGAGTATGAAGTACCTGTTGGCAATGGCAGGCATGGTTGGCAGCTTGAGAAATTATCGATTCTATGCACTGAAGACCTTTTTGCACTGATTGGATATTATTTAGCTGAAGGGAGTATAAGTGCTGGTTCATACCTCAATTTTTCTTTCAACAGTTCCGAGCGAGAGTGTATTGAAGAAGTGCAGACACTGATGGAAAAAGTTTTTGGAGAGCACCGAGTCCGTGAAGTTCATCATGAACAAAATAATGGTACTACTGTTGTTGTGAGTTCAGTTCGTTTATGTAGATTCTTCGAACAATTTGGAACCCACTCAAGTGGAAAACAACTTCCAACTTGGGTGATGCAAGAAAGCAAAGAGAAGCAACAAGCACTTCTAAATGCTTGGTTTAAGGGGGATGGAAATTACTACAGAAAACAAAATAAGCATGGCTTTAAAGAACTCTTTAGAATTTCTACTACATCAAAAACTCTAGCAAACCAAGGAAGAATGCTCTTAGCCCGACTTGGTATTGCAAGTTCACTTAATCAACAAATTAGAAAATCATTTGGTCGCCAAACTATGCATAAGTTGGTAGTTGGTGGTGAGTATATGATGCAGTTTGGTGAAATTGTGGGACAACCAATTCAGCCAAAGATGTGGAACAAAAAACGGGCAACAGCGTATCATCTAGACTCAAAGTATTTATATGCTCCAGTAAAAAAGATAACTTCAAAACAAGTTGCAAACATTTCTGTATACAACTTTTCAGTTCGAGATGATGAGAGCTATGTTGCGGGTGGTGTCGCAGTGCATAACTGTACCGCTCCCAACTTTAGTAGCGGTTCACTGCATTCTGCCGTGGTGGAAATTTTTGTCAAGAAAGGCGCCACCTGCCAATACACTACAGTGCAAAATTGGTATAAAAATGTTTACAACCTGGTTACTAAGCGTGCGTATGTCGAAGAAGAAGCCCAAATGATTTGGACAGACTTTAACATGGGTTCAAAGGTGACCATGAAGTATCCTGGTTTTATCTTAGCAGGAAAAGGTGCCCGAGGTGAGACACTTTCCATGGCCTTGGCTGGGGCCGGTCAGCACCAAGATACTGGGTCTAAGGCTATCCATTTAGCACCGTATACCAGTTCAACTATTATTTCAAAATCTATTAGTAAAGATGGTGGCCGTACCAGTTATCGCGGGTTAGTTAATGTTGGTCCTCATGCCCACACCGCAAAAAATACCGTCATTTGTGATGCGCTCTTGTTGGATGGCGACTCACGATCTGATACTTATCCAGTTGATAAAATTTATAACTCAAATGTAGAAGTCCAGCACGAAGCTACAGTTTCTAAAATTGGAGAAGATCAACTTTTCTATTTAATGAGTCGGGGAGTGACTGAAGAAGATGCTCGTAAGATGATTGTGAATGGATTTATCGAAGATTTAGTGCGTAAACTTCCACTTGAATATGCGGTGGAAATGAATCGCCTAATTGATCACGAAATGGAAGGGAGTATTGGCTAATGGGTACTGTCAAAACCTTTACTATCCGGCGCGACTCCCACCAAGAGATTACCCTCGAAAAACCAGGCAAGTACTTGGTTGAATTGGTAGGTCCGGGAGCCGAAGCTACCATTACTGGTGTTTGGGATGCCCGGGGCACTGACGATGTTTCCGTTGAAGTTGTGATTCATCACAAGGCTCCAAATACTTTAGCTAATACCACTATGCATGGAGTGGGCCGTGACAAGGCAACCGTGCGTTTTGTAGGTCGCATTATTATTGATCCTGAATGTGGTAACAGCAACTCATTTTTAACGGAGCGGGTGCTGTTACTCTCAGACACAGCTACCGCGGAGACAGTTCCTGATTTAGAAATTTTGACAGACGACGTCAAGTGTTCTCACGCAGCCAGTGTGAGCAGAATCCCTGAAGAACAGATATTTTACCTGCAAAGTCGTGGCATTGAGCGCAGCACTGCAGAGGACATGATTGTTGAGGGTTTTTTGGCGCTGTAAAAAAAGTTGAAAGTAATGAAAGCGCCAGGCAAATTGCCTGGCGCTTCTAGTTCAAGTTTGTAACAAAATGGGTTAAACATTCTCAATCGGCATGATAATGCCATCTTCTCCCATTTGACCTATCACAACCTCAATCCAGCTGTTTCTGCTATCTGGATATGGAGGTTGCATAGAAATGTAGACTTGATTTGAACGACCATACAGAGGTAGAGCTGGATTCATTTTAAGTAACCCAATCTTGGTTTCTGGAGGAATGTCTAACCGCTCTTTGTCAAATGCCATTGGGCCATCTTGCATACTCCCAGGCTTCATTTGATTATGGAGAATGAGTACTTCGGCATGTCCCTCATCGTTAACGCGTGCTCCAATAATTTCTATGTTGGGTCCATACTCCCCTTGCAAGTCTCGTAATTCCAACGAGTTATTATTCATGTGCTCTGTTCTCATTGCTAATACAATATCTTCTTCAAGAAGAAAGTCGGGATATCGAACAAACGAGTCAGATGCTTTAAAACCTGCTATTTCTTTTTGAATGGCCTCTGCGCGCTCGCTTCCCCAATCCATAAGTTTTTGATAAAAGATAACACGAAGAGCCCAAAGTATTGGCGCATCAGCATGCTTTTCAATTAGTTCATCATGATGTAGTGTGTAATTAGGTGTTGTTAGGGCATCCAACAGTTCTAAATCATTAAGACCTTGCACATACGCTATTTTTCGAGGATCGCTAATACGTGCAAGTAATGCTTCTTTTTGGTACGACATACCAGTTTCCTTTCGGTGGGCAGGGAAAGTGTTGTTGCTGTGTTTAACAGCTTACTTCAGAATTATACCAGGAGAGTCGGCAAATGCAAGATTATTCGTTGTTTAAAACAACCATGCTTTTCCGAAATAGAGTGTTATCGCACTACTGAATACCATGATTATTTGCCAGAAAGTTTGGTAACCAAAGTAGATAGAATCATGAGTAAATAACTCATTTCCCCAGAGATTTTTTGGGTTATTTCTTTTTTTTGCGGAAAACTGCTCAGCAATCCAATACTGCACTTCACCATAGGCCCGCACTACCCAGAAGAGTGAAACAAGAGTAAAAAATAGATATACATCTTGAGTAAAATAACCAATTAGCCCTACTAGTATCCAGAAGGGTGCAATGGTGATGGCATCACCCCATACAAAAATACCCACTGTGAATAATCCTTTTGTCAGTGCAGAAGAATTTTTCAATATAGCAGATTGGTAGTATCCTTTGATGGCAATAAGTGTGGCAATGAGAGTAAGTAATAGAGAAAGTGGAGTAAATAGGTTCATTGTATTGATTCCTTTTATGGTACTTCATTATAATAGTACATGCGACTACTCTGATCCACAAAAGCTTGACAGTCACTCACAAATGCCCAGGTTATTGATATGGGCACGCCGGAGCGGTTGGAGTTGGTGCGGCAGATAGTGGGAGAGTGATTTGTTTAGGCTGCGGTTTCTATTTTTTTAGATTTATCTAGGTAGGCTTACTGTGATTTGGGGTAGGTGAAGAAAGGCCACTCTCCGAGTATTAGCTACGCGCTTTGTACAGTAATGCTGGAATTAATTCCAAGGTCACTTGGTGGTAGAACCAATCTTCGCGTTGCTCAGATTGATTTGATCCCATGTCATCCATTCACGTCGAAACTGTGTAATAGCTAAGTCCCAGCGTGAGCTGGTAACGGTAACTGGCTCGAACCTATTTAGCCTGAAGGACTATATCAAACCAGATCTCGTTTCGCAGCTTAACATTCTTAAAGAACATTTGAAAATAGATTCTTTTGCTAATTTCAAATAATACATTTGATGATATTTTACTTTTTATTGACTGATTACACAAGGTTATTACTGGTGATTTATAGACATAATGTTGTTATTATGTAAATCGATTATTATGAAAAGTAAGAACAGTAAGAATTTGTCTAAATATGAACAATCCTTGGAAAGCACTCCCAACAGTGGCTCCTTATATACTTAGGTCCGACAGAGAGTGGGTAGATCAATATACTAGAGATCTTGAAAAATACGTCAGTAAAAAATCGGATGCTCAAAAACAGGAAATCTTACATAACTATTCACTTAGAACAGAAATCACTCCATTCCCTTATTATGGTGATCCCAACCAAGCCACAGTGATGGTTTTGCAAGCTAACCCTGGACATGATCCAGAATGGCAAGAAAACAGTCTTAGCTCCTTAATTATTGATTATGATAAGAAGAATTTACTTCATCAACACGAAATACCACTTTGCTACACTCAGCCCGAGCTTGCACAGTGGAAGTATAACGATGGAAGACCCAACATTGATTGGTATTGGAAGAGAACAAAACAGTTAAGAAATAAGGTGGGCTGGGAAGCGGTGGCTTGCAAATTAATGTATATGGAGATGTTTCCCTACAGGAGTATTAAATTAAGATATCCTAAATCATTACCACCATCGCAAGAATATACATTTTATCTGCTACGTGAGGCTCTTAAGCGAAACATTTGGGTCGTTATTACCAGAATGGAGAATCATTGGCTACAAAACGTACCAGCCTTAGTTGGGTATAATAAAATTATCAGACTGAATAGTAAGCAAAATGTTACACTTTCATCTGGGAATATGAAAAGTGAAGACTTTAACAACTTGGTACAGGCATTGTCGTAGGTGGTTCTCTTTGCTTGCTTCCTACACCTCTCTGATGTATTGTATAATACTCAATACCTAAATATAAGAAAAGGGTCTAGTGAAGATTAGCGACTAAAAAGGTGCTAATATGGTTGCTAGACCGATGAAAAATAGATATTCAAAATACTCACGACTCTCAGAGCATATTTTTCGACAAATTTTGAAGTGTTTTGTACAAGATTTGGACACATATGTAACAGCTGAAATCTCAGGCATTTCTCGTAGAAGTGTGAATGATATCTTTCAAAAACTTAGAAAAAGAGTGGTGAGCCTGCTTGAAAATGAGCAACCATTTTCAGGAGAAGTTGAGGTAGATGAGAGCTACTTTGGACCACGAAGAATAAGAGGAAAAAGAGGTCGTGGAGCAGGTCAAAAAGTACTTGTGCTTGGTATTTTGAAACGAGGTGGGAATGTTTATACACAAATAATTTCAAATGCGGATAAAGAGAATATTTTACCTATATTACAAGGAAAAGTTTTGGATGAAACAACAGTCCATACTGACGGTTGGAAAAGCTATGACGGTTTGATTGACATCAAAAATTTTAAACATTATCGTGTGTATCATTCAAAAGATGAGTTTGTCAGGGGAAAATCACACATCAACGGAATTGAATCGTTCTGGAGCTTCTGCAAAAGACGAATGAGAAAACAAAATGGTGTACGAAAAGACAAATTTTTGGTACACTTAAAAGAAAGTGAATGGAGATGGAACCATCGTAATGATGATTTGTACAAATTATTGCTCAGAAATTTGGGAGAAAATCCGCTCTAATCTTCACTAGACCCAAGAAAATTCTTATTTGTAGGAATTATTCAACTTACAACTAGAGTATTTTAATCTCGTAAAAAGAATTTAGTAGAGTTATAGTTCAAGCAACCTATATGAAAAAGAAAAAGACACAATCAAAGATGACTGTCTTTGGGACTGCGCCAGTAAGTTCTAAAGGGCAAATTGTCATTCCAGCCAAACTGCGTAAAGCTCAGAATATCCAAGCTGGTGATACACTTATTTTTACTGGAGATCCTGAAGCGGGACATTTCCACGTATTGAGTGCAAATTCATTCAAAGGATTTACCGAAGACCTAAATAACCTTATTTTTAAAGGTAACAAAACTTTGTCTGGAGAAACAAAAGAAGATTCGAAAGATTCATCTAAACAAAAATCTAAAAGCTAAATCAATAAGAATAGTGGCAATTGCAACCGCCACACTAACCTTCACCGCAATTGTGTTAACTTTTATTTTTAACTCACTAACATCATCTTGGAGTTGATGTAGGTGGTTGTTTTTAATCTCTTTTAACTCTTTCCCAATAAACTTAAAGCCACCATCAACCCTTTCTTCGAGTTTGGCAACTCTTTCGTGTATCTCAACAGTATTTTGGTTTTCGCCTGACATATTTTTAGAATGGGAGTTTATCAATAACACTGTCTTTATCTTCTGATCCAAAGGTATCACGTAGTAATTTCCCTACAGCGTTAATCCCTGCAATTCCGCCGGACAATAAAAACGGTAATACTAATGTATTGAGAAATCTATCCCAACTTGTAAGTGATTCTGGTTGAGCATTTACCAGTACCAGAGAGCCTGTAAAAAGGAATGCTGAAAGAAATATGCGACCAAATCGCCATAAGATTTTTTTCCATTCAGGGTATTCAATGTTCATATTAATCACCTCCCTTTCTTTGTAATAAGGTTCCAAAATATTGAATTGCTAGTGAGAAAATTATTTGAGGTGTGGGTTGAAGTGGGAGTTTATCTTTTTGGCAGGTTTCAAACTTACCTTTATATTCTTGCGCTTCGATCAGCGCTCGCCCCTTAGCTTTGTTAGCTTCATCTAGTTCGCCTTCCAATACCCCTATGCGAGCCTGTGCCAAGGGTAGTGCATCCGAGCCGTTTTTGAGTTGTTTATTTAGAGCGTCAATTAGGGATTTATAGTACTTTTCTTTATCTAGCAGTGACTTTTCCAACCTGCTCACTTGTTCAACCCTGTTATCAATTTCAGTGTTGGCTTTATCTACTTCAGTCTGTTTGTCATTTAGCTTGTTAGATAGGTCAGTTTCACGACTTTTATACCCTCCGATAACACTCTTAATTCTATCAGTAGGGGTAGTGTTGGGGTCATCATTTATCTCAAGTATCTTGAGTGCTTCAGGCCACTTTGTAGCAGAAGCAACAATCTGTTCATATTTGGTACGCCACTCTGGTGTATTGGGAACCAAACAACTATCTGGGACTGAATTCTCTCCGTTTTCTTTTTTATATTTCCTAAGTTCATCGAAGAATTCTTGAGGATTGATAGCACCAAAGTAGCCGTTATTATAGTTATCACTTACAAACTTTCCACTTTGTAACTGTCCTCGTTTAACAGTGAGATGAAGGTGGCTACCTGTGCTATTTCCAGTATTATCGCTAATAGCCATCGTGTCACCTTCGTTTTTAGTATCAAAGTGCTCGATGGATTTACAGTGACCATAAGTCAGCTTGTATGTGTTATAAAGCTGGACAATCACTTCAAAATATAAACCAAAGCCATCATTGCCTTCATTTCCTTGAGAGTAGAACTGAGACTTCCAGGAAGAGAAAATATATCTGAATCCTTGTGGGGTATCTGGAAACTTAGTTTTGAAATCCCAGCCGTTATGTCCTTTAAGACCAAAGCGAGCATAGGATTCAGGATTACCACCAAATCCTTGTGTAAGTTCAAATGGTTCTATTGGTCGAATTATGTCAGACATAGGTTATCGGTAAATCAAACTCTTAATACTTTGATTGTCGGTGGAACCACCCCCTTGTTTCAATGGAATAAGTGTTGATTCCTGTCCATTAGTATCACTATCTTGAGGAACCCCACCGGGAAGAGTTGTTTTCAATAGTCGTTGTAAGTCAGTAGCACTAAACGTGATACTGCTTTGGAATAGTGCAGCTTCCTTGGGATCGTCATTCATTAAGATAGGAACTATTTGTGGAATTAATTTTTCTGCTTCTTGATTCCATTGAAGAGCCATTTGTTGGGCACCTTGAAGATCGCCTTCTTCTATAAGTTTCTTCATTTGAAGACGAGTAGTGTTGTAGCCGACCTCAGCGTCATACTTAATATCCCAAGCAATACGCTGTCTTTCGCCACCGTGAGTTCTATAAAAGCGATCCATTGTTAAACCTAGTACATCTGCAGGGCTTAATAATTCGCGCGCCAGGCTCCCTGTAAGCCCGTAAACGGCGTGAGTAAGCTTCATTGGGCTTACTCCTAGTGCTCTTCCGATAGTAATCGCTAAATCTGGCGTACGACTGTCATACTGTTCTGAAGGGGCTACTTTTTCCAATCGCCTTGGGACCACTGGAAACCCTGTAAAGAAATTCGTATTGGTAGCTATTTCAAGAGGAGTTCGTATGATTGGTGGAAGCGCTCCTGAGAAGAATGCTTGGGCTGATAGTTCACCATCACGAGTGAATGGCACAGGAGCCAATTGACTCATCCATTCCAGTCCAAGTTTAAATAAGTTTTGAGGCTCTTGTTTTCTTACATATTCGAATGAATACATCAACGGGTTAAAGAAGATAGTACCGATATCACCTTTAGGAATTTGGACTACCTTTGGGACCCGATTACCTTCTTCATCCTTATCTTCACCTACAATCACAATAAAATAGGTATCTTTAGCCCATTGGGGGATGTCATCCCAAAGTTCTTCGTGGTTCATTACGTTGTAAAAGTAGGTTGCCACACCAGGAAGGACAGTCATCGCTAAGGCCCGAGCGGCCGTTCGAATAGGATTGTCTTTCATAACTCGGCCGACATTGAGTAGCCCTTGCCAACGAGCATTCACGAATGGGACCCACATATTGATCAGCCGTGCTTCTACACCTGCTTTTGCGAAATCAACAGTAATATTTCGCGCTTCAAAAGCTGCTTCGAGAGGAGACGCTCCCTTGTTCATTGCTTTTTTATAAATACCCAATCGAGGGGCAAGTTCTATTGATTCAGAAAAATTGGCTATCAGCTCAAATGGGTTAACTATAGCTTTAGTTCTTTCCATCCATTTCGGTCTGAATAGCTGGTCTGAAGCTATAGCAAGACCTTTTGTTGATTCGATGTAACTACCGTAACCGCCTTGATTTCTCATAAAGTCGTCATAAGCTTGAGATTCCCACTTGAATGCAGCCTTCACGCCATCTTTAAATCCCGACAACCAAACTGCAGGATTAAATCCGTATTTAGAAACCATTGTGGCTGTTTGGTAGTCCCGCACAGCATTTGAGAGGGTAAAGGGGAAATAGAGCGAAGTTGTGCCAGCTTTGAATGCCTTAGAAGAAGTCATGACCAATTTACCCATTAGACCTGCAGAAGCTGGTGACATAGCGTGCATTGATTCTGAAAGGTCTTTAGGAATTGCCCAACGAGTAACTTTTCCTTTTATAAATACGCTAATGGATTCCCAACCCTGGGGTGGATTCTCATCTTTGGGAAGAAACTTAATTAAATCTTTAGTAGCATCAGGATGAGATTGCCTAAGGCTGACCAACTTCATGGCTACTTTGTTTCTCTCAACCAAACTAACAGCCTTAGTTAAATTATCAATAATGGAGACAAACGGATCACGGATTATTTTGTCAGTGCCTTCCAGGGCGCTCACGACACCTTGTTTGCTTACAGAAAATGTTTCCGATCCAATTACCATCTTGTCTGCTTCTTCTAGAGTGGGGATAAACTCCAGGACATGAAACGGTAACCAGTTTTTATTTTTTTCCACAACAGCATTAAAAGCTTTATTGCTGAGGATCCCAGCATCCCTCATCGGTTCAAGAATTGCATTGACTGCCCAATTTTGGACACTATTTCCAACTTGCTCGAGTGTTCTAAATGATTTTTGTCCTACTTTATTTCTTAGCTCTTCAAGTGCTTTTTCGGCAGTATCTTGACCAACACCAAGTGGATTTTCTATGCCTCTGGCAGCTCTTTCAGAAGTTCGTTGTGCTAGTAGATATCTAGTGAAGTCTGCTCGCATTTTGCGAACTGGTTGAAGAGCTTTATAAAGATCTTTGAAATTGCCCTCAACAATTCCAAATCTTCCGGCATACATTCTTGCCCCAACGTAAGCACTTGAATCAATATCGATAGGTTTTCCTTCAAGCTTACTGACTTTGTCTTCAAATTCTTTAATCGGTGCAAATCGATCAGTGAATAATCTAGGAAAAATCTGAATAGCTTTTTTCGCCTTATCAAGTAAGTTCTGGGTTGTGGTGAGCTTTCCAACCATCGCATCAATTTTGCTAAGGGCACTGTCCTCAGGTGGTGGATCATCAGAACCAATTGGAGTTTCCTGAGGTGGGCGAGGTGGACTAGCTGCTGGTGGTTCTTTTAGCTCATCAGCTCTTGGATTCTCAGGTGCGATTACGCTTCCATCCTGTCGCTCTTTAAATACAGGTGAATTTTGAACTTCACTTGGATCTTTGGCCTGTTCGGCTTGTCGTAGCTCAATTTCTTCGGGCTTTGTATACTTTTCTCTAATTTTAGCTGCCTTTACAGCAACTTTTTCTTCTTTGGAGAGTTTCTCCATGAGACCTGACACTTCAGGATCTTTGACTGTATTTGTTAATTCATTTGTAGAAAGTATTTGCTCTCTAAAGGCTTTATCGTACCCTCGTCTGAATGTTTCTAAAGCACCATTTTCGTCTGAATATACGTTGAGTACTTTCACATCTTTAGGATTTAGAGCTACTAGTAAATCTGCCTCCCCAGCAGCTTTTAGAACAACTGAGTCATATCCAGCTTTTCTAAGTGCCTTATCAACAAGCAATCTTGCAGATTTATTCTTTAAGTAGGTGTTTATGCTTTCATCGATGTTTGTTTTTTCTAAGACTTTATGAATAAACTCTCCCCAATTATTTGAACCAAAACCCATGAATTTTTCAGGTACCTCAATAACAAATGGTTTTTTAGGTGTAAACTCTGTCTCAACAATTGCTAAGTTTGCCCCCATTCCAGTCGGATCGGCACGTTTCCCATAGAAAAGTGCTCCTGACATGGCACCCTTATTCCCAGGTTGTAAATAAACGCCCTCACCATATTTTCTGCCTCCAGAAGCACTAAATGTTTCGGCATCTGGAACTTTGAACCCCGTCTTTTGAATAATGTCGGCAATCGCCTTCGTAGTGCCGTGATATGAGATTACTGGTTTGTTTGGCAATATCTCTCCAGCTTGTTTAGCCAAGTCAAGACCATGCTCATAACCTTCTTGAATGACTTGTTTACCTGCCTCTACACTTTCGTACTTATCCTTTATCCATTGAGGTGTCTTTTCAAAAACATCATTAACGATTGATTTAATAGAAGTGCCTTGGCCAGACTTCTCCAACTCGAATTCAAACTTTTCAGGATTCAATACAACAGCTTCACCACTTGTTTCCAAGATAACGTCATAGCCTTCTTGCTTTAACTGTTTTGCTACTTCAGTGGCTTCTTTAACATTTTTGGTTTTACCCATTGTGTTGAGCCATTTTTCAGAATCATCTCGAAGAACGGATATTGTGGCATCTTTTTTAGGAGTAAGTTTTACAATTTGGTCACCATATGTTCCTGCAAAGTGGTCACTGCCTGACCCTTTTTCTGTACTGGCAAACAATGCGTATGGAGCCTCATGACCTTCCTTTATACTTTTTGAAGGATCAAAAGCTTGGCTCCTGACCAGAGACTTAGCATCTTCAGTGCTCGTGCCATGATAAAGAACAGTGTTTTTATCTAAAGTTTCAGTCGAAGGTTTTGAAGGGGTTACTTGTATCTTATTTTCCATCGCAACCGTCACTAGGTCAGCATCCGTTAGTTCAGCAACTTGCCCCAATCTGGTTTTAGCATTTTTACCACCGAGTGCGGTTACAATTTCGCTTCTTTGGGCATCATTCAAGGTTGCTCTAATTGATAACCCTGCAGGCATATTTCTGACCGCGCGCACAACAATTGCTCGCTTATTTGGAACATCTCTCCAGATCTGGTAGTACAGGTCTTGAAACTCTTGCCTGAATGTCTTACCGGTATATCCAGTAGGATTACTTACCTTCGATAAAAATTCATAAGCTCTGTTAGCTGTATTCCATGCTTGATTGAATTGACCCATTTCTTGTGGAGTTTGCTTAGCTTGTGCAGGATATTGCTTGGTAATATCAACAACTTTATTCTTCCAAGCTTGTTTGATTTCCTGAGCTGTCGCTTTTTCGTTAACTCCCAAGTATTCCAAAGCCTGTTTCTTGGTTATTTTCAGTTGTTCGCCTGCGGCTTTTTCTATCTGGTTTTCAACAGCGGATTTGTTTGGAAGATATTTTGCTACAGCAAAATTAAGCGAATGTAGTCCTATCATTGCTGCCGTATTTTTGAGAGCATCTTCGTTTGAATCGCCTTTTATCAAGGAAGTCACATAAGTTGCAGGGCCAATAATCGCTGAAGACTTAACAAAAGATGGTTTCATCCCCGCAATAGAGAAGGCACCTCCTAAGGCAAAATCGCTCACAATATCTTTTGCCCGTTGTTGAGCTGTTTTGCTGGCTTCCTCTTTTTGCAGCTGTGTCAGCCCTGCAAATGTTAATCCATTGGAAAGTACACTGTATGTTTTCGGAGCAACTGTGGCCACCTTGCTCATGAGAGGAACACCTCTTAATGCCCCTTGAACTAATTCACCGCCAACTAGAAATGTCCCGATTGTTCCTAAGACTTCGAACTCAACCTCTGTCATTTTCCCAGCCATTTCTTCAACATCATTGGCATATTTAACTTCTGGATCCCACCAACCAAAGGTTAGCGCTTGAGCTAGACCATCTCCAGCACCCTTCAGAGCTCCGATTGTGGCTTTTGGTAAACGCTCCAAGACATCGGTATCTCGATCTCCAAGCCCAAGCGTTTGCGCTGTTGCTTCCACGTATATATTCTTGAATGGCTTATATGATCCGCTAGTGGGTCCGGGAATAGAGAACTCACTTTGTTCTGGTTTTAACTTCTCAAGTGGCTGGAGAATGTCTTCAAGTTTTTGAGTACCTATTTTTGCTACTGAACCAATCGTTTGTTTAGATTTACCAAATAAATCACCAATAGTCTGTTCAGTAGACTGAATTGACGAAGTAATATTTTTTCTGAGATTGCTTAAGAAATTGTCCATAATTTTTATACTCCTGGCGTAAATAACCGTCTTAAGAAACCCATCACACCTGGTTGGGTTTTAAGTTGCCATTCTTCATCAATAACAGTGGAAGCGTTCTTACCTTTATCTGTAACCACGCTTGAAAGGTTGGTCTTCAGTTGATCGGCTGTGAAACCTTGTTTCCATGCCGCGCGTATCTCAGTTCTTAAATCACCTTCATTTACTGTTGTTGATTTTGATTCGTCTGAAGGTTGTTCGTATAAACTAGTGGTTCCTGAAGTGGGGTCGAAAAATCCGACTACGTTGCCGAACGCATCTTTCACTTGTTGTTTGGCATATGTTCCACTTGAGCCACCGACTTTTGCTCTGTTGGTTTGAGAGTCATAGAGCTTCAGTTCAAATTCTTTTTCCCAACGATCTTCTTCTTTAGTTGCAGCAAGTTCAGAGGACCTGACTTGGTTGTAGGTATTTATAAGTCCACCTAAAAATTGGAGATCATAACGGAGATTGTTTAGTTTTGTCTCCTTACCTTGAGTTTCCATTGCCACCTTGCGTGTAATTTCACCAAGCCTGGCATTGTAATCCTCAGCTTTTGCGTTTCGTTCTTCTATCAGATTATTGATTTTGGCGTTAGCCAGCCTTTGGACCTCACCTGATTCACCCGTAATGGTGGCAGCTGAATATCCAGGGTTTTTTCTTATTTTGCTAACAGATTCGTCACGGACATTTTTCTCACTAGCAATGTCTGTATCTAAAGAGCTTATGGTATCTTTTAGGGTATCTAGTTTCGCATTGCTATATTCCTCGTCATAACGTTTTGTCTGATAACCATCAAGTTCAGTTGAAAGTTCTTGCGCTTTTTTATAAGTATCCTGGAAATTTGTATTAAGAGTACCGATGTCGAAACCAAGAATTTTGTCTGATCCGCTACTTAGTTCAGAAAGCCCCGAACTAAGATTTGTGGTTGATTGTTGTTTGCCTGGTTCAGCACCTTCTGTCCAAATATCTTTGCCAGAGGAATCAGTACCCCACCAGCGGAGGGCTTTGTTGTCGTTTGGTTGCCAGTACCAGCCACCGTATTGCTTATCTGCCATTACGAAGCACCTCCTTTCTGTTCACCAGGTTTATTAGCAGTTACCTGACTAATTTTTCCTGTACCCAAGTCAAAGGTGTATTCGCTGTTAATATCGAGCCCGTATTTGAAATACTTGTTAACAAGCCAACGATCTTTTTGTGATTCCAAAGACTGAACAACTAACTTGTACTGGTTGATCATCTGCATTCTGGCTTGCAGTTCTTCAAGATCTGATTTATCTAATTTCTTAATTTTTTTGAACATAAGCGTTAACCTCCTCTCTGCCTGACATTGTGATAAACTTTCGCCTGTAATCAGCGATTTTTTCTTCTAGGTCAGGGTCGCCTCGTTTTCGCATAAGGCTTATTTGGTGTTCGAGATAACGTTGTTTAAATGATGCTTCGTCTTCACCGTCTTGCTTGAGTAATGGTTCGCCTTCAGGTTCAAAGTCAAAGTCGAAATAACCATCACGGACGGTATAGACGCAGAAATCAAACGCTACATTCGAAACACCACTGAGCATTTCTTTTACCAAGAGATACTCGTTAGTCAGTTCTGAGATATACAATCCGTTACAATCGGCTCGGGGAGTCAAGTATGCAGTTACATTTCGGGGATCGCTGACCGCTATAAAGTGGTCTGGGAAGTCAATTCGTGTCTGTCCGTTACTGAGATTTGCTGTTCCTCGATAAACGAGGAGAACTTCTGCTGCCTCGATACCAGTATACACCAATCTATGGCCCTTTTTCCGGGGGTGTGGAATAGAGAAGTTGGATGTTCCTGTTTTATTAATGTTGCCAGCAACGTTTAAAGCCTCTAAGCCTGAAACCAAAATGTTAACTTTGTCAAAATACCCATACCCGCCGTATATTCTGTCAGCACTCATTTGTCCTGCGGACACTTTGCCAGCATTTACATCATTAATTTCAGCATTAGTTACTGCTAAATCCTGAATCTTTGCCGTAGAGATGGCGGCGTTCATGATTCTGGAGTTGCCTACTTCAAGCAATCCTATTTTGGCGTTAGTGATTGTTGCATCTGCTATCTCTGCTGCAGTCACAGCTAAGTCTTGAATTTTGGCCGTACTGATAGCAGCATTGGCGATTCTAGAATTACCTACCTCTAATGCTCCAATTTTGGCATTGGTAATGGCGGCATCAGCGATTTCAGCATTGGTTACCGCTGCATCTTGTATTTTTGCTGTTGATATTGAGGCATTGGCTATACGTGAGTTGGTAATCTGTGCTAAGCCAATATGTGCAGTAAGAATAATGGCTTCTTCTATCTGGGCTGAAAGAGTAATGACAGAACCGGCTTTATAAACCTTAGCTGCAGTTATGGCATCATCCTTTATCTTTTGAGTTGCTACTGCTGCATTTGCTAGTTTTTCCTCAGTTACCGAAAAATCATCCAGCTCAGTGTCACTAACGGCTCCTGGTTTGATGTTGACACTATCTACCGAATTTGGAGCCAGAAGAGGTGAGTCAACCCCATTGTGACTGTGAGGGACAACCTCTGGAAAAGGTTGGTCTTCTATCTCTCTGTTTTTTAATATTTTTTTAACCTGTTTAGTTAGCATAGTTTTATAAAATTCCTAAAGGATCAAAGTACGTTGTTGCTGAAATAATTTCCGGTGTGTTGTTGCCATTCGGATGAAGACTCATTGCCAATTCGTATTCCTCACCTGCCCCAGGGTCTTCTTCATCGCCGCCGGTTTCAATTGTGAATATTGCTTTCGAGATACCTTCTTTATCAAAAAGCTCTGATCCGTCTTGCATCGTGGCTTTTTGCCATTCTGCTTGTTGGTTAACCTTGAAAAAAACTTCTATACTGCAATCCTGAGGTAGTGGTTTTGTCACTAGCTTGATATGTCGAAACCCCTTTTGAGTGAATGACTCACCACCATCAAAAACTAGACCTTCATACCTTGCTTCTGCTTTGTTATTCAGATCGATTATGTCCACGCCGAAATCTGAATCGTTTTTCCATGAACAGAGGAGCTTATCCTCGTACATGGTTAAGGCACCTATTAGTACATTTTCTAGTAGTCCGTGAGAAGGGATGTATTCAAGATTCAGAGAGTAGGGGTCATTTTTGTTTAGTCGGCCGTATGAATAAATGCCGCACTTATCGCTACCGTTCACGCCAAGCAAAGGTAGGCCTCCCATAATGGTCACTCCACCTGGATTTACCCAACCATATTCTCCTGGGAGTTTTTTGATTCTCAGTAGACTGGAAGTATCCCAGAAATAGAGCCCACCTCTGACTCCTGCCTGAATAAGTAAAAATTCACCTTGAAGTAGTGCATTGATGCCTCGCTCGGCTACCATTCTTCGCTGAATCCATGAAGGTTGAATCTTATCCCATGTCCACAACCATCCTTCTTCTACCTTGTCACCTTTGGTTGAACCGAAAATTACTAACTGGTCTAGTCCAAATAAGCATTTGTTTCTATGCCCAAGCGGAAGATCTATGGCATCTAAATTAAAACCTCCCTCGTAATCGACCATTGCCAGGTCTTTAGAGTCACAGATGAGTAAAACTCCCAATGCTTCGCTCATGGTGTGCCAGCTTGGGTCACCATCTAATGACTGCCAGTCATGCTCTACATCAGTGGACCAGTCGCCTGACAACTTAATTCTGCTTAATTTAGTTTCAGTTGCCCAATAAAGGTAGGGAACGTAATTATCAGAGCCGTCATTGTTTGTATACTCTGCGGCTCCGATAATAGCGCCATTTGAGTCAGTGTAAACCAGCTCCCAAGCCCCACTACCACTTTGTTTCCTGTAAATGCGGCCAGTATCTCCAAATCCGTATAGATTACCATTAGAAGCTGGGACAAAGAAGAGAATAAGGTCTGTAACTACCGTATCGCTATCTACATCCTCTTTAAGGCGCTGATTGCACTTGAGAGTGTTTTCATCGCCACGAATATTTAATCCATAACCAAAGCGAAAAGATTCTCTGACACCTTGGTAGGGATCATCTGCTATTCCGCCTCTAAAACCTTGTATTCTGTATGCATTCATAGTGTTTTATGACCATCTGATATTTTTCGCTTGACCAATAAAGACGCTTGATGGTTCTTCGTCTTCACGCTCTTTTATTTGCTGCAATAAGGCGTGTGCCTCAACAACTTCTTTTTCAGCATCATTCTTTCTGCCAGGAGCTTTTGCCAGACAAGTACCCAAGGCTAACTTGAGAATCGGTTCATCCATTTCTTCAGGGGTGATTGGCTCATCTGTTTCTTCAACCAATCGAACAGGTCGGCGTTTATAAAACAAGTCAATAACTTTCCCCTCGATTTCCAGTACTGGATCTAAAAAGTATTGATCTCCAATGACTGCATAGACTTTTTGCCAGCGCCAGTCTGTATGTGACGATGGGTGTACAACATCCAGAGAAGGGTGGAAGGTAGGAGCTATTTTGTTGTCAGATTTTCTGCTTAGGTACTGATTCTCAGTTACTTTATGATGTTCTTCGCCGTCAACAGATAAAAAAACCATGCCACCTGGTTTATAGTCGAAGGGTAAAAAGTATGCTTCTTTTCCGGATCCATCTGGATTAAGTTCAGTTAACTGAGTGGCGTGTTTGCTTAGGAATTTCCACCGCGCAAAATTGCAGGCTCGAATAATCGCTTTATTAATCCAACGGTCTTTATCTGAATCCTTCCAGAAACCGCTTACTTTTGAAGCAGTTATTCTGGCGTTTAAATCTTCTCTAAATTCTTGTAATTGCATAGTTTTGTTTTCTACTGGAGACTTCCAGTTGTCCGATAATTTTGAACGTATGGCAGTAGGGCATTTCCTGGGCAATTAGTTGCCGATTCAGGCACCTCTCCATGACCGAACACACGTTCTTTTGGAATACCTCGTTCTTGTCTTAGTTCATCAAGTGCTGTTTGTAGTGTTGCTAGTTGAGCGACTGTTGGAGTTTCACTGTTGTGAAAATTACCGCACAAGACCACCCCAAGAGATCTATAGTTCATCTTGTTGCTGTCACAATGGGCGCCAATTTGATTGTCAGGTCTACCGAGTATTAAGACTCCATCACCATCAAGAGCCCCCGCAATCCATCTGTGGTAGCCAATGTCATCCCAGCCATATCCTATGTGAGCTTTTTTTATTGTTTGAAAATAAGTGTTGTCTCTTGGAGTTGCGGAGTGGTGAACAATGATAAATTCTGGATAATTTGCCTTGTTGTAGACTTCAACGTCTTTATCGCGCGTTGTAACCCTACGCTCTCGAGTCCAGGCAATTACCAACTGAGGTGCGTATTTACCGGAATCTTGATTGTAATCCCAAATGTATTTAGTATTTCCATGGCCAGAAAAGTAGTTTTCTAAAATAATTCCAAGCTTGCTTCCTACCCAGCCTGGACGATCGATAATTTCCTGAATTACTTCTTTTAACTCTGGAGACTCGTAAACACTCTCTGCTGTCCAGTGATCTCCTATAAGTACTCCTGCTTCAGCGTGGCCCGTATTCCATTGGACCTCGGAGACTGTTTTACTTCTCAGAGAAGGTCTATTTGAACCATCTGATTGAAAAACTGTGGCATCGTTTTCGGCAATACCTTTTATGAGAATGTTGGCATGACCGTTATTCTGTATTGGGCTTGTTACGAGAAGTTTGGCTGAGAGAATCTCGACACCCTGAGGTAGAGAGATCGGGCTGAAAATAAATCCTGCATCATTGGAGGATTCGTTGGGATCTAGACTACCATCATCACCAAATGTGGTCATATTATTTTGATAACCACTCGGGTACCAGGTTGTTTTGTAGTCTTCCTCTCCATCTCTGTCGTTACCTTGAATGAATCCAACAGTTATTTGTTCGTGTAATCCCTGAGGTAAATAGTAGATTTCCAACTCTGCTTGATAACCATCCCCTTTACTGAAGTCAAAGCAGGTTTTTGATTGGTCTGAAGGGCTACCATCGTCCTCAATAACAAATGTGATAGCGTTCCCAGGCCTCCAGTTTGTTTGGGCAACAAGTTCTTCCACGATTAAGTTCAAATTAGGTGTTTGAACCCATTCGTGGACATTCCATTTTTTTATGATGTCCCAATCCACAGAATTGACCGTTTTATTTCTCGTTGACGGACGGTTAGAGCCGTCTGACTTGAATGGAGCGGGATCTGGCTCTTTTATTCCCTTTATTTTTAGATTAACTGTGAAATCACCACCATCGCTTACAGCAGGTCTTAATTTTAGTCGTGCAAGAAAGATCTTTGAGAACTGAGGAATATCAATTCCCCTAAATCTAAATGCAGCTGTTTGGGTTTCTGTGTAGTTGCCAAAGGTTATAATCCCTGATGAATTACCACCTATATTCCAAGTTGAAGAGCCAGCTTCTCTGCCATCGTCAGAGTTCTGTTGAACTGTTGCTGTTATCTTCAGTACTTGGTTTGTCATAATCTTTTTTGTTGTTTTTAACCGGAACGTCTAATTTGACGTTAATTCTGGCGTTACTTTTAACTCCAACCAGTTTCATGATTCTTCTGATTGCAGCTATAGTTGAACCGCCTTTGCCGATAAGGGCACCTGCATCCTGGTTGTCTAAGCGAACGATTAACAAGACACCCATTTCATCCACCTTGCGTTCAACTGCAACACTTTCCGGTTTATTGGCTATTGCTTTGACTATTTGTTCTAGTAGAGTTATATCGCTTCCTTGCATGGTTTGTTCACCTCCTTTCATTTGTTAAATAACATTTGGTTCTATCGTCAGTAACAGTTCAGCTGCATTTGCAGCTCCACTGTTAAAGTCCCAAATGTTTTCGTATTGATTTGCTGGACTGGCATCATCTTCCATTGACAAAGCCAAAGCTTTCCCGTCAAATTCTGATTGCTGGATAATTTCATTTATTACTGAAGCTATGTCAGGAGACTCATACCAAGTGTTTAGAACCCAATCTTCTGCAATATCCCAATCCACCCCAGCAGTCGTTTTGTTTCTGGTTGAAGGTCGATCACTTCCATCACCAGCGAATGCATCGGGGCTTGCTTCTAAAATTCCTCTGATCTTCAAAGTTGGCCGTTTAGTAGAATTTACAGCCGCTTTAACTCGTAAGATGGCACTTGTTACCTTAGCGTTGTTGGGAATAAAGGCTCGAAGGAATCTTAGGCCAGCATCACAACTGCCAGTATTATCGTTACCTACAGATATCTGGTTTGACCCAAATCCATTTGGATACCAGCTTGCATCGTAGTCTTCCTCACCATCATCGTTGTTTCCTAATATTTTAAGTTTTGAGATGATGACCTTATCAAGTTTCGGATCTAGTTCTGAAGGCGTTGCGAAATCTGTAGGATTTGATCCAGAGTCCTTTGGTAAGCCGTTGCTATCGAAAGCTACAAGATTGTTTTCAGTAGCGCCAGTCACTCCGGCATGAGCAACTGGGTCGTCAATGTCGTGTTGCCCAGGCGTTGCAGAAATAACCACCCAAGCAGAACCGTTGTAAGTGTAAATTTTGTTTTCATCTTCTACCCAGCAGGCAAAGCCTTCGTTTGGAGTAGTGAAGATCCAGGTAGAGCCATTGAATTGTGCAATATCGTTGTCATGACCAGCCCATGCTCCAGTGGCAGATCCGCCGACAAGATATCTGTCTCCTGCTGATTCACCTCCTGGTGGAGCAGTAAGATCTTTGTCGATTACAGAATCCTGCCAGTCAAGCATTTTCAGATCTGTAGCTGATTTTGCACTATTAAATTTGGCCATATGTCTTTATTTTTCAGTTATTATCTCTACGACTTGTCCTGCTACTGACGAGCTGACCACTATCTGAGTTGTGTTTTTAATGCGCAAGGATAGGCTGTCACCTGGGTTATCAAGAATAAATGGTTCGTTTTTACTATCATCATCATCATGGGCAACATTTATTCCACCCGTATTTCCTGTCTTGCTTTTGATAACCACCTCACAACCTTCTCCGACTTTTATGTCAGGTAATGGGTACCATTCATCCTGATTTGTCAGAGTCACTTGGGCAGTCGTAAAAGTAGGTCTACTATTGCTGGACATAAGTTTTAAAACTTCGGCTGTTCAGCCGTACTCCTAGCTCCGGTTACAGTCTTTTGGGCATCTGTGCCCTCAGCTGAGCCTTTCATTTCAACCTCTTTCTGCTGAAGAGCTTTCTCTCTGGCAGCCAACTCTTTTTCTCGTTCTTCTAGAGTTCTGAACTTTTCTTGATAGAGTTGATCAACACTCTTACCACCTTTAAGATCAGCAGTATCGACTTTTCTGAATACATTGCCAAAATTTGGATGATTATCCAGATATTCAACTTCTTCTTGATTGCTAGTCTTGTAAACACCCTCATGGAATTGAATATATTTCCCTCTGATGATTAGAACTTTGCCACCAACTTCCTTAAGATAGGAAGGATTCATGACTAGCTTTAATTCAAGGTAGCGGGAGATATAGACAACCACTTTAGGAGTTTCAGTTTTTTGGCTTGTTTGCTTTGTTTCAGGCTGTTGGACCGGGGCATTATCAGAGCCAAGTTCATCATCTTGAGAAGGTTCATTTCCTCCAGATTTCTTTGCCTCTTTAATGCGAGCGATAAGCTCAGGTTTTTTGCCATCTTTCGAGATACCAAGTTGCTTAGCTTCACTCCACAACTCAGCCATACTCATATCTTCTAGTTGTTTTTCAGTTGTTTCTGTCATAATTTTTTCACCTCACTTTCTTTTTTGTCTGATTAATATGGCTCCAGACTTGAGTGAAGGGGTGATAACGCCCACCCCTTCTTAGGCGACTACACTGAGTAAGAAAGTGTGTAGTGACTTCCAGTTTTTAGTTTGTTCATTCATAAGTTTTTTCAGTAATAAGTGTGCTTTATAGCGAGCCGACACTCATGATTGCGTGACGCTTCTCTTGCTCCATTTGCAGACCACATTCTGTTAGGTATTCATCAACCTGACTGTCTTCGCCAGGGTTTTGACGGTTAGTCAAAAGCTTGGTGTCACGATTGGTCAGGTAGCGGTATGTCAAAGCCTCCATATCTAGACCAACGGCATAGTTACCGTAAGTCGTTCCAATTAAGAGTGGATGCTTGATGATGTGCAGAGTTCCATGCGGAGAGTCGTAAGTTACGATTCTTAATCCATAGGCTTTAGTAGGGTTAACTACCTGGAGTTTCCCTTTAGCCCAACCGTTAATCATTGAAACAACTGCAGCGGATGCAAACAGATATTTCTCAGTATTTCCGTGAGCGAAGAGACTCTCTAGCCATGAATCAAATTCTGATTCTGTATCAACATTGGCAGTTGCATAGGTTGCGATTCTTCCAAGAATACCGTTAGTAAATCTTTTCGGATGCGTACCAGAAGTAATGACTCCTTTTTTACCAAACATAAAGGTACGCTCGATATCGACATAATGTTCGATACCCTTTTTGCGCCTTTGGTAATCAAAGTCATTTTCTTTAACCCAGCCTTGAGTATTTCTAGCAGTTTCAGTAATACCCACTGGAGTTCGGAAGATCTGACAGTAGTTTGATACTTCGGCAATCGTAGTCGATTTGATATCGCGCAAGCCCGCACCTTCTTCATTGGCGTTACCAATGAGCCAAACGTCTCCAACTGCAGAAGCAGCTGATCCAGTTGCCCCACCTAACTCAGCACCTACTGTTACAGTATTTGCGTCAACTATTGCTGTCACTTGGAAGACCCATTTTTGAGCAGCGACTAAAATTATGTCGCCAACTTGTAAGTATTGGGATTGTCCAGTGATAGTTAAGTTACCTCCGTCAGGATCAATCGTGCTGGAACCCGTCAATTGACGTTTTCCAAACTCATCTTCAAACCATTTGAATTCTGGATCTGAAGACTCTCTTTTTTTCAGAGCTTCACCTTCGCCGGTTGCTGGATCTTTTCCTGCGTTCGTCAGAATCGCTAAGAGAGGATATCTGTTGACATCCAAGAGCGATACAACGTCCGCCACATCATATTTGCGTGTTGCGCCTACGTTACCTGTACCTCTAATTCCTGTTGCTGATGGCATATTGTTTTTTCACCTCCTTTCTTATTAACTAGGGGATTAGATTCCTAATCCTCCTAAGGGGCTTTTTGACCCGCTTCCGGCGAGAGCTTTCTGGATGCGTTTTGTTTCGGCATCCGAGCTATCGGGTTGAGTCGGAGCGCCCGCTCCACTCTCAACTTGAGCTTTTGCCTTTTTCAGACGGCTCTTTTCTTGATCTGATAATTCTTCAGATTCACCCTCATCATTGTTCTCGGACTCATCAACTTTGTGCTTACCGAGAAAAGCATCGACCTGCATACAAGCTTCTTTTAGTGAAACTGTAGTGCCTTTAGCGTTAGCAGCATCGATGATTGTTTGAACCATTTTTCGATAATCTGGTTCGTGGAGAGGATGATCTTTCTTGGCTTCTTCAATTTCTTTTTGTACCGCAGTACGTACTTTCTCCTGGACTTCAATTGTCCGTTTCACACCTTCATCAATACGGGCAAGTACCCATTTAGCAAAATCAGATGGAGTCATTTTTTGCAGTTCTTCTGCACTAGGGAGATTTAGTTCTTCATTGTCATCCATTCCGTCTTTGTTATCTTTTTCCTGGATTTCGTCATCTTCTGGTTTTTGGTTTTTCTCAAGAGCCTCGTACTCTTTAATGATTTCTTCACGGCTCTTACCATGCCAGCGATCCTGGTTTTTGGCATCTTTCTTTTTGTCTTTAGATTTATTTTTGTCTTCCATAGATTCATCTTTTTTGTCGGATTTAGATTTATCATTTGATTTGTCTACTTCCGGCTTTTCACCACCGTTAGCCCCGTCATCAGAGGGTTCTTCCTCATCAGAAGCATCAAGAAGGGCCTTTAGTTCTTCCTGTTCTTTTTGTTTCATTTGTTCTTCGTCCATAGGTTTATTCCTTTCTTAAACTCTGAGCGGTTTCATCGCGCTCTTTAATAACGCCGTCAACCATGCTCAAAACTTTTTTGTAGGCCTTGATCAGTTGTTTATGTTCAAGGTCTTCTTCTATTGGGCAATCCAATAAATCTTTTGTTTCGATCTCGACTTCTTTATCGATTAAGCCTTTGATTATTTGCCAACCTTCTGTTTGGGTCATTTCCCAGACAGCTCGTCCTCTTTCTAGTTTTTCGTCTATTTCGTTAGTCATTTTTATAGGTTTGGATTGGCTGGAGGGGATTCTTCCTCCGGCTGCTCCTGGTCTTCTAATCCCATGCTTTTCTTTTGAGTACCCAAACCACCAAGTGGTCTTACTTCGTTTTCTCTCATATCCTGTAGAGTAGCGATCAAACTATCGAGTACCTCAAGGAATGTTGATTGCCCTTCGAAGTATGTATTTCTAGCTACAGTGAACAAGGAATCAACCTTGTCCCAAGTCTGAGCATCACCTTGTGTGTTGGCTTGGTTTGGCTCCTGAGTTGGTTTATCACCCTTTTCCTCAGGCATTGGTTTTTTATTTTGGTTAGTTTGTTCGTTTTCCATAATTACTCCTTTAAGTGAAAGGGAATGGTCTTTGAGCATTCCACAGTAAGGCACCTATATAAATTTCTGCAGACGGGGAAGAACCACCATCAATTGTCACAACTGCTCGAAGATATCTTTTCTTGCGATCAATCTGCATTTTGTAACCAGTATCTGCTTCAACGGTTACTTCTTCGCCACCAACTGCTACTGTCGCTCCACTTGAGAAATCTGAAACATCAGATTCCTCAATTTTTACTTTTGTTGATGTCTGGTCACCAAGATCGCCAATAGCAATGTCGATGAGTCCAGAGTCATAAGCTGGTCTATTACTTAGATACGTATCAACACCAGTTGCTTCAGTTGTTTCTGTAATCACTCCGATAGAAAGAAGGGTCGCAGTATGGATGTTTTGATTAAGTGTTTTCATATTTTGTTTAGGTATATTTTTCTAAGACCAAGCAAAAAGGGCTGCAACTTCTAAACACACGCTCATTTTGCGTATATTCAGAAGCCACAGCCCCGATTGTTTCGTTAGGCTTTTACTTCCTAATGAATCCAGTCTAGTGAAGGAAAATCAAAACAGCAATAAACTTTCTGTAAGTTAGTGGTGATTTGAAAATTATTTTTTAGAAGACATTTTACGGCGCATATATAAGCGCCTTTCGCTACTTGGGGATATCATCTGAACAAAAGGGAGGCTACTTGAGTGATTCAAAAAATGATTAAGGGCATTTCTGGCTATTTCTACATCTTTCCAATAACTGATACTCACCCAATTCTTCCCAGACTTGAGAATTTCACATCTGATAAATCCATCTTGCTTTCTGAAAAAGGCGTATTGAGCCTTTTTAACAGCCTTTAATAAGACTTCATCAGTGATACCTTCTATGGGGCTGAATTCGTAAAATTCTATAGCAGTTTTACTACTCATATATCTGCATTTTAACACAAATGCACACAGGGAGTAGTCAGTGAGAGCTAGCTATTCATATCTCAAAGCATTAAGGGCGGAGATTTTAGTGGCCCTCTTGGCGGGATATATACCAGTAACAATACCAACTAAAAGCGACAGAAAAACTACCACCAACACAAAAGGTAGGGGAATGTAAGAAATATCAACAAACCCAACTCCCTTTACAATTGCAAAAAAAGATAGTGCTAAACCAACTAATTTACCTGCCAAATATCCAATTAGTATGCCTAATATACCGCCAAAAAATCCCATAATCATAGATTCTGTTAAAAAGAGTTCCTGAACTTCTGATGATTTCATCCCCATAGCTTTCATCAAGCCAACTTCTCTAGTTCTTTCTAAGAGTGACACAGTCAAGGTGTTAAACATTCCCAAAGCCGCAACAGATAGCGCAACCATTCCAAGCAGCATTAAAATTGTTCTGGCAGTAGCAAATAGGGAATTAATTTGAGCCACAGTATCAGCCACAGATCTAGTAACATAACCCATTGCCTCAATTTGTTGCCTAGTTTTTGCGAGTTCGGACTGATTTTGAACAACAACTTTTACTTGAGAAAAATTTGTAACACCAAGTGATCTTAGATCCATAAATGGAACATAAAATATCGGACTTTTTTCTTCAGGAGTCACACCCACAATAGTGTATTCAGTAGGAGCTGATTCAATTTTTTCTTGGGATTCAGATAAAAGATCACCAACAACTACAAATGAAGCAGTAAATCTTTTACCTACAGCTTCGTTTTCATTAATTCCTAGTACTTTTAGCATTGCTCTGTTAACTACAGCTTGTTTTTTTGCAGACGACGCTAGCTCAACTGTTTTTATATCCTGAGTCTGGATGATGCCTGATTCTGAAGCTATTTCCACCCAATCAATGGAACTATCTGTATTTGCAACAAATTCTGCACTTTGTGACGATTCTTCTGTTGTGTCACCAAGAACTTGAGGAGATTTTCTAATTTCAGCACCTCTAATCTTGACATTAATTTGGGCAAAATATCCCTCCTCCTGCACTTGCCTGCCTTCATCATCTCTCAGTACAACATATTTGCCATCCTCGCAATCACCATCACTTTCTAAGTCACAAGACTGTTCTTTCCAAAGTAAAACCGGGGCTTTGATCCATTTCCCAACTGTCGTACCTGATTCCGTTTCTCCCGCCACACCAGCTCCTGTGTCGGAAAGATATTTGCTTCCCCATATTTCTTCTCCTGTAGAACTTCCCTCGACACGTTTGGTATACCCCAATATTTTGGCGCTGGTCGAAGCATCTTCTCGCACTCTAATCCAACTAGATTGATCAATCAAATAATCTATATCCTGGATTTTGTCACCAACTTCCCCAGATGTACTCTCAATATATGCTCCAGCCACTTGCCCAGTCTTTTCAGGAACTTTTACTGTCAACTCATTGCTATCAAATATCTTTCCCTGAATTGGTTTAATAGCTGATTCTTTCAGATAGTCGGTTGTTACACCGTAAACTGCCATATCAGAGACTGAGTTTTGATAATTTACCCGCCCTACAACAGCTATTAAAGGTAGTGACATTTTTACAGAAGTTATATCTTTGAAATTGGCCAGTGTTTCATCGGTAATCTTAAGTTTTCCTCCTGTCTGAGGTGCCACGTCAGCTTGTCTCATTTCTTCGAGTCTGGCGACACGGATAATCACCAGCTGCTGTAACCCATATCCTATCGAAACCAAAAATACAATGGTTCCTATGCCTATCATCATTCCTCCCACAGTAACTACAGTTCTAGTTTTCTTTGATTTCATGTTACGAATAGATAATTCAATCAGGTTAATTCGAGAAATAGTTCCCGTTCTTCTATGATCAAGAAGTTTAACAGCTCTGGTATAAAATGAACTCAAAGGAGAGCCCGCTTTTTTTATAAAACCAGGAAAGTATCGCCATCCAGTAATGCGGTCGACAGCCTTAGCTGTTAGATATAACATCAACAACAACACAAACGTTGTCATTTCATAAAGCGTTACCATTAAATTAGTTAGTTTTGATTTAAGATTTAGTTTCATCATGTGCCTGTTTTTGCTCTTTTGTGCCCTCAGAATTGCTTGGATTGTGATCAAACCCATTGCCTCTCTTGCCTCTGATTTCGCTCATTAAAGCATCTTTATCGCTTTCACCAAATACACCGACAATTTTGCCGTTAAACATTCTTATTGCAGTCTTGGAAAAACTTAAATATTCCAAGTCGTGCGTAACCATTACAACAGTTTTTTTGGCTTTAGTATTTAATGATGTCAGCAACTTCATAAGCTCCTGACCCGATTCGTAGTCAAGATTACCAGTTGGCTCATCAGCAATGATGACTTCGGGATTTGACACTAAAGCCCTGGCCAAAGACACTCTTTGTTGCTGTCCACTAGAAAGCTCTGTGGGAATATAAGAGGACCACTCTTGCATTTCAACCATTGCAATTGCCTGATCGGCTTTTTTAAGTGCTTCAGGCTGGTCTTCTCCCAATAATAGCAGAGGGAACGCCACGTTCTCTAGGACAGTTAGTGACCGGATCCAGTTAGGTTGTTGATAAACCATGCCTGCGTGCTGCTTTCTAAAATCTGACCGTTCGTCTTCCGTTACACCGTTGTACAAATTCTTTCCTAAGAACAGTACTTTTCCTTTAGTCGGTTCTTCCAATCCCAGCATGGTGTGAAGTAAAGTGGACTTACCACAACCAGAGGGCCCAAAAATCACCAAGAAGTCACCAACTCTGACATCAAAATTTATATCCTTTAGGACAGGCACGTCAGCCGTAGCTACATGGAACGATTTCGAGACTTGTTGGACCTGAAATAAATACTCACTCATATTTGTTTTATTCTCTTAATTTCCCTAAGAAACCAAAGGCTTCTTGCAAATTGGTAATCACTAGATTAAGCGCATTTTCGGTAGTTTTGGGAGTAATTGTGACTGTGTCAATTGAGTTACCTATATTGCCTGCTTTATCTTTGGAAATAGCTCTCAGGTGATATACCTTGCTTGGAGTTAAACCTGAGATAATCACTAAGTGGTTATATGTTAAATTACTATCTTCCTGCGTTTTTGAAGAATAATTTGTTCCCGTACCCTCACCAAACTCGACCTGAGAAGTAGAAGGCTCATCAGTATTCCAGGATACTATTAGCTGTGCAGTTGACTCCTGAGCTGTGGAGGCTGTAGGAGGAACTGTTGATCCTTCAACATTTAGCTCGCTAATTTGCGGTGGTCTGGTGTCAGTGGCAGTTGTAAGGCGTTGAATGTCCGAGCTGGCTTCATTACCTATTTTGTCTCTTCCTTTGACGATAAGGTTGTAGTTGGTCTGGGGAGCAAGGCCACGAACAATCATTTTATGTGAACCTTTGGTTAGAGCGACATTAACCTCATCCCTTGCATCTGATGAATTGCCTTCCGGATAGTAAGTTACAATAGAAGACACATCAGTATTTGTGCTCCAGGTAACCAAAATTGTTGATTGAGCTGTATTGGCTACCTGCTGAATTCTGACATTGCTAATTCTTGGTCTGGGTAAAGTGGTAAAAGAATAAGTGTCGCCTGCATATTCTTCGTTCTCACTGTCAAAAGTATTAATTTTGTAGTAATACTTAGTGCCATCCAAAAGATCAGTTAGCTGAGCGGTGTAGGTTGTTTCTGAAGTAGAAGTGGAAATTTCCTTGACTCCACCAAAATTCGTACTAGTTCCATAATATATTTTAACCCTACTAGCATCCTTGGAAGTGAATTCAATAATAGCAGAAGAAAGACCAATACTTTTTGCCTCAACTTCTTTGACACTAGGAGCAGGAGCAGTGGTAAAACTTTTTTCCTCGCTAGTACCTGTATTGCCATCTTCATCGGTCCACTTAGCTTTGTAATAATAGGTAGTTCCTGGGTTTAGTCCAGTTAACTGAATTGAGTGTGAAGAAACCTGACTGGAGTTACTTGGTTCAACGTCTCCATAACTACCGCTACTGGTTCCGTACTGAACTTTTGAATCAGAAGTTCTCGAAGTAGACCAGGTTATGGTTGCTTTTTTAGTTGTAATACTTCCAACATCAGGACCAGAGTCTAGGGATGGGGCAGTAGTCCACTTACCGGTAGGTGTAATAGTAACGGCATTTGTGCCAGAACTCTGAGCATCAGCTCCATCTTGAGTATGAATTTTATAGTAATACTGCTCTGATGTTGGCGTATTATCAACATAAGACAAGCCAGTTGTAGAACCGACTTGGGAAAAACTTGATCCATCGGTAGATCGATAAACTAAGTAAGTTAAATTGCCAGCTCCTTGATAATCAGGGGCCGTCCAGGTAAGAGTTACGTTCCATTGAGACTGAGATTTTATTGATGAATCAGAAGCTACTAAGTTTTCTACATTATCAGGATCCGTGGAGTTAAGGGTAAAGGTTCCCGTTATGTAGTTTGACGGTGAGTAGTTTGGTGTATCAGCATCATCTATTGCTACAACATAGATCGTATTGCTACCTTTATTGACATTGGGCAGCGCATCTGCAGAGACTGTAGTTGAAGTCCCGTTATCGATATATGTAGCACTATTACCTTGAAGTGTAGCTAAAGTTGAAGGTGGAGCAGTGTTGATCATGTAATAATAATGGGCAACAGACTGACCCGAGGTAGGTGTTGCTGCGGGCCAACTTAAAGCATAAGAATTGGAAGTTGATGTTGCAGGAGTAATGGTAACAGTATCCAAGCCATCAAAAGCAGGAGCGGCTCCTCCATAGGAAAGATTGCAGGTTCTGTATGTTGAAGAGGACGATGTATTACCAGCTGAATCTACAGTTCTAAAGTAAACAATATTATTCCCAGATACAATTGAAGAACCATCTTGATCTTGAGTCAGAGTTCGTGAAGATTCGCTAGTCGGCATATAATTATTTACTCCAAGCGTTGATTCTGTAGTTGTCCCCAACCAGGTTCCAGCAGTTGAATTGATCTGATATTGCCATCCCAAAATCCCAGCATTATCATCCGATGAAGCTACACCCCCTGAGGTTGGCCAAGAAAAATTCATATCTGCCACATTTGAAAAACTACCAGAAGCGCATGAAATATATGAGGTATTTGTGGGTGCAGTGTTATCAAAACGAAACTGGAATTGAGCACTACTACCCCCAAAAATATTACCCGAGTTATCAATTGCCTTGATGTTTAGGTAATATGGACTACTTGATGTGGAAAGCCAAGTACCCCCCTTGTATGAGCTTGTAGCAAAATCAATGCTCGTACTAGAAATAATAAACTGACAGGTTGTGCCGTCAGTAGACACTGGGCTTGTTCCAAGTAAGCCTTTGCTGGTAGCTGAATCACCGGCAGTATCAGTGCCTAAATACAAACAGTAGCCCTTTAAGCCGCTACCGCCACTGTTATCTGCTCCAGCAGTCCAAGAAAAATAAGGATTAGAGTTATTGGTCCATCCGTTAGAGGTGACGCTGGTTCCACCATTTGAACGGGTCATTGCCAGTGCAGAAGCATTTGTATCCGGAGCAGTGGTGTCAGTTGTCAAACCAATCGAAATGTGTGGCAAATAAGGCACGTCATTGCCACCAAAAGTAAATATCGCCTTGACAGAAATTTTTTGAGATACAATGGGCAGTGCTTGCATAGCAGTTTGAGTCAACTCTGCCGCCGTGTTTACGTGAGTAGTGGTATTACTAGCTGTTTGCCAGTTGGCACCATCCCAATATTTCCAGGAACCACCAGACTCACAAGTAGATCCGTCATCAGTACAAATTTGATAATTTATAGCGCTGTTTCCACCGTAAGTAGCGTCCTCAGTACAAGTAGAGCCCGACAGTGTACCTTCGCAAAAAGTGTCCCAGGTGGCTAATAAAGCATTACTGTAAGCCGTTGTAGTATAGACACTGTATTCGCCTTGTTTGCTTAGGGTAAAATCATCGACCTTAACTGTCTTACCACTTTTTACTTGAACTCCGTATTCCCTGGATTCATTGGCACCAGTTAGTGTGCCTGACAGTTTCCACCAACCACTGCCAACACTAGTGTAGGTTGTAGTAATAGTCGATCCGTTGTAGTACAGCTCGGCAATAGAAGAGTCAACCGTACCACCGTCATTTCCTGTTGTTGTGTCATAAACATAAACTGAAAAATCATAGGTCGAGGTATCTCCGACATCAACAGATTGATAAATTTTTCCATCAGCGATTGAACCCACAGAAATCGTATTGCCGCCGGCCGCTTCGCGGCCAGAACTAGATGAATAAGATTGGGAGATTGCTACAGGATCACTGGCGCAGCGAAACCCGATATTGTAGTTCTGGCTACCCGTATTGTTATACAAACTGAGCGCGAACGCACCGGCGTTGGATGTATTACTCCAATCCCCGCCGCGAAGGAACACCCGCTCACTTGTGCTGACAGACTCACTATTGTGATAAATTCTACCCACACCGTGATTGGCATTGTAGGTAGTGCCAGCGGGTCTGACTAAGTCATACGAGAGTGATCCGTAGCTTGTAAGATCGGTAAATTCTCTCCATGCATAACCACTTTGCCCACTGACATCTGGTTGATCAGCTTCTGCAATAGTGTCGCTGTTAAACTCCCAAACGTTACCTGACAAATCCCACAACTGACTGCCATTTGAGAGCGTTAACCTTGCCTTAGTATCCCTACTACTGCCATATTCTGGATCAGAGCCGTTATAACCCACACTGGTACTTTCACCGACATTCCCTCGATACATACCACCACCACTGGAAACTAAACTTCCTACTGTACCATCTGCCCAGTTGGTTGTTTGTGCCTCAGCATTACGGGCAATAGTCATCCATTCTGCGTTGGTGATTAAGTGCGTATTGCCCGTACAGGCAGCGATTGCCTGTGGTTGAGTAATATGTACAATTGGAGCTCCATTGGCAGTAGACACAACGTTTGCACTGTCAAAAGTTAGATCTCGATAATCCATACCAGCACCAGAATCAGCAGGGGCACTACAAGTTGTAGCATCATCGCCATCATCATCTCCGGTACAATCATATTTTGCCTCATACTGCATTACCAAAAAATTATTGGTGCTGTATGTTGCGTCACCTGGCACTTCTACCCAGCCGGAAGCAGGAACAGCTGCTACGTTCCAAGAGGAATTATCTGAATCGTAGGCGGGATTGGTGAATTCATTTGCTCCAACGGTCCCACCAGTAGGCTGAGCACCGCTATCGTTAACTAAACTCAGACTGGCAGTATAATCACCTGAATTTGCTGAGTTGAAAGTCCAAACCTTCGCAGAATCATTTAAAGCAAAAACCTTTGGCCATACCTCTGAAAGGGTGAAGTAAGTTCCCGCTACAATTCCTACTGAAACAAAAAAAACTGCTACCAAATTAAATTGGAATCGGCTAAAGTGGAATCGTGGCTCCAGTAGATATTTTTTTAATTTTTGTTTAATATTCATAATAAAATACCATAAACATCTCAGCTCATTCGTTCACATACATTCAGTATAACTAATTCTGAAAAAAAGTTAAACACGATTATTCGTCATAAAAGCATACAGGCCGTGTGCATTAGCGTGTTTCAAGTGCCCCTGAATGGATGTTTGTGATTTAGCCAGTGTCAGATCACTTATTTTTCCTTTTTGGTGTAACTTGGTTTTATATCGATATTTCCGTTGCATATGTCTCAACGTGTCACCTCTAACAAGTGTGTGGTCATAAAAAATCCGATAACCGACAAACGGCACCCCTTCTTGAACATTTTTTATTGTAATTTTCCTAGGATGAAGTCTTAAGTTTAGCGTTTGATCCAGATATTCTGCAATTCTGTCTCTTGTCTTTATTAGATGGTTTTTGTCTGGATGAATAATAAGAAAGTCATCCATATATCTGGCATACCAACGTTCTTTCAATCTTTCTTTTACAAAATGATCAAGTTCATTTAAGTAGACATTAGCAAAAAGTTGACTGGTGAGATTTCCAATAGGAAGACCTTTTCTTTCATCAATCCGCACAGGAGGAACTTCTACCTGCACTTGACTAAAAAGATCTAATTGTCTTTGCATCTGGGGAAGGACACTTGAATTATCAGTTGACTCATGGGTAACAATAATTTTCCTTATTAAATTAAGCGTTCTCTCGCAATGAATTACCTTTGAAATTATTGAGAGGAGAATATCCCAATCAATGTTTTGAAAGTATTTTTGGATATCACACTGAAGGACATAAAAATCCTGTTGCTTGCCATATTTACAACGGGCAGCCATCAGAAACTTTTTTATTCTCTTTGCCCCAAAATGAGTTCCCTTTCCTTTGCGACAGGCATAAGAATCATAAATAAACCTTTTTTCAAAGATGGGCTCTATTGTGCTTACTAACGAATGCTGTAGTACTCTGTCACGAAAAGCTGGAGCCGATACACTCCTTGTCTTTGGATCATAAACAGTAAAGTGGGCATATGGAGCAGGACTATAGTTATCTGAAAGAAGCAAATACCTCAATTTGATCAGATTACTTTCTAGAGAAAAATCATATTCGCAAACTCTTTTCTTTTCTCTTTTACCACGACGAGCGTAGGAGTAAGCTTTTAGAAGTTGTTCTAAATTGCATATTTCATCAAACATATTTTATGTTTACCTATTTTCCTCATGCCTCATAACGCCGTACGTTAAAGGCATGAGGATACAGGTCTTATGTTTTCCCTCTGAATTTTTCAAAGAGATGGAAAAAACCTTGTGATCTTGTAGATCCGGGATGCGCATTCGTAAAAGCACACCACTCATCTGGCACAGTTTGTTTTAAGTGTCATTATCACTGGCGCAGCGAAACCCGATATTGTTGTTCTGGCTACCCGTATTGTTATTCAAATTGAGCGCGAACGCACCGGCGTTGGATGTATTATTCCAATTCCCGCCGCGAAGGAACACCCGCTACGACATTTATGGTTTTCCCCTTACATTAACTATAGCACTTTCATCCATGCCTGTAACATTCTGCCAATTTCATTCACTTTTTCTGCCCCTGCCGTATATTGCTTAATACTCATAAACTTTAAATCTTTTGTAAGGCGCAGAAGTATTCTTAGAGAATCTAACTCATCTGAAATTTTAAGCTGCAATTCTGTTCGAATATGTCCGCGAGCCTTGTTTGCTTTAATTGTTGTAACAAGCAACGAGATTGCTATTTCTTCTAAGTTTCTACCCAGTACCAATCTATGACTTTTAGGAATCCTATTAATAATGGGGTATATCCACAGTTGTAAATCATATATTTTTTGGAAAATGAGCAGTTTTTCACACATATCTTTTTATTTGTTTTAAAGGTTGTCAGTATTGTGTTGTATTTTATTGACATCAATTTTTGTTTCTCTCTTGGTTATTTTTAACACAATTACCCACAGGGAGTAGGTAGAGAAGCATACAAGGAGTATATACGATTTGTTTAATGGGCAAACCGATTACTCATAAACACATCCTGATTAAATTTGGAGAGAAGGTGCAGAGAGTCCGTAAAGCTAAAGGAATTAGCCAAGAGGAACTTGCAGCCAAGCTTTCCATGCATAGAAATTACATTGGCATGATTGAAAGAGGAGAAAGAAATCCTACAATCAGAACCTTGTATAAAGTAGCCAAGGCCTTAAAAGTTGATTCTTGCGAACTTCTGCCATTCTGATACTAAATTGTAATCACGATAGTGTAAAATAATACACACTCCTTGTTGTTAAAGAGCCAACAGTATTTAGAATAAATAAGAAGGTAAGAAATGTAAAGACATTCTTACATTGATTGTAACAAATAGATAAATTCGGCGGTCGATAAGGAATTACTTCATTGATTTTAGAAGTTTGAAGACTTACAGAAACTGTGATGTGTCGACATACATATCTAGTATGGGTTTGTTGCTAATTTTATTCTTTTTATCTTCCTCTGTGTTCACAAAGTTAATTAGATAGATGATAACAGCCTTGGTGAGGCGCATAAGATTTACTGTCTCCTGAAAGAAAGTGTCAGAATCAATGTTGTGCTTATCTGTTTTATCATCAACGCTTGTTATTAATGAGTCGAAGACAATCAGTCGTCTGTGGGTAAGTGCATTTCTGATTTGTTTTATCCTTTGATATCTATTGAGTTTAAAATCCCTGTAAATGTCATATAAAGCATAAAGGCTTAAATTGTCAGAATTGAGTATTTCTTTCCTGATAACTTCTTTATGTTCCCAGACTGAGGCTGTGGAAAAGTAGATGTTATTTTCCTTAAGCCCTAGATCGTAATAGTCGTTAATAAATACAGCAATTTTGTCCAATATATTGAAAGCATCCTTAAATGCCGATTTTAATAGACCTACATAAAGATTGAATTGTGAGTAGTCCAGGGCGTATACATAGCTGGTTCTCTTGCTAATACTGTCGAAAGTCTTCTGCTTGTATTGAGATTGAACCAGGTTAAGTCTGGCTACTGCGTAATCTTCTTTAATTTGATTGAGTTGTTTGGCAAAATTATAGAATGTGTCGTTGTCGTCAATTTTTGTGATCAGCCTGATAAATACTGGGTCCTCAATTGCGGCTTCACAAAAATCATCATGGATATGGAAATTGAGAAATAGCTTTTCCCTGCTGCAGAAATCTAAGTAATACTGTTCGAATTTAGTCAACCCTTTTGTTTTATATCTGGGATGCTTGATACTTTTCTTAAGTAATGATTTATCTTGAAAAAGAGATTCAATGTAATCAAGTTCGCGCTCAAAAGCTTTTTTAGCATCAGTACCTCCAACTTGCACCAGCTTTGGATCATCCAAAACTGATTTGATATCTTGGTAAGCGGTTACATATATTGAAGCCCGATATTTGTCAGAGATATCAGCAAATGCCCGAAGTGCTTTGGCTCTGTTTGCTATTGCCATTGGGAAGTTTTTGTTCAAGTTGAGCGCTTCGTTGTAGGCAGTTATGGCTTCAATCCCTCGACCTAATGTGTCTAAACAGTTGCCTAGGTTAATTAACAATTGCGTCTTTAGGTTTGGGTCATCAAATTCATTATTTGTCGCTTGAATTAAATGTTGTTTAGCTTGTAATAGATTTGCACTTTGCGATATTGTGCGATCTACAGCACCACCCATTCTTTCTGTAAGCTGATATAAACTTGTATACCCATTTGCCAGACAATAGTGAAGGTAAGCCTTCGTCTTGCTATTCTTTGTTTGTGTTAGCGTGGATTCACCGAAATCAATACCTTCTCTTATGATATTTTCGTTCCTGAGATCGTTTCCTATATCAACCAAAAAGCCAGGTTTATAAAATATCAGTCTCTTGTCATCAGGGTTTTCCGTTTCAAATTCAGTTAATTTTTCAAGTGCCTTTTTTGCCTCGCCTGAATTGATAAGTAATGAGATTGTTTGAAGAGAGAGAGTTTTTTTATCCATGTTATTTACTCAAGCTTTTATAGTAGTCCTTGGTAAACTTTGTTTCGTCCTCAATTAGTTGAAGCCATTCCTGAGATCCGAAGTCATTTATCCCTAATTCTTTTTTACCAATTTCAAGATAAGCTCCGCCAAGTTCTGCACAGTTGGTTGGCTTGGAATCAATGCCGGTTTTGTAACCAACAAACAGACAAATAACCGATAATACAAAAACCAATAATATTGGCACTGGGAGTTTTACTTTTCTTACCTTCATAACTCAATTATATTCACACAAGGCAAGAAATCAAAGATAATCGCTAGTTAGTAAGCATCTTCCCTAGTCCAGGAATTTTCCCGATTAGTTGTCGAATTTTGTTTTTGTTCGCTACAGGCGGCTTATTGGTCGTTTCTTTCTGCAAAGTGCCGTTAGAAGGCGACACAGGGGCTACAGCTTCTGACTCTGTTGGTGTTTCTTCTGATTTTTCCTGTTTTTCTGTTATTTCTGGGCCAAGCAGAATATCGACATACTGATCCAGGTCTAGTTCCTCCAAAATCATTTTTTGTAAAGCTCGTTTGCGAATTAACCACTGTTTTATGCCAATTGGGTCACTTGGGTCCGGCTTGTCCTGGGCAATGAACTTGTCGTATAGCAACAATATCTGATTTAGTCTTGCTTGTTTGTCAGGCGGAATTACTGGCTCAACTTCGACAATTGCATCTACACTAACTTTTTTATCTTCAGATTTGAATTCCTTAAAATCAACATTATTTCCTACTAGCCTGTAGAGCTTGTCTTCACTGAGGAACTCTCTATTTAACTGGATAAGGATATTGGCTACAGTAGTTAGGGCATTAGAAATATTTTGAGCGTTTATGCTTAGACGCAGGTTACTCTGTCCCAAAAGCATGGCCACTTTACCTAGTGGCTCGCTGGATGATTTTGGAAGACCTTGTAGGTATTCGCCCAATGCTAGAGTTCTGGAAATCTCATCGCGCAGCATTTTATCTTCATTGAGCCCCATCAAACTTATTTCTGGAGGTCGCTCAATAACCACATCATCCATTTTTCTGAGCTCCCAAACAGCTCCAGGAGAGAAAATAATGTCATTCTTGGTAATACCAGTGTCTTTACGGATCTTAACTACTGGATCTAACATCAGAATTACATCATCCATGCGTTGGTTACGCAGGTCAGCAATCTCCATAATGGTACTTTCAACTGGTTCAACATGGCCGGTTGCCCAGAATTCCCATAGAAGGGACATATCTGGCAAATCAACAAAGATGTGCCCATTGTTGATATCCAAGTATGGGTTCTCGTCATCCCTAATTACCACTTCACCATTGGCAATAACTACCAGCTCATCTTCCTCATAGTCCCAACATTCCCATAACTCCAATTGCTTCTCTTGATCGTTTTTTACAGGCAGGACTTTTTGTTCACCAGTGTCGGCTTTCTTAAGATCACCATCAATCTGAGACATTTTTTTGGTGTTAATTTCATAGCGTTCTTTTTTCCAATCCTCAACATTTTTAGGGGTACAAAATTCAAGATTCTTGTATATATTGTTTTCTCCACGATTTTCTTCTTCTTTTGTAATTTTTTCCTTAGTTTTAACTATCCTGTGGATTAGCCAAGGGCACCCATCCTGCAGATCCTCTGTTTCTGGTGCCGGCAGGAAGTCCCACAAGTCACATAGGATCATGGTTGGATCGTCATATAAGACTTTGAATGTTTCATCCGATTTTTTCCTGTTTTGAACTTTCCAGGCCAATTTAACAATTCCGTTTCCATACAATACTGATGACTCAATCCAGTGGGGAAGCTTTTTGGCTAATTCAATAATGTCAAAGTCATAGTTGACCAAATCATCCCAAGAAGACAATGCTCTTGACTCTACATCCCTCTTGTCTCTGGGAATGACCCTTGTTTTACGTTTAGCAGTAGCGAGTCTAGATACAACTGTTTTGACGATTTCAAACGCTATTGGCGGCATGAGACGAGTGTTGTAGGCGTAATTTTGTTTATGCTGATAAGCCCTGTAGAGCCGATACATTCTCAGCCACTTGGCTTGATATGGATCACGAAACTCTTTAGCTCGCTTAAATCGAGCTTTCCATTTTTTGAGAAGTTGTTCGTCACGCTCAGTAGGTTCGTATCTTTTCCCTGGTGAGATCTTTGTTTCTTTAACTTTTGGCTTTGGCATAGTATTTATGGCCAACAAAAAAGGGCTTAAGTTTTCCTATTTTTTGAAAAATAGAGAAACCTAAGCCCCGATAGATTCGTTAGGCGGATTTATTTATGCCTTCAGAGTACCTATTTACAGGTCAAATGGCTAGTTTTTTAATGTCATTATGTGTAATTGCCTAGTTAAAGCTATAATAAGGTGTTGAATAAAACCTGAGGTTTTTGTATTCTATTAGTAGCTAATGGTAAGTAAACCTATGGAAGAACTGCTAACACTAAGTGAAGCCGCACAAATTTTGAAAGTGCACCCAAATACTCTTAGGCTTTGGGACAAAAAGGGTGTGCTTAAGGCTGTGCGTATTGGCGTTAAAAAAGTGCGAAGATACAAAAAGGAAGACATCGAAAAATTTATAAAAGAAAGTAACAAGAAATCTTAATATGAATAA
>JACKFX010000004.1 GCA_020632255.1 Pseudomonadales bacterium
GCAGTGAAAGTTCTCGAGAAGACCAAGAAGGAGCTGCGAGCGTACCTAGAGAAACCAACTACTGCACGGACGCTCAAAAAACTTGCTAAGAAGTTGTTGCCTGTTGAGAGCATCTTTTTGTTGGGAAAGTCACAGAACCTTGAAATAATTCGCGAGGGTATGGTCAAGATGATCGAGGGATCATACAAGCACGCACATGGCATCGCTGCCGGAGACCTAAAGCACTATGCGATTACTCTGATGGAAAAGGGTGTGCCAGTGATCATTGCTGTTAGCAATGATGAAGCCCGTACCGACACGATTTCGGCAGGCATTGAGGTCCAGAGTAGGGGAGCAACGGTGATTGGGGTTGGTCAGGGAGTTGTTGATGTCTTTGATGACTTTATTGAATTGCCAGACACTGGAGAAACAGCAGCAATTGTAAATGTAGTGGCGCTGCAAATGTTGGCCTACTACATGACTGTGGCACTGGGTAACAATGTTGATAAACCAAGAAATATTGCCAAGAGTGTGACAGTGAAGTAGGTGTAGTTTTTTGCTGTGGAAACGCAAATGGCCCCGCTCGGAACGAGCGGGGCCATTGGGTTAAATTCAATTGTCAAAGTGCTGTGATACAACTTACCCGGCCGGAGGCGGGGTCAGGGTGACATCGGTGGAGCCGATGGGCACAAAGGCGTCATTGGGGCCTTTGACTGAGCACACTTCGCCTACGTTAACCGTAGGCGGATTGTTCAAGCGGCACACCTGGCATTTACATCCTTCGTGTTCGGGGTAGTCTGCATGTGTCCGTGTGTTGATCTTGATCGTCCGGGTTTCACCCCCAACGTTAAAGTGGAGTTCAATGACGTTGGTTTGGAAATGGTTGTGTCCCGGAACATTCAGTTCAACCACCTTGGTGCTGACCAACATCCCGCTAAACGGGATATTTCCTGCGATGCCACCGGTGATGTAACCCGTGACCGGCGTATCGCTGGTCGTGACGCGTTGTGTAGCGACCCAACGCGTTTTCAGCGTGGTGACGCTGGTGGCGATGTCGCCGGAGTTTTCGATGACCAACATTTGGCCGTCTTCCAGCTCAATTTCGATTTTGCCGGCCAGCTCTGCCCAGTGCAGGGCTGTGGTTTTGGTAACAGCGTTGAGGTACCGCAGCAGGGCCTCCACGATTTGCAGTTTGATCATGGTATCAATATTCATTTTCGTATTCTCCTTAATAGGGTTGAAAAAATTCGAAACAGTAAAACACCACGTGGCCTCGATCTCGATTGAGCTCACATGGTGGGTTACTACTCACTTGAGAAAATGAGCACTAAGCCACCATGTGGGATCTAAAAAAATTGACAATTGAAGTATTAAAGAACACAGCCGAGGATACTCGTGAGTGAGTAGAGTCAACTGGTTTCAAAGTGGGTCATATTGTATCAGAAAAAAGCCTATAGTGTCAATGTGGACTGCTAAGATGTTACATGAAATCAATGTACATGGCCCCCATTTCGTCTGCAGTGCTTTTGAGTAAGTCTTTGAACACTTTCATGCGAGCTTCAGTGAATTTTTCAGCTGATTCATCAAAATCAGGCTTAGAGATTGCTCTCTGTGAAAAGTATTTTTTTTTCAGTTTATGGATTGCTCTTAACTCATCGATTAAATACGTGCAGATTCTGTTCCACTCATCCGAATCTTCTTTATACAGTTTTGAAAGAAGCTTAACAAAAACGTTTCTGTTTCTTTCATTGAATTCAGGAGGAATTGAGGGAGCAAAAAGAAACGAAAAGACGCTAAACGTCTCAGTTACGGAGTGCAACTCCTCTGATACGAGTTCTTCTTGTTCCTGAAGTGGGAGGTGTGGGGAGAGGGGTTGAATTGCATACTTTTTTGGTCTGAGATTAGCACATAATTGAATGCCTTTGGCATCTAGAAAATCAGAAGTGGTTTGATCCATATCTTCGAGATCTCGTAAGTCAATTCCACCATCATTTTCGTACGAATCCTTGTGTTGTACCCCAAGTACCATATCAAAATCAGGTTCGTGTGTGATTTCTTCACCAGGAGTTAAGTGTTTTAAAAAAAGTTTACGGAGTTGTAGACCTCCTGTGACACTGCTTCCTACAAGGATAATGGCAATGGTGTAGTCTGGGAACTGCGATTGTAGGTGGGTTTGAAGTTCGGTAGCAACTTGGACTGTTTCTGGGTATAAGATTGCTTCTTTATGTAAGATGTCATCATAGAGTTTTTCAAGTTCGTCTTGATTAGCTAGTTCCTGTTGTTTAACGGATTCTTTAATTGCTGTTTGACTCGTTTCTCCCTTATCAAGTTGTTCCTCAATAAGGTGCCGACGGTGATATCTGTTAAGGTTATCTATTAGGCCTTCGTTCATACGTATTTTGTGTTTTTCTAAAATTCACTTATACTTATACTACAGTACTTACTCAGATAATGTGAGTATTCTTTTACAAGAATGATATTGATCGAGTTAGAAACAAATAGAGAATTACATAATGTCACGCGAACGAAAAAATACTGCTAATTTTGGACCAAAGTCTGATACACGTTCAGGAATTTCTCAAGTAGCAGCAAAGGGAGAAATGGGTCGCGGTAGCTTTCAAAGAGCAACGCATCATGGAGGAAATAATAGAGATACCGAGTTCGTAGTTGAGAGAGCAAGCCAGGAAGAGCTGAACAACAATCCAGAAATCAAACTGAGATGGTTACAACGTATCGAAGAGTCACGTAGGCAAACAGGGAGAATACCCAAGGCAGAATTCGAAAACATCGCTGATGCATATTTCTTTTTGGCAGGATTTAGACCAAGTATTTTTACGGAAGCCGAGGCAAAGAGTTTTTTCGAAGAACTCTTGGCGGTTGCTAAAGAAGATGTGGGCGCAAAGAAGCAAGCTGAACTTATTGTTTTCAATGAGTTTGTGACAAAATTAAAAAAGAACAGAGTAGTACGTGGTGACGAATTGATTGATTTATTAAAATCATATCGAGAACAATTTGGAGCTTTAGCTCACCAAAAAGTACTTCTTCGAATTCGAAGTCAAGAAAACACAGTGGATGTTGTGATTGACATTGCAGAACAAATCTTGGCTCGTCGAAGGCAGGAACTTGAGGAACTTGCGGTTTAGCTTTTCCTTTGCCTCCGTTTTCCCTTCCACTCTCCCAGTACCACCCCAACAAAAATCAGTACGAGGGCAATCCCGTGTTCCCAGTTAACTCGTTCACCAAGAATAATAATGCCAAGCGGTACATAGACCAGTGGCTGCAAGTAAGAAAAGAGGGTGGCTTCAGAAGCTTCAACGCCATCCTGGCCAATGATATAGGCGGTCAGGGCAATAACGCTGCCTAGAATTCCCATGTAGAGGGCAGCAAGTTGAACTGAGGGCTGCATGATGTCAAAACGAACTGCCTCCACCAGTGCGGGCAAAGAAAAATGTAGTTCTCCCAAACTCATGAAGAAGAAACTGATGGCTCCAACAACAAAACTTACGGCAGCTGCAAATACCTTTGGCAGAGTATGGTAGTGTTTTTTGACCAAAATATAGTAGATTCCAATTAAGATATTATGCATAAAAATCAAGAGATTTCCCGAGAGAGAAACATGATCAAGCATGGCTTCACCCTCGAAGAGGGGGGTAAGGGTCAAGATAATAGTTCCAAGAAAAGCAAGTGCTAACCCTTCCCATTCTCGGCGTTCTTCACGTTCTTTGAGGAACCAAATCCCAAATAGAACGACAAAAATAGGAACGGTGGTCGTTAGAAAACCAGCTTCGATGGCAGTGGTTCTCTCAAGTCCGGTATAGAGCATGCCCAAAGCAATGGGAATACCAAGAATTTCAGAAATGGTGATAATGCCAACTTTTTTCCAGAATTCTTTAATTTTGGGTACATACCAGAGAATGACTGGGAGGCCAAACATGCTGGCGAGTGTGAAGCGGTAAAACAAGAATCTGAAGGGGGTGGTGTACTCAAAACTTGGTTTAATGGCGATGAATGCAGCGCCCCAAATAATTGCATTTAAGATCAAAAAAGAGTAGTAATACCAGCGTGAGTGAGCTGGTTTTTTTGTTTTATTCTTGCGAATGGTAGAGCGGTGCGCAGTTTTCTTTGCGCCAGACCGTTTGGGCATACTACTAGGGTAGCACCATTCGATTTTTGATACAATGTGGGGCATGACATCATCAGGAATCGTTTTACAAGAAGTCCTCGATTCACTTTCAATGCAGTATGAATTTGTGGATGAAGAAAATGTTCTTTTTAAGATAGCACTGCCAAATGGTAGCTATCACTACATCATTAATAATATTCTTGGGTTAAACAGCGAAAGTGATGTCAAACTGTGTGCTGACAAGGCCTATACTTACCAATTGCTCTCTGATGTGGTCAAGATGCCAAAGACCTTGGCTTTTCTCGATCCAAATGGTCCTTATGGCGCAAGTGCTCGCTGTGATATACCGGGCATCTTCTCTACGATTAGCAAAAAATTCGAGTTCCCAGTGGTTATCAAAAAAAATGCTGGCTCACTTGGAAGTCATGTTTTTGTTTGCAAAGATCAGCTGGAAGTCAAAGAGGCTGTGACAAAAATTTTCAACCGTCAGAGTTCTGCTTATGACTATGTGGTTTTAGCACAGGAGGCCATCAAGATAAAAAGTGAGTGGCGTGTGTTGATGCTCCATGGCAAGCTTGAGTTTATGTATCGCAAGGATACTTCTGAAGCTATTTTTACAGGCAACTTGAGTCCTCTTCACTGGGAGGGTGGCAAAGCAGTTGTGGAAACAGATCAAGCCTTGTACGAAGAGATAGCGGCATTTTTATCGCCACTTTTCAGCAAGTGGCAGTTGCCATACGGTGGATTTGATGTCGTTCGGGATGAGGGCGGTGTGCTCTGGTTGATTGAGATCAACAGTCATCCTGCATTTGCTCATTTCTTGGCAGACTGTGACAGTGCACCCCTCAAACAGATGTATACCAAAATAGTAAAGGAACTTGTGCATGACCGATAGACCAACACTCGAGGAAGTCCTCGCAAAAAAGAAGAAAAAGTACTTGATTTTTGATTTTGATGAAACCTTGTTTACCTTGCATCTGCCTTGGGGAGAGTATCTCGAGCATACGTATGATTTGCTCAAAGAGTTTGACCAGGATTTTTTCGAGAATCACTCGATTAGCAATGAAACAAGCTATCAGCTCATTAATAAATTCACTCGTGAGTTTGGTTCTGAACCGAGGGATATGACTGTGGCGTATGCTAAAGAGTTCGAAACCAAAGAGCTGAAAGGAATCACTGAGCAAAAGACGCAAACAAGTTTTGTTCGTCAGCATCACGACAAGTACCACTTATTTGTGTGGTCTTCTAACTGTGTGGAAACCTTTGAGCCAATTCTTACAGAACATGACCTTCGACAGTGTTTTGAGTTGCTCATTGGCAGAAACAGTGTGACCTACTGTAAACCAGATCCTGATGGTTTTAGTCAAATCAAGCGCCATGTACAGCGGCACATTGATCCATCCGCCACAGAAGAAGATTTCATGATGATCGGTGATAGCAACTCCGATGAAGGAGCTGCGTATCATGCCAACATCGATTTTTACCGAGTTGAATAGAGCTTATTTTTGTAGTTTGGCAATAACTTCTTCAAGCGTGCTGGTTGTTTGTTCGCCAGATTGCATTTCCTTGAGTGCCACTGTGCCATTTTCAAGTTCTTCCTCACCAATGATGATTACGAATGGAATGTTTTTTTGATCTGCGAGCTTGAACTGTTTGCCCAACTTTTCTGGAGATGGGTAGATCTCTGTGGCAATCCCAGCTTTTCGAAGCAAAGATGCTGCTTCCAAGGAAGCAGTGACAGTTTTTTCGTCAAAGAGAGTGACCAATACCCTGGTTCCTGTTGTTGTGGTCTCTGGCACAAGATTAAGTTGTTGTACAGCTTCGACCGTGCGGTCAAATCCAATGGCAAAGCCAGTTGCAGCGATATCTCGGCCACAGAGTTCGCCGATTAAGTTGTCATAACGGCCACCACCACCCACGGAGCCAGCGGTGTACTCGGGGATGCTGCCTTCAAAAATCATGCCGGTGTAGTAGTCGAGGCCACGGGCTAGCGTCGGGGTAAAGACGAGTGCATTTTCTGGAATGCCGAGGGCTACTGCTGCAGCGATAATCTGTTGCAAGTTTTCTGATTGAGTGGCGTTTTGGATGGCGGCGAGCACTTCGCGAGCCGCAGACTCCACCAGGCCTTTTTGAACCAGTTCTGCTGTGACATCATCCTCAGACATTTTATCGAGCTTATCGACACTTTGAATGATCGAGAAGACATTTACGCTGTCAGTAGCGAATGGACTAATCGTTTTCATCAGTGTTTGGCGGTCATTAATCTTGAGTTCCAAAGAAGTTAATCCAAGGCGATTATACACAGCGTAGTAGACGGCAAGTAGCTCAGCGTCTGCTACAGGACTTGAAGTTTCAAAAATATCACAGTCGCACTGGGTGAACTCACGGAAGCGACCTTTCTGTGGCTTGTCAGCGCGGAAAACGTTCTGAATCTGGTAGCGTCTGAAGAATTTTGGTAACTCATTTTGGTATTGAGCTAAAACCCGACTGGTTGGCACAGTTTGGTCATAGCGAAGGGCAACCTGGCGACCGCCACGATCTTCGAAGTTGTAGACCAGTTTATCTGCTTCGTCACCGTATTTTCCTAGTAACAACGATGCGTATTCGAGTGTTGGTGTTTCAAGTGGTTCAAAACCATAGGAAGAGAAGACCGCTTTGATTTGGTCTGCTACATAGTCACGGACTCGCTTTTCCTCTGGGAGAAAGTCACGAAATCCTTTGAGATTTTGTACTTGCTGTTGCATGAGTGTTTCCTGTTCTTGTGTTTTTCGGAGTGGTTGTACCTCCTGTAGTGTATCATTTTTTTTCATATTTTTTCTTTCTGTATTGGTTTTTGAGGGGGGGGAGCAATAAAAAAACTCCCGGGTGGGAGCTCTGACAAGTACGACAAGAATCATAACTCCCTACATATGGTGAGCGTGATGATGGACAGCTGATCGTAATATGAATGATTTCATAGTGGAAACAGTATAACATCCAGAGGTGGGGATGTCTATGATCATTGAGTATTATGGGTTTTTATGTTACAATTGTACGATTGTTATACATATTTAATGTGTAGCAAACGGGTGTGTCACCAGAATTGCTCTGTGACATGCCCCATCTTTAACAGTTTTGGAAATTTTTTTTAATGATACTGGGAGGTATCCTAATGAAGAAAGCATTAGTCTTACTCGGTTTGTTTTTTTTGTTGATTGGTGTCAGCACCGTATTTGCTGCACCAACACAGTATGTGCAGTTCTTTGAGTCAGTCCACCAATTTGGCACCATTGATGGTCAGACGACCGATCTTGTTCCGTTCAAGGTTGATGGCAGTCAATTTGTACTTGAGACCAGATTAGATTCAGCTAATGAGATTTATCTGGTTGAAGCATATACTGGAATCTTTTCTCCTGAGGGGGCATATGGTAGTGCCTCTTCACAAACTGTCGAAGCAGCGGTTGCTGACTTTGATGGTGATGGAGAACTTGATTTCGTGGCGTGTAACGCCGCTGCAAGCAATTCAATTTGGTATGGCGATGGCACAGGACATTTTTCAGGTGGTTACTCACTGGGTAACGCAACTGACTCTTGCTCTGGCGTCACAGCCGGCCAATTGGATGGCTCTTACGGTGAAGATTTAGTTATTGCGAACACAAACGGCCAACTGCAAGTGTGGCTGTCACAATCTGATGGTAGCCTCAGTTTGTCCAACTCGTTTGGTGTTGTTGGCTACAACGACGTCCAAGCGGTCAAGGTGAATACCGATGGCTACATTGATGTTTTTGCCGTTAGTGACAATACTGTTGATCAGGTGTGGCTTGGGGATGGCGCAGGGAATTTTACCCTCGACAGTACTCAGGTTACGGCTCAGATCGGTGGCAAGCGCATTGCCATTGGTGATGTTGACAATGACCAAGATAGTGACATCTTTGTTGCTGGCCCAAACAGCCATGGATACAATAACCAGGCTGGGTTTTTATCAGGCTATGTCTCACCAAACTTCTCCTACGCTGCGGCCGACGTGTTGGTTGCAGATTTGGATGGGGAAGTGGGAGATGATGTCTATTTTATTAGCGAAAATGGTTCATGGCTGTATACTGGTGCTACACTTACCTGGTGGAGCACACAACTCGTATCCACCGGTGTAACGGTTGGAGCAGTCGATGCCGACAGCGACACTGATCTTGATGTGTTGGTTGGACGCACGGGGTATAACTCCATTTTTAAGGGTGGCCCATTGCGGACAACGGTAACCTTTGATTATACCTCCTTGAGCTTCAATGCCGAGTTGGGCGGAATGGGTTCGGAATTCGTCGGTTTTGACTTCGGCGGGAACTCTGTTCGCTATGAACGGCTTCAACTGCCGAGTTGGATCGTTGTTGATCCTTCTTATCTTCAATTCATTGCCCCACCATCGTTTCTTGGCATGTCTTTCTTTATGGATGCCGACGGTGGCATGGTTGCTGCGGCGGGTACATATAACGATGTTGTCCGGATTTACACTAATGACCCTGAAAACGAGGTCATTGAGGTGCCGGCAACATTTGTAGTATCTGCTGCAAATATGGTGGTGACTCCACTGGAAATCAACGACACGCAGCCTGAAGATGCGGGTGTAGTTGGTCACGCCGTGACAATTCAAAACACGGGTGACGTGGCGATGTACTGTCGCCTCGAGACGACTGCCTCCTGGATCAACGTTGACACCGACTGGGTGTATGTCCCGGCCGGTGAAACGGTGAGTGCCGCAGTGAACTTGATTCCTGCGGCCGCCACTATTGGCAGCAACACAGGTACCGTACAGGTGGTGCCGAGCAAGGACTACCTGGAAACCCTTGATATTGCGGTGACTTTGAACGTCACCGAGGCTGAGACGATGTTTGTGTATCTGCCTTTTATAACTCGATAGAAATTTTCCAAAACTTTGATTGGGCCGGCGCTTGCGCCGGCCCTATTTTCACATATTGAATTACAGAGAATATGGTACTATACGCATATGCAAAATCTCGAGGTAATCAGTCATCATGTGACATCTTCTTCAGAAGAAAAAAGTGCATTGTATGATGCCGTGAATATTCCAGAATCTGTGTATGCCACGGAGTACTCATGGGGCAGTGTGCTGATGGCATCTAAAACTGCAAAGATTGATACTTTCATGTTTTTTGTACACAGTGGAACATCATTGCCAAAGTCTGTAACTGCATATCTTCTTCCAAATCAAGAATGGCAGGTAGCTCAAGCAATTGCACTCAATGTTGATCTCGGTGGAGGAGCGGTGGCTACTCAATTAGCGGAGGCGTTGCAGGAGTATCCAAATGTTGCGATCATCTGGTATGACTTTACTCGACTTGTCGGTGATGCAAATCGCGTGAATGTTGATGAACAAATTCCGTACTCACCATATCGTGGAGACGCCCTTTGGAATGTCGAAGAAAACTCGGATGCATTTGTGCATCTGCGAAATCAGATTGCAGCCGAAACTGTTGTACCTTTTTTTGATGATGTCTCTACATTGGTGGCCCAGCACAAGCCAAGGACATGCTTGTACTTTCACTCATACGATCCAAAATCTGCGGGGGGGACGATTACCAAAACAGTTAGTGACTCGTTTGACCCTGAAGCCCTTAGGCCTGCGGGTATGGTGTTTTACGAAAATCCCCAAGTAGCTGAGAGACCATTTATGTCGGCAGAGCACCGTGATGATGTAGTTGCTTTACTGGGGCAGCTCTTTTTGGCAATTCCATACGTCACTACAACCGAAAGAACTGATATTACAGTGGACGAGCCGTATAAAGCAGCTGAATCGCTTTTGACCTACGTCGATGCTCTAATTCCAGATGCAGAACAACTGTTTTTTGAAGTGCGTAAAGATCTGTTTGTCGAAGCTCCCGAAGACACCACACAGGCAGTCGTTTCGTTTATGCTGCAAGCCATGCAGTTGCTTTCAAAATAGAAAGCAGGGTGGTACGATGCCACTATGGAAAAAAAGTTCATCGATAAGCTGGCGTACATTCATGTTCAGGATAAAAAACTTTTAGTAACCTTAAGTAAAGGTAAGGACACGTGGTACATTCCTGGTGGCAAGCGCGAAGAAGGGGAGACTGACGAAGAAGCCCTGACCCGTGAGGTCTATGAAGAGCTTTCAGTTCCACTTAAGCAAGATACTATCGATTTTTATGGTGTATTCGAAGCTCCAGCACACGGAAAGCCTTTAGGAACCATGGTTCGGATGACCTGTTACACCGCAGCGTTTGAAGGTGAGCTGATTCCAGCTGCAGAAATCGCTGAGTTGGATTTTTTCGAATACTCACAAAAAGACGAAACTTCTGCAGTTGATCACTTAATTTTTGATGATCTGTATGAAAAAGGATGGATCGAGTAATGTCAAAAAAGAAAACAGTTTTGGATGAAATGATGGCCGAAGTCGTCAAGTTCCGCGAAGATCGAAATTGGCGCCAGTACCACAATCCTAAAGATTTGGCGCTTGGGATGATTATCGAGGCCAGCGAGTTAGCCGAGCACTTTCAGTATTGGCAGGGCGAAGAGCTCTACCAAAATATTGAAAAATTTAAAACTGAAATAGGCGAAGAACTTTCCGATGTGTTGTACTGGGTGTTATTAACTGCCCATGATATGGATATCGATTTGGTAGCAGCCTTCAAAGATAAAATGCAGAAAAATGCCAAAAAGTATCCTGCACAAGAACAAGTTGGTAAGGGATTTGACCGAAATTTTGCAAAAGATGACGAGTTAGCCCGCAGAGCAGCAGCAGCCAAAAAGGCCAAAGCTACTCAAGAATAAGCGTGTTTTCGAAACGGTAGCCAAATTTTCCTGTCAGGTAGATACCTGGCTCAATAGTAATGACCATGTGTTTTTGGAGTTGCTGCTCATTTTTCCAACTCAGTGAGGGTTGTTCATGGATCTCAAGTCCGAGTCCATGGCCGGTGGTGTGGATGAATTGGTTTCCGTAGCCTGCGGCTGTGATTGTAGACCGGGCAGCCTCGTCGATGGATTGGGCAGTGATGCCATTTTCTAGTTTTTGGAGTTGCTGTGAAGCGGCCTCATAAGCTGCAGCAACTGTTTTTTCGATCGAAGCAAATTCAGGATCAGGGGTGTCTCCAAACCAAAAAGTCCGAGTCATATCTGAACAATAGCTGTGATAGCGAGCGCCAATATCTATAAGTACCGCCATGTTTGGCGTGAGGTTTGCGTCAGTTGGTTGATGGTGTGGGAGGGCAGAGTGAGGTCCAAAAGCCACGATGGCAGGGAAGGCAGGGGTGATGTCGGCTCCCAAATCAAGCATTTTTTTGTAAATGCGGTTGGTCAGTTCGGCTTCAGTGATGCCCTCGATAAACTGTGTCGGAATCCATTCAAGCACTTGAGAGGTAATAGTGGTTGCTTTGGCGATGTATTTTCGCTCAGTGCTATCTTTTATCGATCGCTGTTTGGTAATGGAAGAACGTTCGAGAGGAGCAAGTGTGCAACTGGCAGTCTTGTTCAATTGCAGATATTCAGCGTGCAACAGATGATCAAAGTCGCAGTAGAGTGTCTCAAATGGTTCTTGAGCTTGAATTTCCTGGAGGTGTTGAGCTACCTGCGAGAGAAAGACCCCTTTGCGAAGGATGATGCCATCAAAAACGGTGATCGTTGGCGAAAACGATGCATATAGTAGATGAGCTTTGATTGCAGTAACCACTAGAAATGCTTCACGCTCGGATGAAACCAGGCAGTCAAAACCGGAGTAGTAGCGAATATCCTCTGGTTGACAAAGGAGTAGGGCTTCTGAGGCAGATAAGGTGTCTTGGAGAGCCTGGGTGCGGGCAGTTGTGGGGTTAGTTGAGGTCATTAAGAGAAGCTAAAGATCGCATAGTTTTTACTTCGAATTCTTTTTCTTCATCGGTGGTGGTAGCTACGAGGAGGACATTGACGTCAACATCAAAATCGGCAATCTCAGCTTCTTCAGCGTCTGCATCTTCGACAGCGCTGGTTTTTGTGAAGACAAAGGTGCGTTCTTCGTTCGTTGCTCGGTCGGTGAGAGTAACTTCCTTAGTCGAGATATCGGTAATCATGCCAATAACCACGAGTTGAGTATCTGGGCGGGGAGATTCTTCGGAAACCATAATGACTTTAGGGGTGAAATCTTCTGCTTCTTTATAGCCAAGAACAGTGACCCAATCGCCAACAGCGATGTCGTTGAGACTCAACTTTTTGTCAGCTTTGGTGATTTCAACTTCTGCTTCATCGATGGCAAGAATTGTGGTACCTTGAGGATTTTGGAAAGTAAGGGCATCATCATTGATTCGCTGTACTTCGCCAACTTCGCCATAATGAGTACTAAACAACTCCTGAATGACACCCTGAACGCGACTTGGATCGAGGTATTTTTTTACTTGTTGAATGCCTTTCTCGGCGGTTTCTTCAAGTGATTCAGTGGTTTCTTCACCGACTTCTTCAGTAGTGGCAGAGTCATTTTGAGCTAATTGTTGAATGATTTCTTGTGCTTGAATGGTACGAGATGCACGACTAAACATCAGCCATCCAACGCCGAGTAAAATGGTGAGACAGATAATTCTGAAAGCTGTTTTGACTGTCATAGGTTATGGTGTTTCTGTTACGTCTGTTGTTTCATCAGTCGTTTTTGCTGAATCTGAAGCAGTTTCCGCTTCGGTACTTTCAAGCTTTTCGAGTGCATCACTCACAATAATCACACGTTCGTCGGTAGCGGTGCTACCATTAGTGTTGATGACGTGAACGGTGAGGTAGTTGACGCCGTCATCTAGATCAACGTCAAAACTGAAGTTGCCAGTGGCGTCTGAAGTAGAAATGAAATCAGTATTGTTTACAAACAAGACAACGTGCGAGTTTTCAGTTGTTGTTCCAGTAACGGTGGTAGAAGTATCACTTTGGACACGACCGTGCTCTGGGCTATGAATTGCAATAAGTGCAGGAGTGCTGGTTGTAGTTGGGCTGGCACCGGTAGCATCTTCGAGGTCTGTGGTTGGTGGGGCAGAGATAGAACTGCGGACTCGATAGACTCCGTAGGTTATAAACAAACCCATCCCCAGACCAATTAAAATTGCTAAAATTACTTCTTTTTTCATTAGGCTTCGGTATTATACAGTATTCAATAAAAAAGTATATAAACTGCTCAACAGTTCGAGTCGTGTGGGTAACATTCACGACTCTTACTGAATCCATTGTACCGTTTTTCAACTTGTTTGTGTACCCGACTCAGAAGTTGCTCTACTGCTCAAAAGGAGAAGAGATGATGGTTATTGGCTTGAGTTTCAAAAGAAGGGCAGCTTGGTGATTTCACTTTTGTAGTGATTGCAGAAGAAACAGTTGTTGACGATACCCCCGAAGCACATGTGCTTGAAGGAGTATTGAGGTAACATTTCGAGCAGTTTTGGTGTGATATGAGCGCTTGCAAATTGACGTAATCTCGAACTCATTGTACAGTGCAGGTACAAACACATCAGTAATTAAAATAGTATTTATTTCATAGGAAGTCTTATGCTTATTACGTATCACGGACACTCAACCTTCAAATTAAAAGGAAAAAAAGGTACGGTTGTGACCGATCCTTTTGAGGATTTTGTGGGTTTTCCAATGCCTCGGTTGAGTGCTGACATTGTGACTGTCTCTCATGATCACGAAGATCATAATGCTGCTCATAAGATTGCGCCATCTAGTCGCCGCCGCACTCCATTTGTGATTACCAAGCCAGGTGAGTACGAAGTGGGGGGTATCTCAGTTTTCGGAACTTCTGCATGGCATGATGCAAGTCAGGGTGCAGAGCGTGGGCCAAACACAATATATACCATTTTGGTTGATGGCGTGAGAATTTGCCATCTCGGAGATTTGGGACATGAATTGACTTCAAAGCAAGTTGAGGCAATTGGTCCTGTCGATGTGTTACTAGTTCCTGTTGGAGGTACGTTCACAGTCGATCCTGTTTTGGCGGTTAAGGCAATTCGCTCGTTAGAGCCTGGGATTGCAATTCCAATGCATTACAAAACTGATCGCCATGACGAAAAGGTTTTTGGTGACTTAAAAACACTTGAAGATTTTCTGAAAGAGTATGGAGTTGATCCGACTCCAATGGCTAAGTTAGAGATTGAAGTTGGCAAAATTCCTGAAGAAACAGAAATCATTGTTTTGCTTGAACAGTAACACAGCACGCCCTGCATAGGGTAGGAGAGTAACATGTCACAAGATGGACGAGTTCCACCACACAACATTGAGGCAGAGAAGTCTGTACTTGGTGCAATTTTAATTGATCAAGATGCTATTGTAAATGTGGCAGATCTTGTTGTCCCAGATAGTTTTTATGTGCCTGCGCATCAGGTAATCTATGAGGCGATGGAGCACCTCTATGAGAAACGCCAACCCATTGACGTGGTTACGCTTACCAGTGAGCTCAAGAAAATGAAGAAACTCAAAGCAGCTGGTGGAACTGCGGGTGTTGCTGAGTTGTCAAATTTACAATCAAGTTCCGCAAATGCAGAACACTATGCAAAATTAGTTGCCGACGCTTATGTGAAGCGTCGTTTAATTACCATGGGTGCCGAAGTTACCCAGGCTGCCTTTGATGACGGTAAGGATGTGATCGATATTATAGATTTAGCAGAGCAGCGGGTGTTCGCCCTGTCGCAGCAGCAAAACAAAAAAGCCTTTTTACCCATTAAAGATACTTTGGTCGAGAGTTTTGAGCGCATCGACATGCTCCAGCGCTCCGGTGAAGATATTCGCGGTGTGCCAACTGGCTTTGCCGATTTAGATAACTGCCTGAATGGTTTTGGAAAATCTAACTTGATTATTTTAGCTGCTCGTCCAGGTATGGGAAAGACAGCGTTTTCGCTGAATATGGCCCAGCACATGAGTGTGGTTTCAAAAAAATCGGTCGGAATTTTTTCTTTGGAAATGAGTAGGGAAGAGTTGGTCGACCGTTTACTGGTTGGTCAAGCCGATATTGATGCCTGGCGTTTGAAGTCTGGCCGCTTGGATCAGCAAGACTTTTTGAAGCTTTCAGACGCAATGGGGGTATTGGCTGATGCCAAAATCTTCATTGATGACACCCCAGGTTTAAGTATTTTTGAAATCCGTACGCGCGCGCGGCGTCTGATGACCGAGCATCACATTGACATTTTATTTGTCGACTATATGCAGCTTGCGCACGGCCGCACGCGCGACAACCGTGTCCAGGAAGTTGCCGAAATTTCCCAGGGGCTTAAAAATATTGCCCGCGAATTAAAAATTCCGGTGGTTGCACTTTCGCAATTGTCTCGTGCCATCGAGAGTCGTGGTGAAAAGGTGCCACAACTGTCTGACCTACGCGAATCTGGCTCAATTGAGCAGGATGCAGACGCTGTCATGTTCTTGTACCGCAAGGAAGAAGATATTCGCGAATCGGTCAACCTTAAAATTGCAAAACACCGTCATGGTGGTTTGGCTGATATTGATTTGTATTTCCGGGGTGATCGTATCAAGTTTTACGGTATGGAAACTCGTCGCCAGGAAGGCTAGCTATTCGAAAGGGCAAAAATGCCGCTATCTCCAACAAAAATAAAAAAGTGGAAGCTACTCTTTAGTGAGGATGTATCGCTGAGTGAGCATGCGCCGCTCGAGAAGCGAGTGTACGAGCTTCCCGATGGTGCAGTCATTGACGATTTTTATGTGACCACACTAGCAGATAGCGTGCACATTATTCCCATTACGAAAGACAAAATAGTGGTTATGATTCGGATGTACAAGCCAGGGAGTGATGAGATTATGATTCAGTTTCCTGCAGGGCGCTTTGAGCCTAAAAAGCATGGAACCAGAGATGCCGCCGCTGTGGCTGAGCTGGCAGAAGAAACAGGTATTTACGCTTCAGAGGCAGATATTTAGTTAAACTCGGTGAACTGCCGATAATGACCACTAAAGCGACCGAGAGTGCCCATGTGTATGTAGTTAGGGATGTTTCTATAGAAACTGCAGGTGAGCAAAATCTCGATACGACAGAAGAAATTGAGGTGGTAGTCCTTTCTCCAGAAGAAATTGACCACATGATCATTTCTGGAGAAATCTGTGATGCTGTTGCCATGGCAGACTGGAGTCTGCTACGACACAAACACCCGGAATTTCTTGAATAATTTGTTGGGTAGGGAAAAAGGGTTTAGGCGACGCGGCTATAGCCGAACAGCAGATACATCAGTACTCCCGAGAGCACTAAGAACATCAGCAGAAATCCAAGGTTTGACTTGAGGTTTTTTTGCGCCGAATCAGGATCAGCCTTATCGAGACTGACAATAATCACACCCGCGACAATAAACCATACAATACCTCGAAAGACCACAGACCAGATGCTGTTGACTGAAAAGACCGCTAGATAGATCTGTTCTAAGACTTCCATCCTTCCAATATGCTACATTTACACCTAAAAAGCAAGTTTATGGCGTGTTGATTATAATTACACCAGGCTAAGTAGTCCTATAAAAATTGACAAAAACCGGAGCAAATGGTACACTAGAGTGTAGTACTCAACACTCTCTTGCCGTAGGAGGCTAAGAAAGTGTTGAAAGGAGAAATAACATGAAGAAGTTTTTCCTTTCGCTGGGCAGGCAACTGCCTAGTAGTTCTCCTAGTGCTCCTGGCGCTAGGTTTCTCCTGTCTTTCATTATGGATGATTGCCACCTTATAAGTTTGGCAATCATTCTAAAGTTATGCGGGGAGCTTAAACAAGCTCCCCGATTTTTCTTTCCACTGCCTGAAACTGCGTATGAGCGAAGGGAGTGTGGAGAGGACGTCATTGTCTTTTGAACTAAAGTACCTAAAACTTAAAGATGCTTCTTGTATTATATAATTAAAATAAGGGTCTAGTGAAGATTAGAGCGGATTTTCTCTCAGTTTTTTGAGCAGAATTTGGTAGATATCTTCGTTTCTGTGATTCCATCTCCACTCACACTCCTTCAAGTGTATCAAAAACTTATCTTTTCGTACACCGTTTTGTTTTCTCATTCGTCTTTTGCAAAAGCTCCAGAAACTTTCAATACCATTGATGTGAGACTTGCCTCTTACAAACTCATCTTTTGAATGATACACCCGATAATGTTTGAAATTTTTGACATCGATCAAACCATCATAGCTTGTCCAACCATCTGTATGAACAGTGGTCTCTTCAAGTATTTTTCCCTGTAATATCGGCAAAATGTTATTCTTGTTTGCTCGAGGAATTACTTGTGTATAAACGTTTCCACCTCGTTTCAAAATGCCAAGCACCAGCACTTTTTTACCTGCTCCACGGCCTCTTTTTCCTCGAACCCTTCGTGGTCCAAAATAACTTTCATCTACCTCAACTTCGCCTGAAAATGGCTGCTCATCCTCTAGCAAACTCACAACTCTTTTTCTTAATTTTTGGAAAATGTCATGGATTGAACGTCGAGAAATTCCAGTTATTTCGGCGGTTGTGTAGGTGTCTAAATCCTGTGCAAAACACCTCAAAATTTGGCGAAAAACATGCTCTGATAGTCGTGAATGTTTTGAGTATCTGTTTTTCATTGGTCTAGCAATTATATTAGCACTTATTTAGTCGCTAATCTTCACTAGACCCAAAATAAATATCATAAAAATATATGGTAGAAACAAGAAATTTTTTGGACTCAGATTTTGATTCAAAAATAGCCCCGGAAAAGCTTGCAGTAATTAGTGTTGAAGCTTGTTTAGAAAGTTTGAATAATTTACGAAAGATTGAAAGTTTGAAGTTATCGGAGTCGTTAGTTGGCTGGATTTCAGTTTTAGAGCAATTGCTATCTAATCCAGAAAAAATTGATAAAAAGATTTCTGAGGAGATAGTTAAAAATACCGTAATTCTTTTTGATCTTTTTCTTGTAGACGAGATAGCTGATTATTCTCGTCCAAGTGATTTTGACACATTTCAAAATTTTTATTACAGAGATAGACATTTTTCAATGAATAATGAGATGTCACTGAATTTCCGTTCACTTGGAGATATATTATGGATGAAGCCGGAAGAACTTTCAGCGACAATTGAGTACGTAGTTAATAACAATGAAAAAAGTAAACCTCAGTCTGCACTTGCCCGAGGAGGCAGAATGCATTTAGTTGATTCGCTAAATCAACTTCCGGGTTTTATATCTGCACGCGAAGGGATGGGAAAAGAATCAAGTCAAGATGCTCTTTACAGTATATTTATTACTCAACCTCAGTCATTAAGAAGAGTTGGAGATTTTAATACAATCTTCCAGAATATGATTGGATACGGCATTTTTAACATATATGTTCCAGTATATTTAGACGATAATGTTTCAGGAATATTACATTTTTCAATGAATTCATTTTCCAAATTTTTTGGATACCCACTTTCTTCTTACTCTCGTTTACCTAGACAAGAGGTTTGGCGTTCGATGTTGCAACAGGGTGTTGCTCTCTTTCCCAATAAGGGAAAGATGCCAGCTGATCTTGAGGAGGATTCTAAGGACCCAGAACGACCTATCATAGAAAGTATTGAGGATATTTTTAGTAATGCAAGTCAGGAACTTGATCCAAGAAAAGTTATTCTGTTCAGAAAAATATATAATTTGTTATTTAAAAGAGATTCTGTTGATACAAATGAATTGAAATCTAAACATGCTGAATATTATCAGGGTGAGCTTGGAAGAGAACACTCTCATTTTGGATCTGGAGAAGTTACGTTAACTCGATCTGGAAATAGTGCCAATGAAACGGCAATAAATACGGCAATATCTTTTTTAGAATCTCAGGGAGTTTCTCAGGTTAGGGCATATCTTTTAAATGGATTTTACTATGAAAGCAAACCGACAGTAATAGAAAGATGTGATGTTGTTGATTCCTTAGATGAAGCAGATATTTTGTTAATGGCTCATCAGGCAATAACTCCAAATGGTCATTTTTCTCCTGAGAAATATCAGGGTGAGGTGCATCGCCTAATTGAAAGTATGAAGCAACGAGCAGTAGCACATCCAGAAAAAATTTTTTTTATTGTCTATGACAAAACGCAAGATATTGGAGCTCAAGTTTTTGGTGATGGTGAAGATATGCCTCAGAACTTAGTTGTTTTTGAAACTGCGAGTTTATCGAAATTTCAGCGTGGGGGAGTAAATTATTTTTATGGTATTCTCCAAGATTGGAAGCCTGATCTGCCAGAACTATCAGATGAACTTTCGAAACAGTTGCTGTTATCTCGATCTGGTTTGACTGAAATGGGAGTAGTTTCATTTCCTCACATAACAAAAGGTGAGATTCAAAGAAGAATTGAAAGAAATTCTTCTACTAGGAAAAAAGTTGAAGAGTTTTTTAAAATGAGAAATGAACGCTTACCCGAAAATGAGCAGGTATTTATCGATTATACAAATTTTTCATTCTACATTATTCCAGCAGAACTACACACAATGCTGGAGCTTTCACGGAACAATGAAAGAAAATTATCTGGATCTGAAATTAAGAAAAAAATTAAGGATCTTGAAAATCCTGCAGCTTCACTTTGGTATTCAAATTTTAAATCAAAAGCCAAGTATTATCCTACGATTACAGCCGGTGACAGTTTTGGAATGCATGAAACAAGGATAACAAATTTTTCGACCACACTTAAAATTGCTGAAGCAAACATTAGAGTATTAGCACTTCGGGTGTCATATGGACTTGACACATCAGATGATGAATTACTCAGATTTCTATCTGAATGCTTTGCATAGTCCTTATCATTACAAAATAATCATCTGTCCCTAATATTGTCTTTATCACTTGTCGTGTGTGGTGGTTCTGAAACCCCCGCGCTAACAGTTTCACCCGAAGCTGATATTTCGGTTTCCGAGCCTGCTCACGAAGAGCGAGTTGTGGAAGCTGAACCAACCATGGTGTTGGAAATCCGGCCGGTTATCATCGAAGATGGCCCGATTTCTGCAGCTTCTCCACGTATTTCGGCCACCCCTGTAGTTACGCCAGCCCCTGGCAACTACGGTGGATAATCACAGCGGCGGGATGAATTTGGTTGTGAAGGCCAGGACGGAACGGTTCTGGCTAAGCACAATTTCTTCTCGCCTTTCGATTTCTGGGCTTATTTCGACGCCCCGTAAATCGAAAAAAAACACAACTTATTACTGAAGAGCCGATCCTAAGTGATCGGCTCTTTTACGTCACTTAGCATTTTTTGAAAAGCTGATCGCGCCTTTTTACAAAAATTTGATACAATATCACTCTGAAACTTTTTGTTTCACGAACATAGATGAATACATCGACACGCCGAGGTGGCGGAACCGGTAGACGCGTGGGTCTCAAAAACCCATGAGGGCAACCTCGTGAGGGTTCGAGTCCCTCTCTCGGCACATATAAAAAAAACAGCCTTTAGGCTGCTTTTTTTATATATGGTGAGCGATGTAGAATTAATCCATGGTTCGCCATGCGAGTTAAAATAATTTTTTCACTAAAAAACGAGCATCTCACAGCGAGCAAAGCGAGCGAGAAGTCCCTCTCTCGGCACCAGTAAGAAAATTGCAAGCAACTTCGCTTCGCTCGGCGATTGTTTTGTACGGGATTTTTGGGGCAAAAACGAGTTGGTGGTTTCGTTTGGGGATAGAAAATTTTTTTAATCTTATGAATCAGAGAAATATATTTATCGGTATTATCATGATTCTCGTCATTGGCGTAGCTGGCTATGTCGCCTTTGTTAAGAATCAAACTCCTACTCCACAAACACAGCAAACCGTTTATGCTTCTCAAGAAGAGTGCGAACAGACAACTGGTAAGTCGTGTAGTTTTCAAATGTGTGACAATATTCCGCCGGGAAAAACCTTTGAGGAGGTTTGTGGAAAAAATTTTAAGAGTGGGTGGGTAGCTAATCCTACGGCCAGCGGTAGCTCAACCCCTTCCAATCAGCCAGTTATGATCCCTTCGTACCAAGGGACGATCATTGAGGCAACTTTAGAAATTAATGCTCCGTTCTCTACCGTTAAACTTGAGATTTACGCAGATGGTTCTGCGCTTTACACCGCACAACAAAGAGGTCAGGAGGAAACACAAACGAGTTATGAAGCGGGAACGTTCACAAAAACCCAAATGACCGAACTTTTTAATCTTATAGATAGCAACAATTTCTTTTCCTTGAAAAATCGTCTCTACAAAGATTCTGATCCTTTGGATGGATCTACTTATGCCATTACAATCAAAATTCGGCCAGCAGGCTCTCCGGAACTTATAGATGCGGCTGTTCATCAAGTAAGTTGCTATCAATTCAGTTGCGAGCAAAAGTTTTTGATTATCAAAAACTTTATTATGCAGTCTTACGGAAAAGAAATTTTGGAAGTTGGTGTCTAATTTCATAATTTTGAATTTGCCGCCAAAAAACTTGAAATTGTCATCGGTGCGGCTCCGCCACATTTTCGGATTTTCGCGAGGGGGCTTTCTTAGCCGCCTTAGGCGACGAAATGCGTTCGGACTACTTTAAGAATACTGCACAAAAAAATGCGAAGCTGCGACAAGTACGAGCATCTCACCAGAGAATAGAGCGAGAGAGAAGTTCCTTATGCAATGCCACATAGCATGTGATTAAATAGTGTTATGTCCGAAAATCATGAGCGTACAAAAAATGAGCCAATTAGTTCAGAATCACTTGAGTTTTTCAACCAATTTTATGAATTTTTATTGTCTGATCCTGATGATGCAACTTTCCGTATCAGCTTAGGCACAGCTTTTCAGATCCACGAAAATGTACAGAAATATTTGGGTTTATACAGACTTGATACTAATGATCTCTCGAAGGAAGATCGATTGATAGCTCGTATTGTTGTTTTTTTGGAGAGTATCGGGAATCATTCTCCATTTGGGAACAATAATGCTGCATCATCTAAAAAAATTCACATCTATTTGGATAATTGTAGTATTTCTGAAATACAAAAGAGAGCGATTATAAAGTATGTGCGTCACAAAAGAGTTTTGAGAGATATTGCATTGAATCAATTTGAAGATATCTTGAAGCCTAGTGATTTGGCACAGTTTTTTTCTTTGCGTGAATTAGAGGTACAACATCGAATTACGCAGTCAATCTTCTCTGGCGATGAAAAACAGAAACAAGAAATTCTGTCAGTATATTGTTTGCTAAAAGATTATTACAGCAGTCGTAAAGACACAATAGTTGTTGAACAATTCGAAAATCCTGAGTTTCCATTTGAAAAAGTAGATATTTATGAAGCCTTAGCAATAGGAGAGGATATCCGTATTGAAGCAGTGTTTGATCTTATTGAAAATCCAGAACAACAAATGCTCAAACAAAGATCTGCATTTGATGAGCTGTCTGAAGAAACAAAAAATATGTTTGAAAAAGCACTTATTCAGGTTGCTTTTGAACCACAAAACATGTACAGTTATGAGTCTCCAATTCTTTTTCTGCTTAAAGTCATGGGTAGGGAGATGGATAGGTCATATGTAATCTATCTAGAAAAAAAGTTTGCAGTTAAACTTGATATTTTAAGGGTAGCTATAGAATCTTTTTTACTAACGTATTCGATATGGAAGGTTCGATACACAGTTCGTCAGCACATTGAAAAATTTCCAAATGATATTCATTTCAATTTAACGAGAATTCCAGAAATGATGCACTACTTAGATCTTTTAATAGTTTCGTCACAATTCCTATCTGCATATAGTGTTGAGGCAATTCATAGAACAGATCAAGATGGATATGAGGGGATTTCTATAAACGATGTGATTTGGAAGTCAGATACAGACCTAAAGAATGAATATGTTGGAGACGGTGTGTATGCTGGAGCATTGAATTCTTTTGGTGGCTGGAAAGACGATGAGTATTCTTTTTCTTTTTTAATACCACTTGCTACAACTGTACCGAATATTGCAAGCTACAACTTCCCCAGATATGAAGTATCAATCTTAGGTGATGGTCTTGATGTTAAAGAATACGATAACCTTCATGCTTCACCTGCTGGAATTATTCAATGGAAGGATGCAAAATTCGAAGGTTATGGTATAAAAAAGTGGCAAACAGATATTTTATCAGATTTTCTTGATTGCAAAGTTGGGGTTTTTAGAAAAAAAAATGGAGCTCAAATTGCAGTATTAGATACTGACAAAGATCCTATTGAGTGGGCAACCTTGTGTCAAACACTTTGTATTCCTCATGCCATTCCTTTGTCTGAGCTTTCTAAGCTTGAGTACCTGATGGAAGGCGAATTATTTGAAACAGCATCTGTATTCACTCAAAAGATGAAGACAGCAGATATCTAGGTATGTCAGAATTGGTTACTGAGTTCACTCGGGTTACAGATGGAGCAAAAGCCTCAAAGTTTAGAGGAACAATCCGGAGTTCTTTGATGTGATCATGGTAATAAGCTTGTTTTTTTACCAGTTAACCAACCAAATAATCACCGCCACAGTCAAAATCTGTGGCAACAACCCTACAAATTTATTGTGGGTAGAGTTATGGAAGAGTCCATGAAATTCGTTTAGTGGTTTTAAGAAGAAGGGTTCCCACTTGAGGAAGTTGCGCGGAGCTTCGATGAAGTCAGGCATGATGCCCATCAGGCCACCGATCCAGATATGGTACTGAATTTCACTGTGACCGCGTTGGAACACCCAGTAGATGAGGCCGAAGGTGACGACCAATTCACACAACTCGAGGAGAATAGCAGTGCTTTTCTTGCGCTTTCCAGTTGAAAGCCCGGTTCCAAAATCCCAATGAGGAATCCAATCTTGAAGGTAGTGAAACGCAAAAGCTCCTGGCACGTAGAAGGCAGGAGTGGGGAATTGACTGGCTACAAATGCGCCGGTGAGCGCATGTGGTATCGATAGCATACCAACGTAGTATACCGTATTTTGAGGATAATTGGGCAGTGTAGGTCTTGAAGCAGTATTTTTGAGAGCGTGAGGTATAATACCTTTAGTATGTTTCCAGAACTATTTACCGTTGGCTCATTTTCACTCAGAACTTTGACGGTTGTTATTTTGGTAGCGTTCTTTTTTGGTGCATTTGTGTTGTGGCGCAAATCCAGAGAAGAGCACTATCCTGAGGATCAAGTGTTTGACATGTTTTTGGTATCTTCATTGCTGGGGGCGATTGGGTCTCGTGTAGGGTATATTCTGTTTAATTTTGATCAATTTGGGTTTTCTCCGCTGAAATGGGTGGATATGCTCTCGAATGCGGGATTTAACGGCAGTATCGGGATGTTTTTTGCTGGCGCATATATTTTTAAGTATGCCAAACGAAAGAAATGGGATAGTTTTGAGATGCTTGATTTTTGGATGATCGCGATTTCTCTGATGCTGGCTATCGTGTACATTGGCCAGTTTCTCGATGGAAGTGGAGTAGGATACCCAACGACCTTGCCAGTTGGAGTGACTTTTCCAGGCTTATTTGAACCAGTCCATCCTGTGCAGCTATACCATGCTTTGTTCTTTGTTGGGTTATATATCTATCTTTCTCGGGTTGAGTTGGAGTATCGCAATTTTCAGTGGTATAGGTCGGGTAAAAAATCTGCTCAAACAGGCTTTTTGCTTTCGACTTCATTAGTTACTGGTGGGATTTTCTTTTTTATTCTGTCTTTTTTGAAACCAGCAAGTATCATCTTGTTCGGAACGAATATGGATCAGGTCTTAGCCTTGATTTTTGTGATCAGTGGAAGTTTACTCTTGTATCATCGCTCGGGTAGACCATTGCCGTTCACCAGAGAAAAGAAAAAACAGAAAAAGTTAGCTCAACGCCTCAAGCAGCAGTCGAGTTAGGAAGTCAAGCGCATGAAGGGAATTTCACCCGAGAGACAAATGCTTTTAATGCTATTGCTCGCTTTAGGTTTTGATCAACTTTCAAAGGAAGGCGCCCGCTTTTTGGGTTTTTCGACTACTTTTAATCCAGGTATTTCACTAGGATGGTTTGGAGTAGTTTCACCAGAGGTGTTGACCATGATAACAATCGCTGTGATTGTGTTTTTGTGGTATCAATTTCGAAAAACCTGGCTCGAGTATCCTGCGGTTGCAGGGATGTTTTTTGGGGCAGGACTAGGAAATGTGGTCGATCGTGTCTGGTATGGTTCAGTTCGAGACTGGCTGCCTGTGCCAGGTACTGCAATTACTAACAACTTAGCTGATTGGATGTTGTTTATTGCCATAGCCTTGTTTGCAATTTCACTGATTCGTACTGGCCTCAAGGAGCAAAAATAATGCAAGAAATCTCAGTCGTGTACCAAGATGATGATTTATTGATTCTAAATAAACCTGCTGGGGTAGTAGTCAATCGCGCCCAGACTGTGGCAACCGAAACAATCCAGGACTGGATTGAGAAACATGTGCCTGAAGTTGCCGAAAAGCGATATCCAGAGGGTTGGCAGAAGATGATTCCAAACGACTTTTCTGATGAATATGGAACTCCAGAAGACATTTTTGCAGCTCGAACCGGAATTGCGCACCGCCTTGATAAAGACACCAGTGGGGTTTTTGTTTGCGCCAAGCATCCAGGAGCACTGTTATCGTTGTTAACACAGTTTAGAGAACGAACAGTGCAAAAGCGATATACCTGCCTGACTCATGGCAAGTTTGCGTTGCCACAGGGGGAAGTGAATGTCCCGCTGGGAAGAAAGAGTAACGATCGCAAGGCTTTTGCGGTGGTTGCTGATGGTCGTCCAGCTCTGACCAAGTATGCAGTTGAGTCCTTTTACCCTGAAATTGATGAAGCAGCCTTGATGAGCGCTGCTCATCTCAAGAAAAAGCCGCGCTTAACAATGTACCAAGGTTTTTCTTTAGTGTCGTGTTGGCCTAAAACTGGTCGAACCCACCAGATTCGTGTGCACATGGCACATCTGCAGCACCCACTGGTTGGTGACAGCAAATATGTCGGTAAAAAGCGCGCGCGCGCCGACGAACTTTGGTGCCCGCGTCAGTTTTTGCACGCTGCTGAGATTGAGTTGACGCACCCGCGTACGCGCGCGCGCGCAACCTTCACCGCCCCGCTTGCAGAAGATCTGCAAGCCGCGCTTGAGTTTCTGATTCCAAGTTTGTAGCATGTGTGGTGCCTACGACACTTTTTTCCACAGTTAGAAAAACTTAGCTTTCTCCAAGATGAAATCTCTTTTGTTTCTCCAAGCTGGAGTGAGTTACACGCGCTGGCTTTCTGAAGCAGTTGAGTCCGAAGAGGTGATCGAATGGTTCAAAACTAAGCAATTTGATGAAACAACAGATTCGCTATTTTTTCGAGAGCGTACTTTTAACCGAGTAAACAGCCTAAAATCGGGCAAAAACCACTTTTTCGCAGAATGGTACCTACTTGCCCGTTGCAAAGCATTTTTAAACGTTTAAAATACGTATTCATAACAGATTTTAGAGTTGCGAGGACATCCATTGTTTTCGCTCCCAAGTAACGAACTTTTTTCACTTGTGAAAAAAGGGGAGACCAAGTTGAGTCGAAAAACTACAAGGATGTTCTTTTTTTATTATAAAAATATCAACCTAGATTTGTTATCAGACTCTTAATACATATATTCGGCCTATTTGAGTTATATAGCCAAGAAAATGAAATTTTACTAATATTGCTATAAGACTCTTGAGGAAGTTGCTACTTGCACATATACCTAATATATATTATTATGAGATTGTATCAAATACAACCGATACTGGAACAGCGAATTGGCACTAGGTCTCCAATCGCTCCCAAGTAACAAACGGGCCAAGGTTTTCCCTCAGAGAAACCTCAAGCCCCAGAAACCAAGTAGAGCAGAGTGGAACAAGAGGTGCCTTTTTTGTAACCTCACCCCACAGCTCACCAAAAATATGAGTACTAGTGAGACACTACTATATCAAAAAATCCATGAGATGAAACAAGGACTGTTTAATGCAGACGGCACTCATCCTGATGGTAGAATCACACCTCAGCTAGAAGTTGGGAACGTTACATTAAATGCTGTAGCTGCATTTCAAACTCCAGATGGAGAGGCAATAGTGATGTATGATCGCGGAAGCATGCAGGTACGGTATCAAAAGATACTCGATACACTGTATCAAGTTGATCCACGTAAAGCAGATATTCTCGATAAAACTATGAACGGTGAGTTTCTTGAAGAAGATTTTCAGAACTTGTCTCGAGCAACAAGCTTTTTACTTTCTCAATTGGAGGCCCACCATCGAGGTGAGTATGAGTATGATAGAGACTTTGTTCGAGATACATTGTATCAATATAAAGAACGATTTTTTCCAAATGCTATGCAGTTACTCTCAGATGCTGGCATGAGTGAGGCTGTCAGTGGTCAACATAAAAATAGAGATCCGTTACTTCATACCTGTGAGGCGATGGCTAACATTATTTTAGCTCATATAAAAAATCCTACTCTTGATACTGAAACGATTGCATTAGAGATTGTCGCAATTACGCTCCATGACTTTGGTAAACTTCATAATCCTAAGGATGCTTCACATGCGAGTGGATCTGTTGTTTGGTCTCAAAAGTGGATAGATGGTATTGCTGCCAAGATGTCTGAAATACATTTGGTTACCAATGCGAATAGGTATATTAGACCTCCAAGATACACTGCAGAAGAAGCAAAGTTTGTGCTTAACTTTTTGATTCAGTATCATGACTTGGGAGGATTTATTGATTCAAAGAAGATAAGTAAAGAGCAAGCATTCGAGTTAATGCTGAGTGGAGAGTTTGTTCCAAATACCCAAACAATGCTTTCTCTTAAACGTGTCCAAGATGCTGATATGGCGGCAATTCCAGACATGGATCCGCGTTTCATTAAAGGAAATCGAGAGGCACTAGATGATTTGTTACAAAGATTGGTTATGTTACGTTTCGATAAAGGCTACCCAGAAGATCTTTTTTTAATCGAACAATTAGGAGAACTTTCTCAGGATGATATGGACAAGTTATTTGGAACAATCGCTCGGGCCGAAACTGCTGATTTTCCTTTGCACACATAGTTCAAAAAATGACAGTATGGTATACTTATTAACCAAATGACAAAACAACGTGTGGAGGCGGCACATGATTAAATCAGCCTTTCGATTCCAGACTCAGTTTTCAACGCTTTAAGCGGTTTTTCTAGTTTAGTGGCGCCTAATTAGGGCGTCTTTTTCGTAGTAACTTGTGTACAATAAGGTGGTAGCACAGCCACAAAACGGAGGAAAAAAATGCCAAAACAACAACGAGACGAAATTTTTTCACTTATAGAACAAGAAAAACAACGCCAGATCGAGATGATCGGGCTGATTCCTTCTGAAAATGCGGTTTCGCCAGAGGTTTCAGAAGTGTTGTCGTCCTGTTTATCAAACAAGTATTCGGAAGGATACTCAAACAAACGATATTACGAAGGTAACCAAATAATCGATAAAATCGAGCAGCTGGCAGGGGAGAGAGTTAAGAAACTCTTTGGCGTTCCGTACGTAAATGTGCAGCCGTACTCTGGCTCGCCAGCTAATTTAGCAATTTATTTTGCCTTGATGCAGCCTGGTGATACGTTGCTTGGACTCAAGTTAGCCAACGGAGGACACTTAACCCACGGGCATCCAAAGGTGACTGGTTCTGGCACGTTCTACAACAGTGTTCAGTATGGTGTCAAAGACGATGCACGCATCGATTTTGACGAAGTTCGCGAGCTGGCTAAGAAGCACAGACCAAAAGTGATTGTGGCCGGAAACACGGCCTATCCGTTTGAACTAGACTTTAAGAAGTTCAGAGAGATCGCGGATGAAGTCGGCGCCTGGCTGGTGGCCGATATTTCTCATGTAACTGGCCTGGTAGTTGCGGGAGAACACCTTTCACCAATGCCATATGCCCATGTAGTCATGTCGACGACCCACAAGACTTTTAGAGGTCCTCGAGGCGCTATGATAATGGTTACCCATGAAGGTATGGCTCGCGATGAGAAGCTTGGTCGCAAGATCGATGCTGCCATTATTCCTGGGTTACAGGGAGGTCCACACAATGCAACTACTGCAGCGATTGCGATTGCGGCTGCCGAGGCCATGCGTCCGGAGTTTACCGAGTACGCCAAGCGAGTGACTGCCAATGCGCAGGCGCTGGCTGAAGGTCTGTTATCTCGAGGGGTAAAGCTGGTTGGTGGTGGAACCGAAACTCATTTGATGGTGATAGATTTAACTTCAATTGGCGCAGGGCTTGGTACTCAAGTGGCATTTGCTCTTGATGTAGCCGGTATCTATGCTAATCGAAACACGGTTCCAGCTGAGACTGGCTCACCATTTTTCCCTAGTGGAATCCGCATTGGTACGCCATTGGTAACCACTCGAGGAATGGGTCCTGAGGAGATGGACAAGATCGCGGCGTGGATTGCGCGCGTGATCGAGCATACCACCACCGAACAATTGCCAAAGGGCAAGCAAGAGCGAAACGCGTTTTTGAAGACCTTCCGCGCACGCGCGCAAAAAGACAAAGTTTTGCTTTCTATTCGGGAAGAAGTCAAGGACATGGCAACCAAGTTTCCATTGTTCAAGTGGTAGCTTTGACGAGGTAGCCACACAGGATTGAAAACAAAATGTCTCGAGAAGTTTTGCACGAAGTTGAAGAACTCTTCACTGGTATTAACTACGACTATGACTCTGGCCCGCTCATTGAGCGGGTAGAGCATGTGTTTGAAGTTGGCATTAACTGCCAATTATTGGCACATATCGTGCTAGAAGAATTGGGGTATGGTTTGCCAAAAGAGATGCGTTCCAAAGAACTGTATGAGGATGAGGTTTTCACCTTTCCCATAGATCCCACAGTGGATGGCTGGCGGCCGGGTGATATCTTGTTTAGTTACAATCAGCCAGATGATTTTGATCCAAAACAGCTGCACATGTCGGTGTGTGCTGCTGTAGAAGCGGGAGTGCCGCACTTTATTCATGCGGTTAAGTTTCGAGATGAAGAAAAAGAAACAGTGACGACTTGGAAATTAGATGATTTTGCTGCCAGCCGGGTGCATAGGCACCTCATTGCCGCCAAGCGTGTACGCTAATCAGGCCTTTAGATTGTTTGATGTTGAATTTTGTAAGTTCTTTGCCATCCTGGGCGTAGGATAGTGTGTAGCCCTGTTGTTTGAGTATTTCAGACAGATAGTAGAGGTTTTGTTGTTTGACCGAGTGATACTCCATGAGAATTTGGTCGATGAGGGGCAAGGCATCTTGGCTGGCCTCAAGCACTGCTTGTTCGGCGCCTTCGATATCTAGTTTCAGTACGTCGATTGGCTGGGTTACAAATTCAGAGAGTGGCCAAGTATCTACCTGAATTGCTTGGGATTCTTGCTGTTTGGTCCAGGCTCCTTTGATGAAGCTGCCTGTTGACCACCACTGGTTTTTGGTCGAGTCAACAAAGAATTCTGTGGTGCTGCGGGTATCGCTTAAAGCGCCTTGGATGGTGGTCACATTTTCGAGTTGGTTTTCCCAGATATTTTTTTCTAAGAGTTTGAAGAGATCTGGATTTGGTTCAAGGGCAATGATGGTGGCGTGAGGGTAGAGGGATTTAAAGTAGAGGGTAGTTAGACCAATGTGGGCGCCGGCGTCAATAATGACTGGGTTTGGATTGTCCGTCTCGAAGTAGTACTCGTCGTGAGAAAACACCTCGCGCTTGAGGTGGTGGTATTCTTCCGAGTTTTCGAAATAGACGGTAAAGTTTTTGAGTTTTGCGGATTGCATCTCTGGTAGTATAGCAGGAGAGACCAAGAAAATGTGTTACTATTAGCACAGAAGGAGACGTTTATGCGATATATTGGTGCCCATGTTTCAGCAAGTGGCGGGCTAGAAAAGGCCGTAGAAAGAGCAAAGGCTATCGGGTGTAACAGCCTCCAGCTGTTCAGTGGCAGTCCAAGGGTTTGGAAGCGAAAAGATTTGGATCAAGTTGAGACCAGCAAAATGTTTTCACTTCGCGATGAATATAATTTTGGACCAGTCTTTACTCATTCGCTCTACCTGGTAAATTTAGCTTCGCCCAACCCCGAACTTTTAGAGAAGTCCTTACGGGTTCTCAAATATGACATGGCGTTTGACAGCAAAATTAAGGGTTCGGGTATCGTGGTGCACCTTGGAAGTCACTTGGGAGCAGGGTGGGAGGCGGTTCGCGATGATGTGGCTGCGCACATCTCTGAAATCCTCAAAGATAGCCCCGATGATGCCACGTTTTTGATTGAAAACAGTGCTGGCCAAAAAGGTAAGCTGTGTAGCAACCTCGAAGAGATCAAGTGGTTGTTTGATCACATTTCTTCCCCCAAGTTGGGCTGGTGTTTTGATACCTGTCATGCGCACGCGGCTGGCTACGACTTGCTGACAGTTGGTGATGAGATTTCTCGTCTAGGTTTGTGGAAGGACCTCAAGTGTATTCATGTTAATGACAGCCGGGATGATTTTGACAGTGGCCGAGATCGCCATGAGAACCTTGGTAAAGGCAATATTGCCGAAGCTGACTTTAAACACTTTCTGAATTTGCCTGAAGTTGCTGAAATTCCAATGATTTTGGAAGTTCCAGGTTTGGACGGCAACGGTCCAGATGCGCCAAATATTGAGGTGTTGAAGTCGTATGTGGAGTAGGGTGGGGGTAAAAAGGTTTGAGACGCAAAAAGCCTGCTTCTTTATCGGGAAGCGAGCTTTAGTTAGGTCTACCAGAAGCTTGAGGTTGTTCAGATGCTCAAATTGGCTTGACGGCGTGGTACAGAGCATGGACAAACTCAGGAACGGTTACAAACCATTCAGGATTTTTTCCACCACGTTGCTCTCTTACATAATTGATTGTTAACGAACAAAACCAAAGTGAACTCGAAAAAATCACCTCACAAATTGGGTACACGGAGTGCACCCAAAAACCACCCGCTTGTCAATAATTATAGGTCTATGATTATTGTCTGCACGCTGATATAATGCGTGTTGATGACAATTTACAACGGAACTCAACGAGCGTTAGAACTAGAAGTAGCTCTCCGGCAGCAGGTGGTAGCTTTGGCTCAACGTGGTGTGTATCTCTCGATTGCTGCCATTTTGTTTGGAGAAGACAGTGGTAGTCGCTTGTACACTCGGTTGAAGGCAGAAACTGCTCAGCAAGTAGGTATTGAGTACCGCGTCTTTCGATTTTCTCTGCAAGATGACGTTTCCAAAATTCAAGCAAAAATTTCAGAATTGAATGCTGATTATACAGTCACTGGCATCATCATTCAAAAACCTTGGCGAAAAACCTGGCAAAACGCCACCAGAGCAGGGGAGAGTAGCAAAACTGCCTACGACCAGTGGTGGTTGGAGTTGGTTTCAACTCTGAGTGTCGCCAAAGACGTCGATGGGTTGCACCCCCAAACGCTCCAAGCAATCAAGGATGGTACCTGGAAAGAGCAGGGCAAGGTTTTGCCAGCAACTGCTTCCGCAGTGTTAACCATCATGGAAGACTTTGCAGCTTCTCAAAACAAACCGCTGACTGCCTATAACACCAGTATTATTGGTATTTCTGATTTGCTGGGTCGACCGCTGTTCTTCGAGTTGAAGAGTAGGGGAGTGGCGTGTGAGCTCTTGGGTCGTAAAGGATTACAAGAAAAAATGGCCAGTGGAGACGCGCTCACCAAAAGTGACATTATTGTCTCTGCAACCGGCGTTGAAGGCCTGATCACCGGTAGCTTGATAGGCAAGGGGAGTGCCCTCGTTGATGTAGGTGAGCCTCGTCCTGATGTTGATATTAATTCGGTGATTAAAGCCAATAAGGCCTCATTTATTACCCCGGTTCCTGGGGGCGTGGGGCCGTTGACCATTGTGAGTTTGCTGCAGAATGCAGTCGTCTTGGCAAATCACGCATAAGGTGGTATACTTCACCTCTAGTAAAAATAACTGCTAGTGCCATAACAAGTACTAGACCGCAGAATCGCGTAGGGTCCTGATATGTACTCGCGAATACCTGCAACCCTTAAGAAAGGGGAACAAAGGACAGATATGAATAAGAATTTCTCTGACCTACCTAATAAAGCACCTGAGTACGATCTTCGCGATCTTCTCGAGGCTGGATGTCATTTTGGACATCAAAAAGCCAAGTGGAACCCTCACATGGCTGAGTGGATCTACATGGAAAAAGATGGCGTGCACATCTTTGATTTAGCTAAAACTGCAGCTCAGTTGCAGATGGCCTACAACTATGCCTACGAACTCGGTTCAAAAGGCAAGACTGTGGTCATGGTTGGAACCAAACGTCAAGCTCGCGAGATTGTTGCTGACGCCGCTAAGAAAGCTGGTGTTAACTATGTGATCTCACGTTGGCTCGGTGGTTTCCTTACCAACTGGACTCAGGTTAAACAATCTATAAAGAAGATGAATGACATCGAAGCTGGCCTTAAATCTGGCAAGTACGATGGCTACACCAAGTACGAGCGCGTTCAGCTTGAAAAAGAGCAGAACAAACTTGAGCGTTTCTTCATTGGTGTCAAAGATCTGAAAGAAACTCCTGATTGCATTTTTGTGGTTGATCCTAAGCGTGAAGATAACGCTATTAAGGAAGCACGTGTTGAGAATGTGCCAGTTGTGGCTCTCATTGACTCAAATGCAGACCCAGATTTAGTAGACCTTCCAATTCCAGCTAATGACGACGCTGTGAAGTCAATTCGCTTCATTGTTGATCAATTTGCTGCTGGATACATGGCAGGAAAAGCTGCTAAATAAGCTGCCCGTATAAACTATTTAGATACAGAAAGATTACTATGGCATCATTTACCGCTGCAGATGTAAAGAAGCTCCGTGAAGAAACCGGCGCAGGCATGATGGACTGTAAAAAAGCCCTCGATTCAGCTGAAGGTGACTTCGAAGCTGCTAAAGAACTGGTTCGTCAAAAAGGACTTGCTCGTGCAGAAAAGAAAGCCGACCGCGAAACCAAAGAAGGCTACATCGCTAGTTATGTCCACTCAACTGGAAAGACAGCAGCTCTCGTAGAAGTTCTCTGTGAAACTGACTTTGTTGCTCGCAACGATGAGTTTCAGGATATGGCAAAAGGCCTGGCTATGCAGGTTGTGGCTATGTCTCCAGAAACTGTTGAAGAACTGTTAGCTCAAGACTACATCAAGGATCCTTCTATGTCTGTTGAAGACGTTGTTAAAGGTCTCTCTGGTAAAATCGGAGAAAAATTTGTGGTTAGCCGCTTCGTTAAGTACGTTGTGGGTGAGTAAATCACTTTTTTAGCTTTTCAAATAGAAACGAAAATGGCCGCGCTGGAAGCGCGGCCTTTTGGTTGTTAATCTTCATTTTTACAAAATAATCATCCCATCCCCAAAGGAATAGAATCGGTACTTATTCTTGATGGCATACTCGTATGCACGACCAATAAGTGATTCGCCAAAAGTGGTAAAAACTTCTTCGGCATTTGGGTGGGACACAAAAGCAGAGACGAGCATCAGTAAGGTAGATTTTGGTAAGTGGAAGTTGGTAATCAAGGCGTCTGCACATTTGTAGTGGTAGGGTGGGTAGATGTAGATATCGGTATCAGCAATTTGCGGCTTGATCGTAAAGGTGCCATCTTCAGCCAGTGTTGAGCAGGTTTCCAAAACTCGATTTGACGTGGTCCCGACAGCAATAATTTTACTGCCGTTGTCTTTGGCAGCTTGAATTACTTGGGCGGCATCTTCAGAAAGCTCGAACCACTCGCTGTGCATGTGATGATTGGTGATATCTTTAGTTTTAACAGGAAGGAAGGTCCCAAGGCCCACATGGAGGGTAACTTCAACAATTTTGATATCACGCTCAAGGAGTTTGGTATCGAGCTCTTTGGTAAAGTGAAGTCCAGCAGTTGGAGCAGCCGCAGAGCCATCAAATTTGGCATAGATAGTTTGGTATTGTTCGCGAAATTTGTTCTCATCTGTGTGAGCTTCAGCAATGTAGGGAGGCAGGGGAGTGATACCCATGTTTGTAAGTTCTTCGATAAACTCCGGACCAGCCATGTTAAATTCGATAAAGCGGGTATAGTTGTCTTCAGAGAGGCCAGTGCAGGTGGCGGTGAGGTTGGGGCCAAAGTTTGCGGTTTGCCCAGGTTTAAGACCGGGTTTAGAAAGACACTCCCAAGTTTCGCTTATCGCTGTGTGAGAAAGTTTTTTGGTGAGCAGGAGTTCAAGTTTTCCGCCGGTGTCCTTTTTGCCGATAATCCGTGCAGGGATAACTTTAGTATTGTTGCGTACCAGAACATCCCCAGGTTGAAGATACTCTGCCAGGTTGTAATAGTGATCATCTTTGAGCTCGCCGGTTTGGCGGTTAATCACCAAGAGTTTGCTGGTGTCACGGGGTTCGGCAGGATACTTAGCGATGCGCTCGGGTGGGAGGTGGTAGTCGAATTGGTCGAGGGTGAGTTTCATGTTGCTTATTATACCAGGCATCTTGAGGTATAATGTGGGCCATGCCAAAAGCAAAAAATGAATTTGAGTTCACACTCCAAAAAACCAAAGGCAAAATGCGCGCCGGAAAGATGACTACGCCGCATGGTGTGGTGGAGACGCCCATTTTTATGCCAGTCGGAACCGTGGGAAGTGTGAAGTCGCTTGATTCTGCCGATGTCCAGAATACACAAGCTCAAATTATTTTAGGAAATACCTATCATTTGTATTTGCGCCCGGGAATGGAAACCATGCAAAAAATGGGTGGCCTCCATAAGTTCATGCGGTGGAATAAACCGATTCTGACAGACTCAGGTGGGTTTCAGGTGCTCTCACTTGGTGATGCTATCGCTCACAAACAAGAAGGGGGAGTGAAGCAAGAAAACCCAGGAGTGAAGATTACTGAAGATGGTGTCGAGTTCCGCTCACATTTAGATGGCTCAAAGCATACCTTTACTCCAGAAAAATCAATCCAGATTCAGCGAGAGATTGGTTCTGACATCATGATGGCTTTTGATGAAGCACTGCCAGATAGCAAGCCTCACAAATATGCTGCAGACTCGCTAGCAAAGACACACGATTGGGCTACTAAGTGTTACAACTATTGGGAAAAGCATGATCGCCGGAGTGTGTACGGTACCTACCAATCATTATTTGGTATTATTCAAGGTGGTTTATTTGAAGATTTACGACTTGAGTCAGTCAAACACATCATGAGTTTAGATTTTGATGGCATCGCTTTAGGTGGTGAGACGGTTGGCTACAATTTAGAGGGTACGCGTCAGGTGATGGAGTGGGTTGAACCTTTGATGCCCGCGAATAAACCTCGCTATGCCATGGGCATGGGGATGAATCCAATCGATTTAGTTGAAGGTGTGAAAATGGGTTTTGATATGTTTGACTGTGTGGCACCTGCCAGACTAGCTCGAAATGGTTCCTTGTATGTTGGAGAGTTAGTTATCAAAGATGGTGAACCAGTTTTTGAATCTCAGTTCAAGAATGGTCGGATGTCGATCGGCGCGGCACAGTACACGACCGATGACAGCGTTATTCAAGAAGGGTGTGATTGTGAAACCTGTAAAGCTGGATACACCCGCGCCTATCTGCGTCACTTGTATAAAACCAAAGAATTGGCTTATTACAGATTAGCAACTCAACACAACCTACGTTTCATGATTCGGCTGACAGAACAGCTGAGAAGCTTTATACTGGAGTAAGCACAACCTCACACTGAGATAGTGTTTTTAGTAGTCAGATAGAAAGTACTTGCATGGCACCTTCTGCCCGGAAGCCAGCACGAACAGCCTCTCGAGCAACTCGATTAAAACGAAAGAGCACTCAGGGTTCTGCAACGAGTTCTCGAAAGATCACAACTCATACTCGTTCCTCTGCAAAAGCAGTTCGTGGGCGTTCTCAGAGGGTTTCACAATCAACCGGGTCTTCAAGAGCCAGTTCTTCAAGAGCCAGTTCTGCGAGAGCAACTGCAAAAAAATCTACAAAAACTTCAGTTGCGGGGTCGCGATCTACTCGTCGAATGTCACGACAAAAACAAACACTATTTTCGCCACTGGTGAAGTTTATTTTCTCATTCTTTGGCATTCTTTTGGGTGGAGTTGGAGTCTTGTTTTTACTATGGTTTTTCATACTTCCTTCGGTACTTTTGCACAATTATCACAACCAAAATGTTTTACTCACATCTAATAATTTAGACAGAATGGACGGTAAAATTGTGCTCGCACATTTTGGTAATGATCAGCGAGATTCACGAGTGTTTGTCATTAAGGGAGAGGAGCGGGTTGAGGTGCCTAACGGATATGGTGAATATGCGATTGGGGTGGTCCCGGCACTGCTTTCGGTTGACAACCAAAGTGATGAAACAATTCGTTCAGTTATGAGTCGAATTCTGGGAGTGCCGGTTGATGAGCTCGTGGTGACCGATCCGATTGTTTTAGATGAAGCACAGGAGGACTCAGATGCTGAAATTGAGAATTCAGTCTCATTCTTTTTTGCTTCGAACATTGCTTCAGTTTTACGGACGCTCTCTAGAGAAAATGTTATAAAAAATCCCAGCAAAGCTGTAATGTTGCTTCGAGTTAGTTATTTGGCAAGTACACAAACCAGTCAGAGAGTTGAGCTCAGTTCTTACCAAGAAACATCTGCTTTTTTGTCTGGTGAGAAGATGATGGACCTTTCTCCTGCCGAACAGAAATGTTCGATTGCAGTTATCAACTCAACCGAAAGTACTGGATTAGCGCACGAAACAGCACAGATGCTAGAGTCAAATGGCGCGTATATTGTTCGTGAAGACAGCATCTCCAACGTATCAGAAGCTACACACATTGAGATTGGAGATCAACCTCGGGCGGAATGTGAAAATCTGGCTCGTAAGTTGAAGGCGTTTTTCCCAGAGTCATTGGAAACTGGAGTGCAAACTGAGGACTCGAAGCGGTATCGTGCAGACATAGTATTACTGCTTGGCCTCGACGTAGTGACGGCTCACAAATAACTTGAGAAGCTACAAGAAAATGCCATTAGTTTCCGACGACATCAGAGGTGCTTAACTCGTCAATGTGCCTTTCGGTGTCGGTATCTGTTTCAACAATTTCGACAGGAATATTTTCTTCAAGACTTAGTTCGTCATCAAAATCGGCATCGCTGTCATTCAGACTGTTGAGCGCGATTTTACTTGGTGGGAATGAGTGGGTGTGCGCATTTGCTTTTGAGCGGGTTTCTTCACGCAGGTATACCTCACAGGTTTTGCTGCAGCACGAGCGAATAGCACATGAGTAGGTGTTGCCACTGTTGATGAGTTTGGTGAGTCTGAACGAAAGGTCTTCTGGAAGCGCGCCAACGTAGGTGTCATCAATCATCACAGAAATGTACCTGTTTTTGATGGCCAGTTCACAGTTTTTGCCAACGATGACTTTATTGAGCGTTGATTTGCCGGCTAAGCGTGTGAGTTCGACTGTTTTAGTCTTTCCAGGCTCTTCGATGAAGTGTTGTGAAACAAAGGCAGGAGTGACCGATTGCTTGTTTTTAATGCGTTCCAGTTGTTTTTTAGCAATCTTGTTATTTTTATCAAGTTCAAGCGCTTGTTTAAATTGTTGAGTGGCGAGGCGAGGCTTGCCAAGTTGAAGATAGGCAACACCAATGCGGTTATATGCACCTGTGTCTTTGGGGTCGATCTCAAGCATAGCTTGATTAGTCTCGATAGCGGTTTCCCAGAGGCCATCTTTTGCATTTTTGATAGCCTGCTGTCGCAGGGAGGCTCGGTTGTTCATCTGAAACTTTCTTTTAAATGTAACAGGTTTTTCGGTTGTTGATTGTAGCAAAAAAAAGGTAAATGACAAATGCCAATTTCTATATCATCCTCGAGTAGCATCTTCTGGATGATCTGATATGTTATTCGACTACACTAAGAAGCACGCGCTGGGGTATAATGTGTCCACTATCGAATCGAAGTAGTTCACACACAAACATCTAGAAAGGCTGTATGGCTGGACATAGTAAATGGAACAATATCAAGAACCGAAAAGGGGCACAAGACGCAGCAAAAGGAAAAGTTTTTGGTGAAGTTGCCAAACTTATTCGCATTGCTGTGAAAGAAGGTGGTTCTGATGATCCAAAGTTTAATGCTGGTCTTCGTGTTGCTCTCGATAAAGCACGATCTGCCAATATGCCTAAAGAAAAAATCCAAAAAGCAATCGAACGTGGCATGGGCAAGTCATCCAGTGGTGCTTCAATTCAAGAAATTACCTATGAAGGTTTTGGCCCAGGGGGAGTAGCCATGATTGTAGTTGCTTTGACTGACAACGTGAATCGAACTGCAGGAGATATGAAGTTCGCATTTTCTCGAAATAATGGCTCCATGGGTGGACCGGGAAGTGCAATGTATATGTTCCAACGCGCACAAGATGGGGGTTATGAAGCTACCATGAAAATCGATGTAGAAGATAATGCAACTAAGTTGCAATTGCAAAAACTTGTCGATGCTATTCGTGAAATTGAAGACGTCGAGGATGTGTACGTTGCCACAGATGGTATTGATGAAGACGAGAAGTAATTTTTTTGCACGCATAGCGCAGAAAAGTAGCCAGGGGAGTCGCATAAAAATATGAGAAGACGTGAGAAGTTTGTGATCGCAGCCATTTTACTCAGTTTAGGGCTTCTTGGCGTGCAGCTGACGGCTTTGGAGTACCGGTACTGGGCAGTTTTAGTGTTGAGTGTGGTGACCTTTATTGTCAGTTCATGGGCTTTAAATGATGATCTGCAGAAGCATGAGTGGCTCACCATTGTGCCGTTTCCAGCTTTGTACGCAGCGTCTGTAAGTTTGTTTTATTTCTTATTACCACCAAGTGTATTTTCTCGAATCTTGCTGTTAGTTCTTTTTGGGGTGGGTATGTATGCGTTGTACCTATCTGCTAATATTTTTTCGGTAGCAAAGGGAAGAACGATACAATTGGTGCACGCTGCGCAAGCTATTTCATTGATTTTGTCGCTGGTGACCTCATTGCTGATAAGTAATACCATTTTTTCGTTAAAGTTTCCGTTTTTCTTGAATGGGTTGCTCATTGGATTGGTACATTTTCCATTGATTTTTACTAGTTTGTGGTCTGTAAACCTCGAGCAAAAGATTCAGAAAGAAACAGTCCAGTTGACGGTTGTTTTGAGTTTGGTTTTGGCACAAGTCAGTACAGTGGTTTCTTTTTTTCCACTGACCGTTTGGTATAACGCATTGTTTGTGATGTCAGTTATGTATATTGGTGTAGGAATTTTACAGTCTTCGCTGAAAGGTCGGCTGTTTTCTCGTACACTAACCGAGTACAGCCTGGTAGCAATGTTTGTTGGTTTAGTCTTTTTACTTGTCGTTCCGCTTAAATAACTTCCTAGAGGGGAGTACACAGTGATTTTCTTACATTTTCATTTGCCTGGATTCCAGGCGGGAATTTTTGTTAGAGCAGAGGAGTTATCTAGAATTTCGGCCGGAGATAGAGGTGTGTTGAGGTCTTTGGGAGCATCAGCAAGTGGTGTGCTCGGGATTTGAGACAAATTTTTAGAAAAAAGTGTTGTTGGGAAAGAACGTACGATCAAAGCAAGAAAAGAAAAGGGAGAAGTGAGCAAAAAAATGTTTCAGTATGCCTGGTGGAACAGGGAAGTGATATAGTTTGATATAGTATGATATATAAATACGTGAAAACTGTGAAACTATAGGCCTAAATATGTGGAAAACTCAAAAACTATAGGACATATTCAGACATTTAATCACCAGGCATATATGCCTGGAGCATATTTTAATCATGCCTCAGAGCAGAACAAGTCTGTACAACGCGGAAACTAAACGCTTAAACTTAGCCTGGACCACCTCTGGGGATGGAGGTGCCCGATGCAAGAATAAATAAAACCCGAAGCGGTGTTTTGGAGAGTGTCAAAATTGAGAGTCTTAGGGAGCCATCACTAGAGAGAGCGAGAGCGAGCTAAACGAGCTATTCATGATTATTTTCTATACTTTTTTTGTTAACTTTGTGACAGATGAGCGGCGGGAGAGAGAAAGCCCCCTCTTTTGCGAGGTGCCCATTCCCATAAATCTGTTATGTCGCACAATATAACTTTTACGACATTAAACCAAGTAGTCACGAGACTGCTATTTCACACATCTATTTTTTATGGTTTTTATTTCTAGCCCCTAATCCTCTGATGTTTGTATGTTACTTTTTTTACTGCTTTTTTATCTTGTCTTGTCCCCCTATTTGTCCGACGCGGTTTTTAAGCGTTTAGTGAGATCGCTTCTTTTCTGAAGGCTGTATTGGTATGTGGGAAATATTGTGCGACATAAAATTAGTTGTTTTTGGTTGATTGGAGTGGTGCAGTGGTTGTGCTGTCTGCGTGCGGCGGTAATACTGGGCCAACTGTGTGTGAATACGTTGCAAAAGAGGCTTCATACCAGGCTAAAAGCTATTTAAACGCCCAAAATCGGCTTTTTATTCTGCGACTGATTGATTGGTCATTGAAAGAGCGACACTTGTCACAATGTGAAGTCGAAATGAGCTACACGTATGCTTTTGTGTCGTAAAATATTGTAAAGTGCGAATGGGTACTGTATAGTGAATGTACTATGGCAATTCCCACACAACCGCAAGCATGTATGATTACCTTTTTGGAACATTTGGAAGTTGAACGAAATGTTTCTAAGTTAACGCTTCGTAACTATGGTCAGTATTTGCGTCGGTTGTCAGATTGGCTCAAAACCCATGACGTGAATGATATTCGTAAACTCAACCAGGATTTGGTGCGTGAGTACCGTGTGTACTTGTCTCGATATGAAGATGACTTAGGACGGACGCTTTCCAAGAAAACCCAGGGGTACTACATCATCGCTTTGCGTTCGATGCTCAAGTGGCTCGTCAAGAACGATGTGCCAGTGTTGCATCCAGAAAAGATTGATTTACCCAAGGCGGAGTCGCAGCATATGAAGTTTTTAAACACAGAGAAGATCGAAAAACTCCTGGCGCAACCGTTGTTATCCTCGAAAACGGGACTTCGAGACCGCGCTATACTCGAGGTGTTATTTTCAACTGGGTTACGTGTTAGTGAGTTGGTGTCACTCAATCGTGACCAGATTGACATCAAGTCCCGTGAGTTTGGAGTGATTGGTAAAGGCCGCCGCCCTCGAGTAGTCTTTTTGAGTGATGGGGCAGCAGAGTGGTTGGATCGTTGGCTGGTTTCTCGAGATGATCAGTGGCGGCCTGTCTTTATTCGCTTTGCAGGCAAAAAGCCAGATATCACCGAGGATGGTGAGAACATGCGCCTAACTACCAGAAGTGTGCAGAGAATTGTTGACAAGTATTGCCGCAAGGCTCACTTGCCTATCAAGATTAGTCCGCACGGCATTCGTCACAGCTTTGCAACTGATTTGCTTTCGAATGGAGCAGGGCTCCGAGATGTTCAGGAGATGTTGGGACATAAAAATATTTCGACCACGCAAATTTATACGCATGTGACTCGCCCACAGTTAAAAGAAACTCACAAGAAGCATCATACCGATTTATAGTATTATTTGTATATTTTATTATATATTTCTTTATATATTGATATAGAAAAAGAGTTATCTTCCATTTAGACTCCTCTTCTCCTCTGGTGATTGCCAATAATAAAGGTGCTATATGATTTTTTTCATGTGATGCTATTAATATCAATATATATCTTAGTATGTGAAAAGACTACAAAAATAGGATACTTTTTAGATGTCACCAAAGAGGCGGTCAAATTCGGTGGCCAAGTCTGCGTCAGTGATGTCAGGACCGACACCTTTGTCGGCCATATGCTTCAGTTGCTCCTCCATCTCTAACCAGAGCTTGATTTCCTCTGGTTGGTCACCGTTTTCAAGGCGGCGGCGGACAGTGCTTTCAACGCCGAGCTGAGCTATGAGCTCGGCCAGGCCGTAGTGTTCGACGAAGTTGTCGTAATCGACTGAAGCAACCACATCTACATAGTTGCTCAAAAAGCCAACTTCATCCGCCGAGAATTCAGTGATTCCCGCATCTTCAAGCAAACCTGCCAATTCCTGTGGGGTCATTTGTTCTCCTGTTTGAAAGATGTTCATACCCTGGAGTTGCTTCACCAGTGAAGCACGCAGAGCATGAGTATATGTTGAGTATTATATACTATGGGATTTTATAATCAAGTATAGATGGCGTTATGGTTGTGTTGGAAATTGAGCGACTTCTTCTTGGCGATGCTTCCAGAGTCGAGTAGCCAGTGCCCTCCCCTGCGGGGTGACGAAGTAAGAATCAAGATCGGTTTGAAGATTTTCGAGATAGGTTTGAGGGTTATTGATCCCTTTGCGATAGACGTCCTGCCAGAAGTTGAGTTGTGTAAATGACCACAAGTGATCAAGATCGACGAGGACCTGGACCTCAAGCGGAACAGCTGTGCCCTCTTTGGCGACTTTTTCTGGTTGGTCATGATGGCGGATGGCCAGAAGAATCAGATCTTTCTGGGCCTCAGAAAGTGAAAAGCTCTTGCCGTAGGATTCGAGTAGTTCGGTTGCTAGTGCCACCCCTTCCACGGCATGTTTTTCTTTTGGACCGAGCGCGGTTGCGTTGAGTTTAAGACCAGAAACGCCCAAGCTAGCGGCGACTTCTTTTTCGCTGAGTCGACTCCATCCACAGTCATGGAGAATCAGTGCCAGTGTGACCACTGTTTGGTCAATGGTACGGCCGGGATGAGCCGCTTCAACAGCGTAGCAGAGTGGTTGAATATATTGGCAACAATTGGCAGTGTGGACATCGGTTGTCCGCGCACTCAAATGTGGTAGTACCTTAGAAAAAAAAGTTTGAAATTTTTTGGGAACCAGCTGGAGAAATTTTTTTTGCCAAGGAATATACAGTAAAAAGTGGTGATCTTTTGCTGGTAACGAAGTCTCGGCTGGATACTCAAGAATGACAGATTGTGGGAGTGTGATTGAGGGATACTCAGTGAAGGTAAGAGTTTGAAATTGCATGAGTATGTGGACCTGAGGGGATTTGAACCCCTGACCTCCTGTATGCCATACAGGCGCGCTAGCCAACTGCGCCACAGGCCCATGTGTTTTTATTTTTAACATGACTATTAGTATACCATCCTTCTTGAAGAATTTATAGAGGTGTGTGGTTAAATAATGGTTATCGGACATTAGCAGACACTTTTTATGACTGCTAAAATTGGGTTGATGCTCTTTTTCTTGATACACCAGGTATAATTGCTGGTACTTACATGTGTAGCTGGTGTGTACACTGCACACGTGTTTCCTCAAGAAAAGTTATTTTCAGAGAAGCCATTGGCACAAGAGCACGTTTCATTTTTTTGGGGTAAAGGAACAAGAGAAAAGTGTGGAGGTAAAACAAGGAGGGGCGCGGCCGCAGGCCGCGCCCCTCCTCTCCTTCATCTTTTACGAGGGATTATTCCTCGTCTTCTCCTTCAACTTTTTTGAAGGTAAGTGCCACTGCGACGACTTCATCGGTCTTTTTGAGTCGCATGAGGATCACCCCTTGAGTTGGACGGGTTAGTACAGGAATTGATTTCTTGCTGAGCGGTAACTTAATGGTTTGCCCTTCTTTGGTGGTGATCACCACCTCTTTGTGCTCGGCAGAAATGACTTTGCGAGCACTTGCAACTTTACCGGTTTTGGTGGTAATTTCGGCAACTTTGACACCCATGCCAGAACGCTTTTGAACTGGGTATTGGTCTAAGTTAGTACGCTTACCCATGCCGTTTTTGGTGATGAGCAGAAGTTGGCGCTCGGGAGCGTTCTTTTGAAGGTCTTCTGAGGCGCTGAGGACCTCAAAACCGACGACATAGTCTTCTTTCTTGAGTGTAATGCCTTTTACACCCTTGGTGTCACGGTTTGAGCTCTTAACTTCTGTTTCTGAGAAGCGGATTGACTTACCATCGTGAGTGATCAGCATAATCTCATCTTCACCCGCACTGAGGCGGCTTTGGACGAGACTGTCACCCTTGTTCAGTGTGATAGCGATAATGCCATTCTGGCGAATGTTTTCATAGAGCTTAACGGCTGTTTTTTTAACCAGACCCTTTTGTGTAGCCAAACAGATGTATTTTTCAGCATCATTTTTTGGATCAACAACCAAAATTGATTGAACCACTTCATCGTGTTCAAGGTTAATAAGATTTACCATGGCGGTGCCTTTAGCCTGGCGGGAAGATTCTGGGATTTCGAAGCCACGGAGCTTGAAAACTTTGCCTTGGTTTGTGAAAACTAGTAAGTAGTCGTGAGTGTTAATCGTTAACAAGGTAGTGACCATGTCTTCTGCTTTCATCTTTACCCCCACGCTACCCTTGCCTCCGCGTGATTGGGTGCGGAAAGCAGCTGGGTTTAGGCGTTTGATGTAGCCAGATTCAGTCAGAGTGATAACTGCTTCTTCATTTGGAACTAAGTCTTCTTCGCTGAACTCGCCGACCTTACCCTTGATGAGCTTGGTTTTACGCTCGTCTCCATAGAGGGTGATTAATTCGTCTGTTTCATCTTTAATAACCTTAAGAATGTTTGCAGGCTTTGAAAGCAAGGCAATGAGTTTTTCGAGAGTTTTCTTAACTTCGTCATATTCATCCTCAATCTTTTTACGCTCAAGTGCAGCCAGGCGCTTAAGTTGCATATCCAAGATTGCAGTTGCCTGGACGTGTGAAAGGCCAAACTTGTTCATCAATGCTTCGCGGGCTGCATCGGTATCGGCTGAACGGCGAATGATCTCGATGACGTCATCGAGATTGCCAAGAGCAATGAGTAGGCCTTCTAAAATGTGAGCGCGATCTCGAGCTTGGATTAACTCTTGTTGGCTGCGGCGAACCACAATAAGTTGGCGGTGAGCGATGTACTCCATCAAGATTTGACGAATGTTTAAAAGTTGTGGGGTACCCTCGCTAGTTAGTGCCACCATGTTCATTGAGAAGCTGGTTTGTAACTCCGAATACTTGAATAACTTGTTCAGGACAACTTTTGGTCGAGCATCGCGTTTGAGATCGATGGTGATTTGCATACCGTTACGGTCTGAGTCGTCATTAAGATCTCGAATGCCATTTACTTTTTTATCTCGAGCTAACTCAGCAATTTTTTGGAGTAAGCGAGCTTTGTTGACTTGGTATGGAATTTCGGTAACGACAATTTGGAAGCCACCTTTTTTCTTTTCTTCAATAGAAGCTTTTGAACGAATGATGACTCGGCCCTTTCCAGTTTTATAGCCTTCTTTAATAGCGTTGAAATCATAAATTATACCGCCAGTTGGGAAGTCAGGCCCGTTGATGTACTCCATGATATCATCGATGCTGCTGTCAGTTTGGAAGTTTCCGGCCATTACCCGAGGCTCGGTGGTCAAGAGTAGATCGATTTGTTGATGCATGGTCTTAATTTCATCGGCAGTGTTAGCGCCTTTTTTGCTTTGAGGTCGTTCTGGAAGTTCGAATGTTGCATCTGTTGGACGAGACGATGTCCCAGCGTCAATCATGGCGTTGATAGCACTACAAACCTCTGTCAAGTTATGAGGAGGAATTTTGGTAGCCATACCCACCGCAATACCTTCGGCGCCCATCAGGAGTAAGTTTGGCAGTTTTGCAGGCAAAACGGCTGGCTCTTGGAGTGATCCATCAAAGTTATCAACGAATGGCACCGTGTTTTTATCGATGTCAGACAGCAATTCCTGAGAAATTTTCGCCATTCGAGCCTCGGTATAACGCATCGCAGCAGGGCTGTCGCCATCAACAGAACCAAAGTTACCCTGACCATCAATGAGTTCGTAGCGCATGCTAAAGTCTTGAGCCAAACGGACCAAGGCCATATACACAGAAGAATCACCATGTGGGTGGTACTTACCCAAGACGTCACCAACAATACGAGCAGACTTTTTATACGCACTTTTGTGGCTGATTCCACTCTTGTGCATCGAGTACAGAATGCGGCGGTGTACCGGCTTGAGTCCGTCACGGACGTCAGGTAGCGCACGAGAGACAATCACACTCATGGCGTAATCGAGATAACTCTTCTCCATCTCAGACTTAATTGAGATGTACTTGAGCTTTCCAAAGCGACTCTCTTCAATCGTTCCGATGAGAGATTCTGCTTCTGTCTTAAGAGTTTCTTCGGTAGCGGTCTCAGCAACACTGGTCACTGGTTCTTGCACTTCGTTTTCTGGGTTCTTGTTTTCTTCTGTCATAGTCTTTTTCTAGTTGTTCTTCTCTCCCCTGTTTCTTTATGCGAGTGCCTTTTCGATTGCTGGAGCAATTTCCTTTTTACGAGACATTTTTGGACCGATGTCGAGGATGTTGTCCGTGACGGTGCCTCCAAAAGCGTCTTGGGCAACTTGTGCTTCGGCATTGCCAAGGATGAGGAGTTTGGTATTCACCTTGAGAATGTCGGTGATTGCCACGAACAAGAGCTCAACTCCAAGTTCAGCTTTGACACTCTGCATCGCAGCCAAGAGTGAGGCCTTCTTTTCTGTCAGAATCATGTCTTGCTCGACTGTTTCGAGCTGATCAATCATGGTTTTCTTGCCAAACTCAAAGACTTTGAAGTCATTTTTGACAATTTCTTCATCGCTGAGGGCGGAAACATCAGATTTTGCCTTAAAGATTTCGAGGGTAAACGCTTCGACATCAGAGATTTCTGCAATCTTTGCTAATTCTTCCCCATATTCTTTGTCTTTTGGAGTGGTGGTAGCGCTCTTGAAGCCAACTGTGTCTGAAAGAATGGCAGCCAGCATGAGGGCTGCAATCGTTTTTGAAGGAGTCACATTTTTTGTTTTCATCATGTGGTACATGATGGTCGACGTTGATCCCCAAGGTCGGAAGACCAAACAGATTGGTGCGTTAAAGTTAATGTTAGCTTTGTGATGGTCAACGATGTTGACGATCTGATCTGGATTAATACCAGTCATGCGTTGGGACTCTTCGTTGTGGTCGACGAGGATGACTTTGTCTTCTGCTGTGATATCTGCAGCAGTGATTTGACGAGGTGCAGTCACGCCAAACTTCTCGAAAAGAAAGGTGGTTTCTGGATTAAGTGGATCAGCGATAACTGGCACTGAGTTTGCGTGGTCAGGCTGTGTAGGTGTGTTTTCGTGCAACTCAGCCAGAGCCATAGCTGCGACGACTGCGTCTGTGTCTGGTTTTTGATGTCCGATGATGTAGGTGGTTGGCATAGAGGTCCTTTATTTTGTTACGATTGGTCGTGTCGCTCTCGAGATTTTTCGAGATCTTTTTGCTTGAGTATTTGCCAAAGCTCTGCAAGTTCAGCATTTTTTTCTGGATTTGTTGCAATCTGCATATACAAGGCAGTTCGTTTTGCTTCTCTCTCGTCATCTGTAATGCTATTTGTCATTAGTTTTTCTTGAGCTACATTGATCTCTTCATACAGACTCTTTAGATTCTCAGGAAGTTCAGCTATCCAAGCACTGAAATCATCTGGATATTTGGATTCAAGCTGGTTGATATGTGCAATAGTATCACTCACGTTATCAACCTTTCTTTCAAATTCTTGAAATCTTGCCGGAGTCTCTGTGACAATTCTGTATCTTTCTTCTGTCATGTTTTCCTTTTATATATCAATATTTGCTAACTTCGCATGCGTCTGAATAAACTTTTTGCGAGGGGCCACGTCGTCACCCATGAGGGTGCTGAAGGTGGCGTCAGCTTTGTCAGCGTCAGCGATGGTCACGCGTTTGAGCATACGAGTTTCAGGGTTCATGGTGGTGTCCCAGAGTTGTTCTGGGTTCATTTCACCCAAACCTTTGTAGCGTTGGACACCGATGTTAACATTTTCACTTTCGAGGCGAATTTCTGCAACAAGTTTATCCTTTTCTTCTTCACTGTAGACATATTTCTCGTTTTTGCCCCATGCAACCTTAAAGAGTGGTGGCATAGCGATGTAGAGGTAGCCTTGTTCAACAACATCTGGCAAATGTCTAAAGAAAAACGTCAGTCCTAAGGTAGTAATATGTTCTCCGTCGACGTCAGCGTCATTCATGAGAATAATGCGGTGATAGCGGAGTTTTTCTGGATCAAATGTTTCTCCAATACCTGCGCCGAGGGCAATAACTAAGTTCTTAACTTCTTCAGAGGCCACAATTTTATCAAGGCGAGCGCGCTCGGTGTTTAAGATCTTACCACGAAGTGGGAAGATAGCTTGGAACTTACGGTCTCTACCCTGCTTGGCCGAACCACCTGCAGAGTCTCCCTCTACGATGTAGATTTCACTGTCGGCTGGGTTTTTGCTTTGGCAGTCCGCCAATTTTCCTGGCAGAGATGAGCCCTCAAAGACACCTTTACGGATTACCGCGTCTTTGGCAGCGCGAGCAGCCATGCGAGCGCGGGCGGAGAGCATGATTTTTTCGATGATGGCTTTGCCCGCTTTTGGATGCTCTTCGAGGAAGGTTTCGAGACCATCTTTAAAGATTTGGTAGACAGCGGTTTGCGCTTCACTATTGTTGAGCTTTGTTTTGGTTTGAGACTCAAACTGGAGGTCATTTGAAGGCATCTTTACAAAGATGACGGCAGATAAACCTTCGCGCATATCCTCACTTGAGAAACTTTCTTTCTCTTTAAGTAGATTGTGGTCTTTTGCGTACTTTCGGAGTACATTACCCAGTCCTAATGTGAAGCCATTTACATGAGCTCCACCATCTGGTGTGTGGATAACGTTTACATAGGATTCGACTCTTTCTTTATATGAATCGTTATATTGAAGTGCAACTTCAATCCCAATCTTTTTGCCAGTGGTGTCGTCGGTCCAGACACCTTCGGTGTACATGACTTTATGCAGTGGCTTTTTAGTCATGTTGATGTGCTCAACCAGACTGCGAATTCCACCTTCGAAGTAGTAGTGCTCTTCACTGTTTTCGATGGTGTCAATGAGTTGGAAGTAAATACCTGCCATCAAGTAGGCGCGGTCTTTAATAATGCTGACTAAGTTTTTATGACTGAAAGAAGTGGTGGAAAAGATGGTGCTATCAGGAATAAACTGCAACAGAGTTCCGGTCTCGTAGGTCACAAATTGTTGTGATTCGAGTGGGAACATTTTCTTAACCTCAGCTTCCGTAATCTTCTTTACATCTGTGAGGGGTTTTCCTTGAGTGTAGTACTGATAGTGGTAGGCACCATCACGTTTGACCACAACTTGGACCAAATTTGAAAGTGCGTTAACGGCTGAAGAACCGACACCATGCAGTCCTCCACTTGCCTGGTAGGCAGTTTCTTCAAATTTACCTCCAGCATGGAGCTTGGTCATAACAACTTGTAATGCTGAAACACCAGAGGTGTGCATATCGACAGGAATACCACGTCCGTTATCGACCACGGTGATGGCTTCTGTTTCTGTTAACTCAACTGCAGCGAGTTTGCGCTCACGGTCCCCTACTTCAGTGTGATAGAGCTGAATAGCTTTTCCATACCCTGCAATAGCTTCATCAACAGCATTGTCGAGAATTTCTTTTGCCAAGTGATGAAGACCTCGACCATCGGTAGATCCGATGTACATACCTGGACGCTTGCGAACTGGTTCGAGTCCTTCAAGTACCTTAATTTCTGATGCTTGATAGTGAGAGTTAGTATTTGCCATATCCATTCTAAGAAGTAGTTTACCGGAGACACTTTTATAGCATATCTTTGAACAAATGACAAAGATCCACTTGATGGGCAGTCGAGTCGTGGAGTGTGTTTCTTTTGAACTACGAGTTACTAGTACAAAATGATACTAACACAATTTGGGGCGCGATAATAGGTTCACTTTCCTCGAGAAGAGCCACTGAGCACTTCTATTTCCGGCTTTTTCTTTGTTTTGAGAGTCTATATATACTAAAATGTATCATACTATTAGGTAACATATATTACTATTTAGCAATAACTCAACAACGTCTTTGCACTCGAATGTTTTTTTCAAAGCTATTTCAAATAAGTTGTAAAAAAGCCTCCTCAACCACTAACTGCACATTGCAGTTGGCTTCGAGTTGCCTCTTGAGAGAAATGACCACTTTGAGATCTTCTCGAAGTTTTTCTGAAGGTCGTTTTTCAAGTTGGGCATGGAGTTCAGTTAGTAGGGTGACAGTTAGAGTTAACGCTGCAGCCCTATCTGTGTAGTTCTCTGCTAGGTTTAAGGCCACTGGAATGTCTGTGCCTACAAGTTGGGAGTAGATTTCAGCGGCTTCAGTTGTTTCAGGAGCAGCGACTGTTTTAACAGAAAGTACACAGCGCGACTGAATGGTGGGTAAAATGGCTGAGAGCTCATGTCCAACCAGAAGTAGTTGAGTGTGGGCAGGTGGCTCTTCAACAATTTTCAGGAGTGCATTCTGAGCAGGAATAGTGGCGGAATCGATGCCGATGATGATGACGTAGCGGGGGTGCTTGGCGGTTTGGGCGAAGCTTAGGTGTTCCTGCAGATTGCGGACAGTGGCTATTTTAAGCGCGCTCTCTTCCTCACCAAACCAAGCCAAGTGTGGATAGAAATCACTTTCAATACTCCATTTTTCTTGCAGATACTCTGTTGCTGCTGTTTTCATATTTCCAGAAGTAAGCAGCAGATGTGAGGTCAAAAAGGATGTTTCCATGAATATGTGATCTAATTTGTTCCGAGTGTTGTATAGAGACAGTCTATTGTTGTCAGGATTATTTTACAGTATAGTGGGTAGTAGAACACCGTTAAAATGCTCTAAACGTAGCTATGCAAGATCCTGCCCAAGATCCAAAACCACTGCAAATTCCAGAAAACAAGCCCGTTGGTGTAACGAGTAATCCTGCTGGTGGAGTTGGTGCAAGTAATTTGGCAGTGACTCCAAGTGACGATAGCTCTGCAGTTTCTACTGCATCGGCAATTGATCAATCTCTTCAAGAAGAAAATGCAGTCGGCGCTGCAGATTTGTCTGCTGCAGCTGGTGCGGTTGATCAGCTGCTTGCCAGCGCAGATGCGGGTGTGGATGCCCCTGCAGTTTCGGCAGTTGCAGATACTGAGACACCATCCGAACCGCCAGAAAAAGTTCCAGTGGAAACTCCTTCTGAGCCTACTCCAACTGAAACAATCGAACCAATCGAGACAACTGAATTACCAGCTGAATCTACTTCTCCACCAACTCAAGCTGAGCCGGTTGCAGACACCCCTGTGCTTTCAGCATCCCCAGAAGAAACAAAAACAGAGGAAACAGTAGAACCACAGAAAGAATCGGCTACTGAGACTCCTCCATTGGCACCTGCTCCAGTGACTCCTGTAGTAGCTGAAACACCTCCAGTTTCTGAAACACAACCAGTTTCTGAAACACAACCAGTTTCTAATGGCAAGCCAAACTCAATGCTCGATATTTTGCTTAACAATGGCTCGATTACCAAGGAAGCTTACAACCAGATTAATGTAGAACAAATAAGTACTGGTACCCCAGTCGAGCAGATTTTATCCGAAAAAAACTACGCTAGCGAAGAAGCGATTACGCAAGCAAAGGCTGAGTTTAACGGCATTGAATTTTTGAAGATTGCTGATACGGGAACTGACCCGCAGGCGCTCAACCAATTGCCAGAAAGTGTAGCACGCACTTATAAGATGCTGCCAATCAGTTTTAACAAAGCTGAGAATACCATGGTGGTTGCCATGATTAACCCACTTGATTTGGCAGCAATCGACTTTGCCGAGAAAAAATCAGGTGTTCGCATACAAGCTAAGTATGCTATGCCATCTGAGTTGGAACGTACGTTGGCCGAGCATTACTCACAATCACTCTCGAGTGAGGTGACCGAAGCACTGCAAGAAACCAGTCAGGTCGCGCAAGCAAAGCAACAAAAGCAAGATTTTTCTCAACTTTCTGGAGAGACAATTCGGCAAGCTCCTATTACCAAGATCGTCCACACTATTGTTGAGTTCGCTATGAAGGCGTTGGCTTCAGATATTCACATTGAGCCACAAGAAAACCGCACTCGTGTGCGCTATCGTATTGACGGTATTTTGCAAGAGAAGCTCATTTTGCCATCATCGGTGCATGATGCGGTGGTTTCTCGTATCAAAATTCTGTCTAACTTAAAGATTGACGAAAAGCGTGTGCCACAGGATGGTCGTTTTAACTTCCAAGCCAATGATCAAGAAGTGGACTTGCGTGTCTCTACGCTGCCGACAATTCACGGCGAAAAAATCGTGATGCGTCTTCTCAAAAAAGACCAATCTGTGCCAGACTTGCCTTCACTGGGCATGGAAGGCCTTGCCCTCAAGCATGTCAATGAAGCAATTGTAGTTCCACACGGAATTGTCTTGGTGACAGGTCCTACTGGATCTGGTAAAACCACGACGCTCTACTCTATTTTGCACAAGATTAACTCACCAAAAGTGAACATTATGACACTTGAGGATCCAGTGGAGTACCAGATGTCAGGTATTAACCAGGTGCAGATCAATCCTCAGGCAGGTTTGACTTTTGCTTCAGGACTCCGTTCGTTCTTGCGTCAGGACCCTAACATTATCATGGTGGGAGAAATTCGTGACTCAGAGACAGCGGAGCTGGCTGTGCAGGCCGCACTGACTGGTCACTTGGTCTTCTCCACGTTGCACACTTCCAGTGCGGCTGGAGCCCTCCCTCGTCTTTTGGATATGGGTGCAGAGCCGTTTCTTTTGGCTTCCTCTATCACTTTGGTGATGGCGCAGCGTGTGCTTCGTCGTATCAATGAACCATATAAAGAACAGTACAAGCCAGAGGCAGCAGTACTCAAGGATATTCAGGACGTCTTAGGGCCTCGATTCGACCAGTGGTGTAAGACCAATAACAAGAAGCCTGAAGATATCATGCTTTATCGATGCAAGAAAGAACGTCCACAGACAGAGCCAGAATATCGTGGTCGTGTGGCTATTTTTGAAGTCATGCCAATTAGTGAACCAATTTCTAAAATGATTTTGGAGCGTCGTCCAGCGTCAGATATGGAAAAGTATGCTATGACGGAAGGTATGTTGTTGATGAAACAAGATGGGTACATTAAAGCACTCAATGGAGTTACTACTATTGAAGAAGTTCTACGTGTGGCACAAATTTAAAAACCTACAAGAAGGAATCAAACCAAAGGGAGAAATATGAATATTCACGACATTATGCAGATCCTGGTAGAGCAGGAAGGATCAGACATCCACATTTCCGTTGGTTCCCCACCGATGACTCGTATCAATGGTGTACTTGCCCCGGTTCCGAATTCGCCAATTCTTGGTCCAAAAGAGTGTGAAGCGTTGATTCATCCAATTCTTACCCAAGAGCAAAAAGACTATGTTGGGGTGAATAAAGAGCTCGACTTTGGATACCAATTTAAGGAGTATGGTCGTTTTCGTGTTAATGTCTACCATAGTAAAAATGCTATGACGGCAGCCCTGCGTTTGATTCCTAGTAAAGTTAAGTCGTTAGAAGATTTACATCTACCAAATATTTTTGTTGAATTTACTGAGTATAAACAAGGTTTAGTGTTGATTACTGGCCCAACCGGTGAAGGTAAATCAACGTCACTGGCTGCAATGGTTCAGCGTATAAATGAAACCCGCGCCGAGCATATTATCACCATCGAAGATCCTATCGAGTTTATGTACACGCCTGCTAAAAGTGTGATCTCTCAGCGTGAAATTAACCAAGACACTCATGGCTGGGATATTGCGCTTAAGTCTGTTCTGCGTGAAGACCCAGATGTCGTGCTGATTGGTGAAATGCGTGACTACGAAACTATTGCTTCGGCAATTACGATTGCCGAAACTGGTCACTTGGTGTTTGCCACTTTGCATACTGCTAGTGCTGCTCAGACCATTGACCGCATCATTGATGTCTTCCCTGCCCATCAACAGGGACAGATCAGACAGCAGTTGGCCGCAACGCTGAAAGTTGTGGCTTCTCAGCGTTTGTTACCAAAGACTTCCGGTGGCCGTGTGGCAGCTTTTGAGATTATGGTTACTAATCCAGCTATTCGTAACTTGATTCGTGAAGCTAAGACTCACCAGATTGATAACGTCATGCAGACCTCTGCTGGAGAAGGAATGGTGCTGATTGAAACTCATCTGCAGCAACTCGTACAGCAAGGTGTGATTTCTGAGGCAAGCGCTCGTGAGTATGCATTCAGAAAGGAAGATGCTGATCGTCTCCTTGGAAAGGGAAAGATCTCGTAGCTATTTGTTAGACTTGATGCGAGGATGAGATATGCCATTTTTTAAGTACGTCGCAAAAAACCAATTTAGTGAGAATGTCAACGGAAAAGTTGAAGCTCAAAGCATTGAGCAAGCAGCGGCTCTGTTGCAGAGTCGTGGCCTTTTAGTCATCAAGCTCAATCCTCTCACCGAGCAATCGTTTGCTGTTATCACCAACATGTTGTTTGGTGTTAAAGTTGACGACATTGTGACATTTACCCGCCAACTTTCAACCATGATCACTGCTGGTTTGCCATTGGCAAATGGCTTGTCCATTTTGGTGAGGCAAAGCAAAGCAGAAATGTCCCGTTTGGTGGCTACTATTCTTCAGGATGTTGAAGGAGGGAATACTTTTGCGTCCTCACTCGAAAAAAATAAAGAGTTTAGCAAAGTCTATATCCAACTCGTTCGTGCTGGTGAGGCAGGTGGTGTGCTCGACGAGGTTCTTAATCGTTTGGCCGAAAACATGGAGAAGCAGAAGGAGTTTCGTGCCAAAACAAAGGGTGCCATGATTTATCCAATTATTGTGACTATTGCCATGGTCGTTGTTGGATTTATTATGATGATTTTCGTGATTCCAAAGTTGACCGAAATGTATAAAGACTTTGGTGCGCAGCTGCCACTTCCCACACTCGTGTTGATTGGTATTTCTGACTTTATGGTTAACTTTTGGTACATTGTGCTTGGTGGTATGGCAGCGGCTTTTGCAGTTTTCTCCAGATGGAAAAAAACCCCAGTTGGCCATTTGCAGTGGGACTCATTTGTGTTGAAAGTGCCAATTTTTGGTATTTTGCGACAAAAAACTATTTTAACTGAGTTTACACGCACACTTTCACTGCTGTTAGGGTCTGGTATTTCGTTACTGCAAGCTCTCGAAATTGTGACCGATGGTGTTGAAAACTTGGTGTATCAAAATGCTTTAAAAGAAGCCACAAAGCAAGTGGAAAAAGGTGTGTCACTAAGTCAATCAATTTCTCGATACGAATCGTTTCCCCCCATCTTACAGCAGATGATTAGTGTGGGTGAAGAAACAGGAAAACTTGATGATGTCTTGTTTAAACTTTCTAAGTACTTCGAGCAAGAAGCCGAGCAAGCTGTTAAAAACTTAACTGCTGCAATGGAGCCGTTAATTATGGTAGTTCTCGGTGTAGGTGTAGGTGCAATGGTGATTGCGGTGATTATGCCTATCTACAACCTCACTAGTCAGTTCTAGTTGCTCTTATTACTTTTATTACTCATCTATAGTTTTCCTGATGAAGTTGATGAGCTATACCCGAAATAAATGCGAACAACGAAGTGTAAAGAATGGGTTGATTTAGCAGTTAAAATAATAACTCTTAGTTTTTAGCAGTCAAATATAAACTTTGCTAATGTCCAATAGTAGTATTTTGGATGTATGTAAAGAGTATAGAGTGATTCATAATGTAGTCACTGTTAGGATGGTTTTTTTCAATCTGTTTAGCAAAGAGTTATTTTGCAACTCGAATAGTACTTGTCAAGCGCTGTCTAATTAGTGTAAAGTAGATTTGCGTATTAGTTTTGGAAATATAATTATAAAGCAAAGAAAGTAGTAAGAGGTAACACATATGAAACTGTCCAAAAGACTCAATTCATTTTTGGCCTCGGCAAAAAGTGCCGCAGGTTTCACCATGATCGAACTTCTGATCGTGATTTCAATTCTTGGTATCCTGGCCGTTGCGGTTCTTTCAGCCATTAACCCGGTTGAGCAGATTAATCGTGGTCGTGACACGGGGTCTCGCTCTGATGCAGAGCAGCTTCTGAGTGCTATCGATCGGTTTAATGCGTTCCAGGGATACTTCCCATGGGTATACAGACCAACAGACGATCACACTTTAGAGAATACATCAAATCCAGATGAACCTCCATTTGTGACAGTTGATAATTCTTGGTATGCATACGATGATGGCACTGTTACAGATTGTCCAGTTTTAACGAGACTTGGTTCAGGTGATACAACCACCGTTGATACGTGTACTGGCGCGCTTGAAGTTAAAGAATCATTTACAACTCGTATTTCTGATGAAAATTCAACCCCTTTGTACATTTACAATAGCGGTGATCAAGGAGCAAGTACTTACGTCTGTTTTACTCCTCAATCTGCTGCTTTTGTGCAGGAAGCTGAAGCTCGCTGTGGTGATGCTGCTGGAACTGGTAACGGAGTTGGTCCAGGACTTCCAGATGATATGGCTGACATTGCTGCCCAAGTCTGTGGAGGATACGGTACAGAACCAACTCAAATGATGGTCTGTCTCCCATAACAGATTGATCGCTTACGTTTGAAAAAGTTGGCCGCGCTCTGCGAGCGCGGCCATTTTCGTCACCAAGCTCGGTCTGGTTTTCTTTTTTTTCACATCCAGTGCTATACTGATCCCTGCAATGGCAATCCTTCCGTTTTTGATTCCAGCTCTATTTTTCTTTATTGTCGGGTTGGTAATTGGCAGTTTTTTAAATGTCGTTATTCTCCGTTCAATTCGTGATGAATCCTGGGTGACTGGTCGATCGCATTGTGATGTTTGCGGAGCCCAGATAGCTTGGTATGATAACGTTCCCCTCCTCTCTTACCTGATTTTGCGAGGTAGATGTCGGCACTGCAAAAAAGCCATTTCTATTTCGCATCCGGTCGTGGAGGGACTGACGGGTGTGTTATTTGTATGGTGGTATGCAGGTTTGTTTTTGTTTTTCAAACTGACCCAAGAGCCATTTGTTGTGTTACAACCTCTCTTTTGGCTCGCAGTTGCGGCCATTTTGATGGTTATTTTTGTGACTGATGTGTTGGTCTACGTTATTCCTGATAAAGCGGTTGTGGCGCTCTCAGCTTTGGTGGTGGTGTATCAGTTAGCTCTGATGTACTCGGGGATCATGCAACCACGGGATTTTATGTGGGCACTGATGGGTATGGCTGTAGCAGTTTTATTTTTCTTTAGCTTATGGTTTATAACTCGTGGCAGAGGGTTAGGTCTTGGTGATGTTAAACTTATTGCTCCGCTCACTCTTCTCATGGGATGGCCATCGGCAGTGGTGGGTATTTTTTCCGCTTTTATTATTGGGGCAGTGATTGGAGTTGTCTCAGTAGTGGCTGGCAAGAAGAAGATGAAGCAACCAATTCCGTTTGGACCATTTTTAATTATAGGCACAGTCATTAGTCTCATTTGGGGCCATGATATTGTCTCTTGGTACCTGAATTTTCTGTATTAAACAGGGGTTGTCCTATGAATTTTAGTATTTACTCTGGAGTTCAGAGGGTGACAAGAGGTACTCATATTTAGTAGTATAGTAGTATGCGCATAGTACGATTTTTCGCGAAGTTTACGATAATTCTGTTGATTGTGGTTGTGGGAGCATTTCTTGTCTCTCGTGAAATTTTGCTGATGATTGGGACGCACAAAGTCGCCACTTCTCTCTCAGATCTCGTGTTAATGTCACACAAAGGCAGTTATGCATCTAGTTGTAGAGCCAAGGGCGTGTCAGAGTTTTCCTCTCCCGAGGGTCCAGAACTTAGATTGCGATTCATTAGTGATACAGAGTATGTGCTCGAGGTGAACTGTGTTGAGAACTCGCTTGAGCCGGTTTTGATTTCTCAAGAGGTGTTACCTCCCTTTGTAACCAAAAAACAAGGTGGGTCCGGCTTTACCCTTCGTGATGTGCAGAGCGCTGTTGAACTTGAGGTATATCGTGATGTCGAAGTTTTTGTAAGTGAGTGGCTTTTCTTTGAACCAACGTTCATTACTCGTACCAAGACTATAGCAGCATCGGCTGGAACGGTTGTTGACTCTGCTTCGATCTATGACTTTGAAAATGGTCCAATTACCTCGTGCTCAGGATATGGGTATTTTTGTTGTGATGGCATTTCAGAAAAAGGAGTTGGTGACACGATTACAGGTCTAACAGGTTGTGAGAAGAGTTGTTTTTCCCAATGTGTGAGTCGTCCAGTGGTGCTTTCGTTTACCACTAGTCCGTTTTATGAATACTCGACTAGAACAGTTACCATCAACAAAGGGGATACAGTTGAGTTTAATTATGTGACAGATCCTGGAAAAGGTAATACTGTCACGGCAACGCTGGCATTCGGAGATGGTGAAACTGAGACAATCCAGCTCGATTCAGCTCAAGCAATGCATCGCTACTCATGTAATCAAGCTAAATGCAGTTACACTGCAACACTGAGTTTGCTAGATAATTGGGGTGTTGAGTCTGTGCTAACAGATATTAGTAAAGTAATCATTATAGTTGAGTAACCAGTTGCTTTTTGAGGCAAACTCTGCCTAGAATGACAACAAGAAAAGGAACAGTATGAAACAAAGTACACAAGCCAAGTCGCTCGGATTTACCCTTCTCGAGCTGTTGGTTGTTATTTCAGTTATTGGTATCTTGATTGCCATTAGTGCGGCAGCATTCACCACTGCCCAGCAGAAAGCACGTAATGCTAAGCGTCAAGGAGACATTAACGCAATTGCTAAATCATTCGAACAATATAACGCGACTAATAACGGAAATTATGATTCAAACTGTAGTAACATGTATACTTTTTTACCTGGAAGAGCTGCTCCAACTGATCCAAAAGATGGAAGTGATTATCCATGTGGTTTATATGGTAGCACCGCAAATACGTATTGTGTCTGTGCTCACCTAGAACCAGATAGTAACACCAATGGAAATGCTGCTAACGGCAGTTGTGGAAACTTAGGTCAGCCAGGTTCGTATTTCTGTATGGTTAACCAGCAATAAAGGATTTCAATGAGAAACAAAAATAAACAAGCTGGATTTAGTTTAATTGAGCTTTTGGTCGTGTCTACAATCATTATCGTCTTGACGACTATTGGGCTGATGAGTTTTTCGGCGGCAAGCAAAAACTCACGTGATGCTAAGCGCAAGGCAGATATGGAAACTGTGCGGCAAGGTCTCGTGTTATATCGAGCTGATAAGGGAATGTATCCAAGTGGTACTGTATATGGCACGATGGCGCAGGTCTTAGTAGGCGGTGATTACATGACCGATCCATATCCTACTGATCCTAAGAATGTATCTCCCAATATCTATTCGTACAGTTCAGATGGGAGTGATTTTTGTGTTTGCGCCAATATGGAAAATAGTAGCAACGCTAGTTCTCCTACGGAATGTCCACAGGGAACTACTACGTACTGTGTCGAGAATCCATAAACACTTGCAAGAAAGAAAAAGCTGCCCATCATGTTAATACTCAAACGCTCAGCCAGAAGGTATTCTGCACAGAGTTTGCAATCAGGTATTACCCTGATTGAGATGATTATTACTGTGGCTCTGATGTTGATTGTTTTCACTGCTTCGATTGCGGGCTTTTTCCGGTTTAATGATCGCCAAACAGTGCAAAACACTGCGAATGAGGTTAAGCAGTTTTTGAGTAGCGCGCGCACGCGCGCGCGCGTCCGCGATAATCCTGATCCCACTGTATGTTCCGCCCTTCAAGGATATAAAGTTGAGACAAACGGCCAAACCCTTGAGCAAAAGGCTGTATGTGGGTTAGGTAAATTCTCTATATCACAGGAAATAGTGCGCGATACCTACGACATTCCGACCGGATTGACGGTCACAGACTTTGAAGTCACATATTTTACTCTTCAAGGATTAGCGAACGTTGTGAATAATGACGTGTATATTAGCAGAAACAGTAACATTTTTTATTTTCAAGTTCGCTCCTCTGGTGAAGTCACTGAGGGCTGCTATGTCTCTAGTGTAGGAAGCACAACTTGTTTATAGTGGAAGATATGAAACGCACTGCCCGCCTTTTTGCCTTTAGCTCAAAACAAGGTTCAACCCTGATAGAACTTTTGATTGCCACCATGATTGTTGGCACTATTGTCACTGCTGTGGCTATTGGTGTCTCAAGCTCTGTTAAAAATAACTCCGAAGCCCGCTACCGTGAGATTGCTACAGTTCTTGCACAGGGAGGCATGGAGGTGTTGCGCACTGAGCGCGGAAATCTAGGTTGGGCGACCTTCCACAACGATATCACCGAAGGCGATGGTCTGTGTATGCCAGCAGGTATAGACGAGATTTCCGATCTCTCTAGCTCACCTGATGATTGCATTATCACCGAGGCGAATATGGATTTTAATCGCTCGGTGGATATTACCAAGGACAGCGGCATCCTTACTCAGGATGTGACTGCAGAAATTACTGTTAGCTGGGAGCGCAAATCAGGCTTGACCAGTGAAGTTAAGGTTACACAAATCTTTAAAGATTACAGTAATAATTAGTGTGAATTAATTTCTGAGAGAAACCACTGTTGTAAAATGTTGGGTAGATTCTTCATTGGTAGTGTTGTTAACTGATGGCACAACCTTACTCAGGTCGAAGTCAATCTGAACAGAACGAGTTCCACTATATGCCTCTGTACAGTCAAACTGCAACGAACCAGGAACAACTGTGACGGCATCAGAAGTCAAGAATACATCACTATTTGAAGCTATTTTGGAAACAGAATCATCAATTGCTTCTATGAACTCTGTCACCCCCCCATCTAACGATTCGAGAGCAATACTAGACATGTTACTCTGACACACCTGTGCAGACGAGTTAGTTGTTAACTGATATGAATTTCGAAGCATAAACTCCATTTGAGACAGCGCATTTGAACCCTCAACCTTGAGAGTATTCTTGGTATTGGTTCGTGCGTTAGTAATCAGAAACGTCATAAACATCGACGAAACCGTCAAACTGAGAATTACCATCAGCGACGTCACAATCATCAGCTCGATGAGCGTAAACCCACTTTGTCTGTTGTTTTTATGTGGACTACCTTCGCTTCTCTGCTGCATATCCCCACCGGGCCTTCACACTTTTTCTGTAAGTGGGATTTATTTTACTCTATTTGAGTATCATTATCTATGGCTGTGTCTATTAACTCTCTAATAACTTCAGATTTTCCAACCTTTTTTTCTATGGATTTTTTTTCTAAATATGAGTATTGTTCTCCAGTTATAAATAGATTGAATCTAGTAGTTACATCCTTTTTTGCTTGTTCGAGCGACTCTGAGAGAATAACGTCAATATCTTTCATTGAATATTCCCAGATTTGTAGTTTTGATTTTTCGATTCCTTCTGCAAAAGCTGGCAAACGGTTTCTAAGATGCAGTAAAATAATTGGCTTGTTGTTTTGAAGTGCTACATTTAGAAGGTATCCCATTGTTAGACTATGAGTAGACACTTCAAGAATTACAATATCTGCTAATTGAGTATGTCTCATTGCATTTTTATATCGAAGTTTTTTTTCTTCAAATGAGTCTGAGTAAACTTTTTCTTGATTCATGTCATTTCTGAAATCATCGAGATGTGTATGCCCAAGCTCTAAAATGGAATTAAAGATGTGTAATGAGTTTGTAAAAACCTCATCATTACCTCTGGCGGAAGTGGTATAATATATTTTCATTTGAGACATTTTACCATGTGTGTAAATACCACACGTCTTATATACGATCTTAGTGGTATAATACCGGGAATGAATACTGCTGAAAAACAAATATTAGCCAGAAGAAGAGAAAAACCTTTTATTGTTTCTGATCTTCATATGCATAGTATGGGAGAATCAGTATTTCAGTATATTGAAATAAAAATGCATCAATTGCTCAGGGATGAAAATGCGGAAAAATACGACGAAATTTTAGTTATAGGTAGCTATGATAGAAGTGTAATTGTTTCTGAACATGAAAAAGATGGTAAGTTAACAAATTGGCAACGTCCTACTGCTGAGGTATTTGAAAATAAATTGATCCTTAAGTGTTTTCCTGGCAAAGATTATGTGCGCCACTATGCATCTCTTGTGGCTTCTTACTTTGCTTTGCAGGGTAAACGTAGTGACCATGTCTCATATATTTTGCCTACAGAAAAAGAATGCTGGACCGCCGTTGATAGTCTTGCCCTAGAAACGGTAGAAGTTACTGATGCAGTTGTTTTGGGAGTAGAGCTGTTTAATTTTACTGATGAGAATACCATATGGCAGGGAGATGACGAAATATTTTGGGCAACAGAAAGACTAGAATCTGGCAAACAAGTGACATATTTGATTGTGCAATTTAGTTTTTGGGCAGATATTTTATACAGAATTGTTCATAAAATCGCAAAACTAGGACATAAAAAAGTAATTTTTACGGCAAAACTTGGTGGAATTGCTGAGGATATAATTCCCAATGCAACTCTAGCCACTGGGAACACAGGTTATATTAATGGCCAATTTATTAAATGGAAGAATGTTTTTGAGAAGAGTAAGTCTGATTTATTAATGAAGGGGTCACATATCAATTCTCCATCTGTATTATTTGAAGTTTCTGAATGGGTGAACTACTTTCACAAGTTTACTTTTGTTGATTCTGAGGTTGGATATTTTGCCCTAGCTGCAAAAGAAGCAAATCTCGATTTTGGTTATATGCATTTTGTTTCAAATAATTTAACAAAAATTCATGATGAAGACTTATCGAATGAGAGATCAATTGAGGTTCTAGAGAAAAGAAAAAAACTTAACGCTGAAATTCAAAGATTAATAAAGGAAGTTATTTAGGAGAAAACTTATGAAAGTTCATTTTGCAGCTGCCGTAGATGGTAGTAAAGAAGACTACAAAAATATTTGTAACTTAATTGAAAAAATTGGGCACACAGTTGTTACTGATCATTACTTAAATAGAACAATTTCGGATATTGAAAAGGAAACACCTGCAGAAGCAGAGTTATACGCAAAAAGATCAATGAGATGGATAAAAAATGCCGATGTTGTTGTATTCGAAACATCAAAGCCTGATGTTAGTGTGGGTTATGAACTCGCAGTAGCTGTAAATCTTCTTAAACCAGTTGTTGTTATGTACAACAATGAGAAAGCACAGGTCCCAAACAGTATTAAGGGGGTTGAATCAGATAAGCTTCAAATTATTGGATATAGTGAACACACTCTTGAGGAAATACTCGATATTTCGTTAGAAAATGCACACGATTCTCAAGACGTCCGCTTCAACTTCTTCATCTCCCCTGCAATCGGTAACTACCTTGACTGGATTTCTAAGAACAAGAAAATTCCACGCTCAGTGTACCTTCGCAACCTTATCCAAAAGGATATGGAAGAAAACGAAGAATATCGCTAAACCCTAGCATTTTTCTTCTTCACTTCCCTCCCCCCAAATGTAGGCACTACCATCCTCAAGGGTGTTTTTGAGGTTTGTGTTGGTCTTGGTCGGAACGTCACCACTAGGCTAAAAGGCGTCAAATCATTGGAAAGTTCCGAGCAGAAGCGAACTGTTGGTGAGCGTCCAACGCAAACCCCATAAACCCCTTGCCTATTACTCTGAAAGTACGGTATGATGAAACATAGTAGCAATGCGCACGTACTATGCTTAAAAAAAATCCTTTATACCAGTCAGGACAAGTGGCCGTTGTGGTGCTGCTTATCATGGTCGTTTTATTGACCATTGGTTTGTCTTTGGCAACTCGAACTACTCAAGAATTATTCCTTTCTGACCAACAGGCAGACAGTGTTCGTGTTTTTAATGCAGCAGAATCTGGAATCGAAGAAGCTTTGAGTCAGGTTACCGAAGGACAGCAAACTCTTACTGTCGATGGTGTTGACGTCACCTTCGATGTCCAAGGTAGCAGTCGTCTCGAGGCACGCGTTGCTGAAGGAGCCAGTTTGCATCTCGATTTATCTGGGTATGACAACGATATTACGTTTAATTGGGCTTCTGAGGGCGATTGTACCAACCGCGCATCGTTAGTCGCCCATATCTTCTATGACGACTCTGGCACAACTCGATCAATTGCTATTCCATTTGGACCAAGTTGTGATGGTCATACCGATAACTTTATCGATGCAAACACAATTGGGGGTGACCCTTATTATCATCGCTATGTACTTCAAGCAACACAAATTCCTTCTGGTGCGCTTTTCATGCGCGTGCGTCCTGTATATGCTGATACCGATATTCTCGTAGAAGGAAATATTGGCTTCCCAACTCAGTATTACATCATTTCTTCTTCGGCTACCTACACAGAAGGTGACGAAGAGCGTAACATTGAAGTTTCTCGAACCTTGCCTGCTGGTCCAGCATATATGGATTACGCATTATATTCAGGAGGAGCTATAAATTCAGGAGTAGCTATCACGCAACTATAAGCGAATAACAATAGAAGAAAGCCTGCCCTATGTCTACACTCGTTCTCGATATTGGTACCTACAGTATAAAGGCCATCGCTGGTAAGGCTGGTCCTAAACCCAAAATTGAGCGTATTGCAGAGGTTTTTAATACCACAGGTATTGCGGTTCCAACCGATGATGTGAATCAAGATAAACTCATTAATTTGATCGAGTCTGTGATTGTCGACAACGACCTACCACGCACAGATGTTCGTCTTTCATTGCCCGAGTCAGTTATTTCCAGTAAAGTTATCGAAATTCCTCCTCTTAGTGACGCAGAGCTTGCATCTGCTATTGGTTGGCAAGCCGAGCAACACATCCCTATTCCTCCAGAAGAGTTGGCTCTTGAGTATCAAGTGCTGTATCGTCCGCCAAAAAGTGAAAAGCGACCAATGAGAATCATGTTGATTGGTGCTCGCAAGCAGGTGGTCGATCGGTACGTTGATATGTTCCACGCCCTCGGTATTGAGCCGTCACTCGTAGAAACACATATGCTTTCTCTGGTTCGCTCCCTGATGTTCACTGCCGAAGATCCGAATACCATGGTCGTCCACATTGGTGCCTCAAGTATGAATATGGCTGTTGTTCGTCAAGGTGAGATTGCGTTTGTGACGTCGCACATGAATGGGGGGCAGTTGTTAACCAAAGCCCTCGAAAAGTCTGTTGGCCTTGATCAAGATCAGGCAGAAAAATACAAACGCACATATGGATTGGATGAGACTCAGTTCCAAGGAAAAGTTGCCCAGGCAATACTGCCGGGGATACAAGTCCTCTCGAATGAGATTAAGAAGTCAGTACAGTTTTTCGGTACCCAATTTCCCAATGAATCAGTTCAGCGTGTAGTTCTCTCTGGGGGGACTGCATCGATGCCAAACTTAGTGCAGTTTATTGCTCAAGAACTCGGTACAGAAGTATTAGTTGCAGCTCCATTTACTGGTGTTGAAGGTACCGTTCCAGAAACGATCAATCCTCCTGCTATGGGAGTGTGTATGGGATTACTCTTGAGAGAATTGTAGTATGGCAAGGTTAATTAACTTTGTAGCCAACCGCAGAAAACGTCTCACTCAGCAACAATTGCAGGATGAGAAGTGGTTTCGATATGCCATTATTGGGGTAATGGTTATCTTTGTGTTTTTTTTGATTGTGGTTAGTGTTCGCTTTTTCTTGGTCTATCGATTCAATCGCCTTGAAGAGGATCAGGCGAACACACGTAAAGCAATTTCAGCTCAAGAAAATATCGAGAAGGATTACAACATTTTTGCTCATAAGTTGCGTGCGCTTTCCGATTTGTTTGGAAAACGCCAAGATAAGCAAGAAGCCATGGTGTACTTTTCACAAGCGTTCGGTCCCCATGTGATTATTAGTGGAATCGACTACTCGGAAGATGACAACAACATCGTCTCATTCACTTTGACTGCTCCAAGTGTTTTTGATCTAGAAAATGTGTTCAAAGTACTTGAGTCAGATGAAGTCAAGCAAAAGTATGCCAAAGTTGATCGTAGCGATTTGGGTCGTGGAGAAAATGGTGCCTACACGATCAAGCTTACTATCATCTTGGGTGTGTCGGATTACCTAGATGAGGTTGCAACTGCAGCGAGTGAAACGGCAGTAGACATAGGGGTATTGGAAGAATAAGATTATGCCGGCAAAGAAACAACAATTTAATTACAAGTTGCTTTGGGTTACACGACGTAAGTTAGTGTACACTGTTGGTTTGGTTGTGCTTGGCTTAGGTTTGGTAGCGTTTGCAATCTATCCTCAAATTCGGGAAAGTTTAGCTCTTAACACTAAATATTCTAAACAGGCGCCGACTTTAACAAAACTAAAATCAAAGTTAGTTGAACTACAATCAATAGATTCTACAGAGGAGTATTCACAAGCTTCTATCGTTAACTCTGCCCTTCCCTCAAGAAAACCATTACTTGAGTTTTTGACAAGCTTAAACACAATCGCAGTGAAAAACAATATTTCTGTCACTAATTTTGAGTTGACACCTGGAAATATTTCAACAGATAGTGCTGATACTACTACCTCTAAATCAAAAGTGAATACTGATGTTGATTCAATGGAATTAGATCTTGAGATTGAAGGCAGTTTCGATGAGCTGCAGCAATTTTTGCTTGATATTGAAAGAATTTCACCGTTTACTACCATTACTCAGCTTTCACTCGGACAAGGCGCCTCTGCTGCTGATCGTGGCACTAACAAAGCTATCAGGGCTAAGCTGAGTACCAGTACGTATTTCTTTACCCAGTCTATCAAGGCACCCGTTGATGCTCCACTTCCTGAGTTGACCGCGCTAGATAGAAATGTCTTGACTGCTTTGTCACAATTCCAGGACCATGGTCTTCCAGAACAAACAGAGATTGTTGGTGGCGGTGTTGAAGACCCTTTTGGAATCTCAAAATTGCAGATATTAGATGAGTTAGGCGGACAACTCCCGACTAATGATCTGGGAGCGCTTCAGGAAGAGTTAGAAGTAACACAAGCTCAAGATAAAGCAGTCTTTGACGCTCAGGATTAAGTTGAACAACCTGTTGTTGGTGAAGTTACGGATGATGGTGCTGGATCAGTGACAAACGAATAGTTTACAGCACTACCAAATGGGCCAGGCTTTCAGCCTGGCCCATTTTAGTTTCATTCAATTAAGAAAATTTATTCTTCGTCCTCGTCTTCTGCTAAATTTATGTAGGCATGAATGCCTTCTTTGACAGCACGGATTTTTCCGATGTTACGGATAGATTGGATGACTGAGCCACCTTTTCCGATGACACGACCAATATCGTCTTTATGGACGTGAATGGTATACACGGCACCGCGATCATCTTCTGATTCGACAACTTTGACTTCCTCAGGGTGTTCAACTAAGTGGATCAAGATATATTCGATTAAATTTTTCATGCAGACTACTTTCTAGTTCTTGGTTGTTAGGAGAACTGCAAGATGAACTATTCTGCAGCTTTCTCTGATGTTTCAGGTTTAGTGTCCTCTGCGGCTGGGGTTTCTTCAACAGCAACTTCAGCTGGAGCTTCTTTCTTTGGAGCTTTTGCAGCAGCTTTGGACTGCTCAGCAGCTTCTTGTGCCTTAGCTTTTGCCTTTTTTGAGGGGACAGCTTTTTTGGCTGGGAATGGATTTCCAGATTCATAACGAGCAGCGAGGTGTGCAACGGTTTCAGTTGGCTGGGCACCTTTTGCGAGCCATTCTTTGTAGAGTTCCATGTTCATTTCGAGAATTTTTGGAGTTTGAGTTGGTGCATAGTGACCAATAAGATCGATGTAAGCTCCATCACGCTTTGAGCGTGCTTCGTTTACAATAATACGATAGTGTGGCTGATTTCTTTTACCAAATCGAGCGAGTTTGATTTTAAGCATACTTTGTGTATCTTTATTTAGCTTTTTTTTTATACTAGTGTTCTGTTAGAGCATTCTGTGATCAGTGTTCTGTCTGACTACAGAAACCAAATTATACTCTACATCTGGATTATTATCAAGTTGTTTTGTAATTCTGATCTATAGAGAATTACTCTGTCATATCAGGGTACTTTTCCAATGCTTTTTGAGCAGCATCCTGTTGAGCTCGTTGTTTGCTGGTTCCAATTCCGGTGGCAACTTTCTTTCCATCGACAATCACTTGGATAGTAAATTCCTTGTCGTGGTCAGGTCCTTTTTCGGTGATTACTTGGTATTCAGGAGTTTCATGGCCAAGTGCTTGGACCACTTCCTGGAGATGGCTCTTTGGATCCTTATACAGCTTATTTTTGAGGATCAGGTCAATTTCGGTGAAAAGCTCCGTGTGCAGGAATTCACTGACATTTTGAAGGCCCTGATCGAGGTACAGAGCCCCAATCACTGCTTCCATAGTGTCTGCGAGTAGACCTTCGTTAGTGCGACCACCTGTGGCTTCCTCTCCCTTACTCATGTATAAAGCCTCACCAAGGCCTAATTTTGTTGCAACTTTGGCTAAGGTGGTAGTTTTAACCAAGGCGCTCCGGTAAGCAGTTAAGATTCCCTCAGGTTTATTCGGAAATTTGTTGTATAAAAATTCGGTGGTAATTAACTCCAACACGGCATCACCCAAGAATTCAAGACGTTCATTAGAGATGTCTGCAGATTCGTTGTTTTCGTTGAGTGCGCTGCGGTGTGTGAGGGCGTTTGTAAGTAATGCTTCGTTTTTGAAAGCGGGTATCTTCATAGGCTTTATCCCAGTTCTATCTCTTCGGTGACAACAGCAGCCAATTCTCTGACTGTGGTGACACTCTCCTCTTCCTCGATAGCGACTGGGTCAAGTTGAATATTGAAGTGGCCGTTGAGAACTTTAATGAGACGGGTCAAATCCTCCTCTGCGACTTCAAGTTCATCTTCCAAGTGCATATCTGGTAAGATTTCTTCTACTTCGTTTCCTGTTTCTGCCGAAATAATTTCGCGAACAGTCATGAGTGTTTTAGTATAGAGTTCTTCATTAATCATCGTAATCCTCTTCAAAGTCGTTATACTCAGAGTCTGCTTCTTCCGGCTCCTCTGTTTCTTTTACTAGCTCTTTTACATGTTCCTCTTCTGGAGGAAGACCACCTTCTGGAATGAGTAAAGTAGCGAGTACGCCATTCACAAACCGTGATGACGATTCACTGCCAAACTCTTTCGCCATCTCGACAGCTTCATTTATGAGCACCTTAATGGGAGTCTCTTTATGATCTGACTCAAAGACAATGGTACGCATGATGGCCAAGTCAACTTGGTTGATTTCGGACAATGGACGCTCTGGAGCAACTTTTTGCAGCCGGGCATCGATGTCATCAATAACTTGAAGCAGCCGGTGTACTGTAGATTCAGGATCTTTCTCTTCAAGACATCGTGCTTTATTGTCATCACTAAATGTGCACGCAAAAAGATCTTGCATGATTTTGATGCGTTTCTGGTGTCTATGGTCAGACATGCTGTCCTTTTCTTGTAGTTACTTCCGCAAAACGGATGTTATTTTTTGATACCAACTTTTTTAAGGATATCATTAACAAGTGACTGTTTGTGAAGAGGAACTGCAGCTTTGTTGGAGTCCTTAGTAATAGTTGGACGGTTTCCGCGGCGACGCTTGCCTCTTTCAACGCTAGTAATTTTGTTTTTTGGTAATGCTCCCATGGGTGCCTTTCCTACTCGAAGCGGTTGCTTCGCTGTGTTTCTTCTGATATGTCACGTCAGGTGACGATTTTAGTATACCATTTTGAAGCAAAATGACACGAGGGTGTGATAGTACCACTCGTTGAGGAAAAAGACAATATGGGTTCTTCTCTAGTTTGCTAGAGGAATTTCTGTAGTTGTTTTTCTATCTGTGGCAAACAATGGTTCCCAATCATTTGGCAGTTCTTCATAGGTTTTTTGTGCTCTACCAATCAGTTCAAGGTTTGCCCAGTCGGCGAACTGCAAGTCGCTGAAGCCATGTTGCATAGTGCCAAATAAATTTCCAGAACCCCGATTTTTGAGGTCAAGCTCTGCAAGTTTGAGGCCATTGTTTTCTTTACTGAAGGCTTCCAGGCGTTCTTTGCTGCTCATGCCGTTGGCGTTGCTAAACAGCAGACAGTAGCCTTGTTGGTTTGCGCGGCCGACGCGGCCGCGCAACTGGTGCAAACTGGCCATGCCAAAGCGCTCGGCAGCCTCAATAACTATGATGCTGGCGCGTTTGAGGTCCAGTCCAACCTCAACCATTGGGGTGGTCACCAGGATGTCGATTTCCCCTGCATAGAGATCTTTGATCACACTACTCTGCTCTGTTTTCTTTTGGCGGCCGTGCAGCAGGCCAAGGCGAAGCCCTGGATGTTGCTGCCTCATGAAGGCGCTCATGGCCTCAAAGGTTTCTGTGGCTGAGACCACATTTTCAAAAGCCAGGTGTTCGGAAGGATCAATAAACGGACAAACCACAATTGCTTGGGCGTGGTTTTTGGTTAGGTTTTTGGCCATCCAGTTGTATGAGTCTTCGCGTTTTGAGTCAGGAACGAGCCAGGTCTTTGTTGGCAAGCGGCCTGCCGGCATTTCATCAATCACGCTGAGTTGTAAGTGGGAGAAAATCGTCAACATTAAGCTGCGTGGAATTGGAGTGGCCGACATGGTCAAAATATGTGGCATGTACGAGAGTCCCAGGGCGGCACTGCGTTGCCCTACACCAAAGCGGTGCTGTTCGTCATAGATGACAAGCGCAGGTTTGATGTTTTCAAGTCGGTTAATCACGGCATGCGTACCCACAAACAACGTAGGTTCTTTAGGAACTTCCAGTGGTTTGCGGCCACCAGTTACCAACTCAACGTTTAGATCCGGAAAAAGTTTTACTAAACTCTCGGCATGTTGAGTGGCTAGGATTTTGGTTGGAGCAATAATGGCACTATTTTTGTTTTGCTCAGCAATAAGGTTACAGGCAATGCCTGCAACTACAGTTTTACCCGATCCCACGTCTCCAATCAGCAGACGGTTCATTGGTTCACTCTGGGAAATGTCTTTCAAAATTTCGGTCACACTCTTCTGTTGGGCATTCGTGAGGGAAAATGGAATACTGGCCGGAATGGCAGCGGTCGGTTTGGCAGGGATTTCAAATGCTGGCGCGGTGTGCAGTTCTTTCCACTCCTGTTTGATGGCGCGCGAGCGCCGAATCAAGGCCAGTAATTCTTCAAGTGCCAGGCGCTCGCGCGCCAAAACCACATGGTCCACTGTCGTGGGAAAATGTATTTCATCAAAGGATTCCACCAACCTCATATGTTGTAGTTCTAAATCATTGGGAATTCGCAAATTATTTAAAATTTCCTTCAATACTCGCCGTTGAGTCCCCTGCTTTAACGGGATCATGGTGCTATATAAAGGCACCAATCGACCTGTGTGAATGTTTTCTTTTGCATCTCCGTGACTATCAAAAACACGCTCGATGGTTGGCTGGGCAATACTCTTATATTTTGGGTTATATGTGCCACTGACGTAGTACTCTTCTCCATCTTTAATGTTAGAAATCACGTGAGGATTATTAAACCACTGCAGTTTTACGGTTCCAGTTTCATCAGAAACTTTGGCAGACTGCATACTTCTGCGTCCTTTATAGAAGTTGCGAGCACTGCTCATTTTTCCACGCACTGTAATCAAATTTCCTGACTGTAATTCAGCAATCTGAGTGGTGTGCGATCGATCTTCATAGCGTAGCGGCACGGCCAGAACCAAGTCCTTAACAGTGCTATAGCCACGTTTTTCCAGTTTGGCATACAAGGCATCACCAATGCCTTTGACCTCATCTAGACGTGTTGATAAAAAGTACATAGGAGTTTACAACAAGTACAGCAAGCCCCCAGCCACTGTACTGACCACCATGCCAATAATGGCTACGATCGCAAAAATTTGTACAATTCGTTGTCGCGTTTTCTTTTTCATGCGTAACTTTCTATCTTATTCTAAAACAACTTTAAAGAATCGGCGCTTTCCCACGCGGATAATCTCTAGTGGTTTGCCATTCATCTCAGTTTCGAGAGTTGCGAACGGATTGTCTGGTTTTTCAGAGTCTTGACCATAAAAGAATTCGACTGCATTTTGATTGATTAACCGACGAATATTACTGGTACTCTCTTCCGGTACACAGAGTTTGACCGCATCAAGTACGGAGTTGGCTTCTTCGATGTTTATTTCCTGCATGTCATCCGGCAGTTCCTTATTTTGAACAGTCCTCTGGAAATGATCTTCAGCAGTTTCCGCATCGGCAGTGGTGTGGTACATCTCAGTCACCGTGAAGGCTAAACGTTTTTTGTACTCCATTGGGTTTTCGCCCCCGGCAATGGCATGTGCCATTTCGGAAATTTCGTCGTCAGCAACATCAGTCAGAACGGTAAAGTACTCGATAATCATTTCGTCAGCCACTGACATGAGCTTGCCATACATGTCATTTGGTTCTTCTGTCAGAGCAATAAAGTTGCCATATGACTTACTCATTTTGCGACCATCAGTTCCGTTAATGATTGGTGTGGTGAGGACCCACTTTTCTTTATTGTTGTACTGTTTCTGAAGGCTGCGTCCCATCATCATGTTGAAGGTTTGGTCGGTGCCGCCAATCTCGAGATCGACATCCATGGCTACTGAGTCGTAACCTTGCAACAGTGGGTACATAATTTCATGGCCATGTATGGGGCGACCAGCTTTGAGGCGATCCTGGAACATGTCACGCTCCATGAGTTGCTGCACCGTGGTTTTGGCCATTAACTTCACCATATCGCTGTAGGTGAGTTCATCGAGCCAATCTCCATTGTGTTTGATCTCGATTTTTTCGAAATCGAGGATCTTGCTGGCCTGTTGTTTCCAGGTTTTGAAGTTAGCTTCTATTTCTTTGTCAGTCAGCTCTGGGCGTGTGCTGTCTTTTCCGGTTGGATCACCAATCTTAACTGTGCCATTTCCGATTAAGAGGATTACTTCATGGCCAAGATCGGCAAACTGCTGGAGCTTTCGAAGCACCACGCTATGTCCGAGGGTCAACAGTGAACCAGTTGGGTCAATTCCGAGGTAGACACGGACTTTTCTCTTTTCCATGAGTTCTTTGAGTGTTTTTTTGTCCGGTAGTACCTCGGCCACTCCCCTTTTGAGGACAGTGTCTATATCTGGTTTTTTCATATGTTTTGTATGCTTTCTAAAATATTGTATCAAAGTGTGATTATTTTTGGACGTCTCGGGCACCTTTTATAATAGCGCGGAAGACGTCCTCGATATACTCTGGATCGACACCATACAACGTAGCATCATTTCGAACTTGAGTAAGCATCAAGTGTTCGCGCTCTGGGTCTCGGATTTCAATCTGTTCTTGTTTTTTTAGCTCACCAATTTGTTTAACTATAGCAGTGCGTTTGGCGATTCTTTGTACAATTTCGGTGTTGAGTGCATCGATTTCGGTTCGCTTTTCTTCAATTTTTGTAGTTATTTCTGACATATTCTCCTTTTTTTGCTTTTTTTACGAAAAAAGCCCCTCTTTGGGGCCGCTTTCACAAACACAACGTGCCCCTCTTATTTGAGTGGGTATGCATAATAGTTGGCACAGATAGCTGTGTGTGTCATATAGAGGTATTGTAGCAAAAGCCCCCTGGGTTTTCCAGGGGGCTATGGTGGTTAGTGTAGGTCTCTAGCTCTCAGTGAGCATGGACCTTAGACTAAGACACATATATGTTGAATATTATTCTGCGAAAAAAATGTCAAAAAATCTAATACGGCAAATATGATGACAAATCAATTAAAACTACTGAAAAACACTGCGATTGGAGAATAACTTTTCCACATCAATAGTGGCACTTTGTGTAGCAGTATATATGTAGGTAACATACTCATTAAGCGTAAAGGTATCTGTAAGTTCAAGATTTTCAATTTCGTATGGAGAAATCACCGTTGCCCCCTGCTCTACAGAAAAATGAGTGGGAGTAGTAACAACAGTTGCAGTTTTGCACAAGTAATCGAGTGAGTGTGCCCCCCAATTGCGGGTGTGAACGTGATATATCAAATTAGTATTTGGTCGGCAGTAGTTCGCACTATCTCCCGTCCAGCCAGCGTAGGTATACAGTGGCTCAGGACTGGCAGTTTCAGCCTTCAACCGAGAAATGCTTGTAGCGAGTGCACCAAGGATGACAATGCTTCCAAGCACAGCTCCAGCCACGCGGAGCCAAGGCTTCATTTTTGTCGGAGCAAACTTTTGGCAAAGTATTCCAACCATGAAGGCAGTCAATATAATAAACGGAAAGCTTAAGCCCACAAATCTAGAGGGAATGTGAGGCACGATAAAGTAATGGGACTCACTAAACAGTAAACCTGCTAAGTACAGTGCCCCGCTTCCGAAAGTAAGCATGGCAGTAACCTTGTGGAAGGCGGTTGTTTTTATCTTGCTGCCAAGACCAAGTAAAAAAGCGGCTACAGTAGCTAGTCCTGCCCCAAACATAATTTCTTGCGCGTATCTTACTGCAATTTCTGAAGCACTGCGAAGTTGTGCATCTCTCAACGGGAAAAAGGAACCAATCAATACTTTAGTGCGGAACAGGTACAGCCCAATGGGGACCCACACGGTTGCTAGTATAAGTAGTACTAACCAAGGTGAGTAAGTTGGTTTTTTTGCTTTCTTGAGATCAAGCAGTAGTTTTAAGAAGATCCAGCCAGAAAACCACAGCGTTACCAGTGCTCCAAGCCAGCGGCTCATGGGTAGGAGTGCGGCTACAATCAGCCACAAAACTAACCATTTTTCTTGAGATGTTTTCCAAAATTGTACCGTTGCATATAGTGTCGCCAGCCAAAGAAGGAGTGTCAGTGGTTCAGAAATATACGACTGTAGTACCAACGTTAGTGGTCCAGTAATACAGAGTGTCACGAGTGCAAGTGCTTGGCCTTTTTTAATTCCCATTTGATGCACAAAAAGTGTTGCCAACAGTATGTACACACTTAGTGTTGCGCTCACCCACAGTGAGGCAAGTAAAAATGGAGAAATCGGTAGATGGTTGGCAACGTTATACAAAAGTGCAAAAAGTGGGGGCCATAAGCCATCATGTTGAATAAATGTTGTGAGTGGACTGCCCATAGAACCAAACTGCATGTATGTAACGGTATCTCCCAAGAAGTACACACCTAAGAAAGAGATCGTGATAAGACTCAAAATGAAAGCTAGAGCGCTAAAAGTGAAAACTTTCGAAAGGTACTGTGAGACTTTTTGCATATTTTTCATTTTACCACTCCTCTCCTTCAGAAACATGACATTTCCTAATCCGACTTTCTAAGTATCGGAGAATTTTTTTGACTACACTCAGAAAATGCTCAGAGATGTAGTATGCTATCTACAACCATGAAAAAACTTTTCTTCGCTCTTGCGGTATTTATTTTGGGAATGTTTAGGATAGTGTTGCCTGTTCAAGCTCAAACTCAACTCACCGAAGAAATTCCTTCATTCAACTCTGACATTACCATTAACCAAGATACTTCAATTAAGATCCGAGAAGAAATCCAGTACACCACGACCCTCAGTAAGCACGGTATCTATCGTTACATTCCGGTTAGTTACAACAAGGATGGCGTCAAAGAGACGCTGCGAATCTCGAAAATTTCAGTGCAAGACAAGCAGGGCCGCTCTATCCAGTACACCCGTTTTATGGATGGTCCCTATCTGACGCTCAAAATTGGTGACCCGGATGTCACTTTTACGGGCGACAAAACCTACGTGATTACCTACACTGTCGAACGCGCAATTAATCAACTTGAGGACCACGTCGAACTGTACTGGGATATCACTGGAGAGGGTTGGAAGATACCAATCTCCTCAACAACTGCCACTATTCACTCTGAGTTTGCCCCTATTACCGAGGTAGCTTGTTTTAGTGGGCAGTATGGCACTGATGATGGACTTTGTGAAACTTCGTATCAAGAAAACACCGCTACTTTTTCCTATTCGGAAACAATCAACTATGGTGACAACCTTACCTTGGCTATCAAGTTTCCTTTAGAAAGTAGTTTGCAGTTCCCCACTCAGTCTGATCTTATGATGCTCTGGCTCAAGCATAACTGGCCACTCTTGTTGATTCCTCTCCCTTTGTTGGGAATTATCTTGATGTGGAACAAAAAAGGTCGAGATATTCAGTTTGTTTCTCCAAATGTCTACGACATGAACGTGGATCAGCCAACGCAAAAACGACCGATTTCTCTTAAAGCCCGAGAACCATTCGTCTACGAGCCACTCAAGGACCTAACTCCTGGAGAAGCCGGGGCACTGATTGATGAGCGCGTAGATACGCAAGATATTATTGCCGAGATTCTAGAACTGGTTCACAAAAAATATGCTAAGGTTGAAGTGATTGAAAAGAAAAACTTCCTATTTGGTAAGACACGTGATTATCAATTCACGAAACTCAAACCAGCTGATGCTCAGTTGCCAGAAGTGCAGAAGTACTTGCATGGTGAGTTGTTTAAAAAGAATCCGGTAGTAAAGATATCTGAACTTAAAGGAACGTTCTATCGTTCTATCTCGGCAGCTCAAGCTCTGATGGAAAAATCACTCACTGCCAAAAAGGTGTATGTCCAAAGCCCTGGTAGGGCACGCGCAATGGGAATTCTCGCGTATGTTGGCATGGTGGGCATTGCTGTTTTCGCTATCGTGACAGTCTTTTTTCCACTCAATATCATTTGGCCTTTGCCTGTGCTTCTTATTCAAGTTCCATTCGGCATGATGATTGCTTACAACATGACACAGAAGTCAGCTGTTGGCACAAATCTGTGGCTACAAGCGAGAGGTCTTCGAAAAACTATCACCTACGGCAAGTGGCGTGAGGAAATTAAAGAAAAACAGCTCTTTATTGAAGAAGTGCTCCCCTTTGCGGTGGCACTTGGTGTGGTTGACCGTCTTGCCAAAGATATGGATGAGCTTGGTTTAGAGCCACCAGATTATTTGAACTCAGCTGCCCTTACAACTTGGAATACTTCTCAATTTGTTCGTGGTTTTAGCCAAGAAATGGGTTCAAGTTTGTCATACAATCCGTCTTCTAGTTCGAGCAGTGGATCTGGTTTTAGTGGCGGTGGGTCTTCTGGCGGCGGCGGTGGTGGAGGAGGAGGTGGCAGCTGGTAACTTTTTCCGTTTCAATTTTTCAGTAGTTTGACATCCCTGTTTAGTATGCATATTTGTGTTATACTCCATCCATCAAAATGCCACTATCCAAAGAGCAAATTACCACTATTCGAAAACAAGAATACGAACCATTTAGACAAAAACTCGATGTTGTCGAAAATATCATCACTGCCGATCATGAGAGTTGGTGGTTTCGTACGATGCTCTTTTTACGACGCTTGCAGCGATCATTAGAGCAACATCCAGAGGAGTATACAGAGGGTATTCATCAGTACGCAACACAGTTGGTTGCACAAATTATTGCCGAACTAGCAACTGAAGTGGATAAAGAAGGTGATTCTGTATTGAGAGCACATGAAGCAATTCTTCGGATTTCAGAGGGAGTTCCGGTTGGTCAACAGATTGAAATTCCACGTGTTCGTGTCCGATCAATGTCGTTATCTACGTTGGCACAAAAATCTGACAAGGTTTCAATTATTACTATGGAAACCAAAACAGGAGAGCGCAGAGGCCTTCGTATTCTTGACTCCGAAGGACAACCACATGACTTTCCACTTCCCGAAATTGATGGTATCTACCATAAAGGGGGTATTAGCCGTGTGATAGTGAAGCTGATTGCAGATGTTGATTCAGCTTTACTAGATGCCGAGTTGCCTCCAAATGACTTTGATATTATTGCTGACTCTGCCCTTCCAACTCACCTTATCGAGACTGAGGCTGCAGCAATGCAGGTTGACCCTGATGGGATTGAGTATGTTTCCTCTCTGAATTTTGAACGTCTCTTTGTTGAGCGGGATCTCAACATTAACATGGTGTTTGTGGGTGCAGATACAGTGTACTTTGCAGAGGAGGCAATAGAAGCTGCCCGTACAGGGTTACTGCAAGTGATGTCTGCTCACCGCGGCATTTATGGTACCGAAGTCTTTGTGTATGATGATCAAGTTTTGCTTAAAAATCGTGGCTTGATGAGACTCTTTAAAACTGTTGCCGAAGGTAAAGCGACGCATTTCGAATTTACCAAGTTAAATGAGAATATTTCATTTGGGATTTATTGGTTAGTGCTTTTTAGAAAATTTGCTACTAAGGATAATGCAGCGCTCTATCTTGATAGACTTTTTGAGCTTGCCAAGCAAACGAACATGCTACCAGAAGGCACGAGCAATATCATTGAAGTCCTTGATGCTTCTCATGCTAAGTATCCCTTTTTTGACTTCGATGCTAGTGGTCTTGACAAAGTCGGTGTGGTGAGGTGGCTGGGAAATAAACTGCTACGACAGGTTGATGCCTCGTATCGACATAACAACCGCATTCCGAATGAGTTGGTCATAGATCGTACTAAAGGTGATGATGTTCCTTACAGAGTTGATCTTGATAACTACGTTGCCGACCCCCAAAAACTTGCCTGGATTTCCTCAGAAATCCCTCGCTTCTATGAACGCAGTCGTCAGCGAACCCGCGCCTATAAGGAAGCGAGTAACGATGCGGTGTTTGACGAGGACTAGCATTTTGTCTGTCACGACATTCCCAAAATGATACAATGCTAGAATATGAACACTACCGACATAATGGATCGAGTTCGTCAGCTGGCTCAACCAGTTATAGGTAAACTCACAGAGATCCACACCAAAGTAGTAACACGCTATCCAAAAGTAGCCGAGTATGAACAGCTGCTTTCAGAAAAAGCCAAAGTAGTGTTTAATGAGGCCACTATGCGACTCCGACGACGTTCACGCCGTGCCCATTCCAGATTGGGCAACGGCAGAACCCCAGAACAAAAGAAACTTTTATACTTCAAGTTAATGCGCTATGGTGCAGTTGCAACTGTGATTGGTGTGTTTGTGATGATTATTGGTTTTTTTGCCGCTGTAGCATGGTTCAGCCGTGAGTTGCCAAAGCCTGGCGAGGTTGTTCGACGTGAAGGTTTTAGCACCAAGATTTATGATCGAAATGGTGAGCTTTTGTACGATCTTTTTGATGACGAACGTCGTAACCCAGTCACAACAGAAGAACTTCCTGAGCATCTTAAACAGGCGGTGGTAGCGATTGAGGATAAGGATTTCTACAAACACGGAGGTTTTGACTTCATGACGGTGCTACGTATTCCTTACAACGTGATTTTCCGTCAACGTGTAGTTGGTGGTTCGACCCTTACTCAGCAGTTAGTTAAGAATGCTCTGCTGACCAACGAACGAAGTATTTCCCGTAAGTTTAAAGAGCTGGTGCTCTCACTTCAGCTTGAGCGTATTTTTACCAAAGATGAAATTCTGACAATGTACCTTAATGAGGCTCCCTATGGAGGAACTGCTTGGGGTGTAGGCACTGCTGCCGAAGTGTATTTCAACAAGGACGTTAAGGATTTGACGCTGGTGGAGTCTGCCATTTTGGCTGGACTACCACAGCGACCGAGTGCGTATTCGCCATATTTTGGAAAAACCGATGATGATGGCGAACCACTTTGGAAAATTCGTACCCGTGGAGTGCTGATTCGTATGAAAGAAGACGGTTACATCTCTGATTTAGCTTATGAAGAGGCCGTGGGTCAGATTGACTCTGTTGAGTTCGAACGCGCTGCCCTAGATATAAAAGCACCTCACTTTGTTTTCTATGTGCAAGATCAACTGGAAGAAATGTTTGGTGAAGAAGTAGTGCAATCCGGGGGTTTTACTGTGACCACATCTCTCGATTGGGAACTCCAGGAGCAAGCCCAACAGATTGTGAAGGAAGAGGTAGAAGAGGTGGAAGACTTGAATATTACCAATGGTGCCGCCTTGGTGATCCATCCACAAACCGGCGAGATCATTGCCTTGGTTGGTAGTCGGGATTATAGCAATAGTGATATAGGTGGTCAGTTTAATGTGGTGGTGGATGGTCTGCGTCAACCAGGTTCATCGATTAAGCCACTTACCTACTTAACGCTCTTTAAGCAAGGGTATAGTCCTTCAAGCATTTTGGTTGATGTGCCTACGACCTTCCAACAGAATGATAACATCGATCCGTATGAGCCAAAAAACTACGATGGCAAGTTTAGAGGTCCTGTTTCTGTTCGAAACAGCTTAGGCAGTTCGCTCAATATCCCTGCTGTTAAGGCTCTGGCAATTGTGGGAGTAGATAACTTCCTCCAGCAAGCGTACGACATGGGCTTGGTAACACTTGAGCCAACGGAAGAAAACCTCAAGCGCTTTGGTTTAGCTGCCACATTGGGTGGTGCCGACGTGCACATGATCGAGCTGGTGTCAGCCTACAGTGCTTTTGCTAATGGGGGAATGCGGGTGGATCCTGTTTCAATTTTGAAAGTTGAAGATGCCAATGGAAATGTAGTGTATGAACATCGTCAAGCAAAAGGCCAACAGGTTATGACGGAGCAAGAAGCTTTCCTGATTAACAATATTCTTTCTGATAACACAGCTCGCTATATTGCTTTTGGTGGAAACTCGCTGCTTAATGTCAATGCAGGCGTGGCTGTCAAAACAGGTACTACCAATGATCAGCGTGATAACTGGGCCATTGGGTGGTCACGAGACATAATAGTGGGAACTTGGGTTGGAAATAACGACAACAGCAAGATGAAGTCTGTGGCATCAGGTGTGTCTGGTGCGTCTCCAATTTGGCGTCGTATCATTATGGCCGCTCTCGAAAAAGAAGAGTATGAATCTCCTGTGTGGGAGATGCCAGCAGGTGTTGAAAAAATTGCGGTTGATCAGATTTCAGGCTATCCAGCGCACGACGAATTTCCACAGAAAGAAGACTATTTTATTACCGGCACGGTTCCTACGATTCCGGATCCAATTCATCGCTATGTTGAACTCTGTAAGGGTGAGCGCAAACTTGCTACAGACGCGCGCATCCGTAAAGGGGACTACGACAAAGAAGAGTTTATTGTTTTACAAGTTGAAGATCCATACAGCGAAGACGGCAAGAATCGTTGGCAAGAAGGCATCAATGCTTGGATAGAAGGCCAAGAGGATAGCCGTTATAAGGTGCCAACCGAGTACTGCGGTGATAACTCTGAGGTGTACTTAAATCTTCAGGATCCAGATAATGAAACGACCTACCAAGAGACAAAGATTCCCCTTAAATTTGAGTCAGAATCAGGTGATGGTATCGAAAAAGTTGAGATCTACGTAAACGGTGAACTCCGTGAAACTATCACTGAGCGTCGCTATGAAGGCGACCTCAACTTACCAGCTGGCCGCTATGAAATTCAGGCAAAAGCCTACAGCAACTCTGGTCAAAAAACTGAGTCTGGGAAGCATCGTATAGGTACTGGAGGTGTAGATTGGGATGAGCCAGAACCCTCGCCCTCTCCGAGCCCGTCCCCTTCTCCTTCACCAAGTCCGAGTCCGTCACCTTTGGTGATTGAGGTGCCGTAAAAATAGTTCAGAGAAGTAAAAAGCCCGGCGATTAGATCGTCGGGCTTTTCATGCTCAGATGGCAATGAGCCGTCTTATACGTAGACCAGGAGCACTAGGTCAGGGTGAGCCTCATACGTGATGTAGCAAATACCAGCGGCAGCCACTTATGCAGGTAAAAGGAAATAATGAAATCTGCGTGCAATATATTTACTCTTGATTGTGGATTACATAAAACAGCAGCAACACCATGCCACTTTGGATAGTGAGTACATAGTGGTCTAAAAAGACAATTGGTAGTAGAGGTACCAGAGCAAAGTAGTCTGTGTGCGTAGTGAGTTTCTTTATCAAAATAAACCCAAGTATCAGCCCAAGCAGTCCTGTTTCTGCCAGTAGAAGTATGAGTGCATTGTGCGCTGGTTGGACAAATCTTACGACTTCTTTGGTTGGTGAGTATTTTTCAACTTGGGAAGTGAAGTTTTGTACACCGACGCCAAAAAAAGGATGATCAATACTCATGCGAATGGCGGATTGATTGAGGTACTGACGTCGTGAGATAGAAAGTGAATCTCCAGGTAGTGGGAGCCAGACACTCAAGAGGAAAACAACAAAAATACCACCAACTACGAATCGTGAAGGAAGTTTGATGAGTAATGGTTTCCAAAAAATCAAAGTAAGTCCAAGTCCGAGAGCAAACCAGGCACTCATCGATTGAGTGAGTATCAACGCGAGTAGACCAATTCCCATGCACAATCCAATTGCAACTTTTACAAATGGGTCTTTTCTAGTTTTGCAAAATGGCAATAAAAGCAATAGCGAGAGACTCAAAAATCCCCCTAAAACATTTGGATGTGCGGTAGTGCCATATGGTAGCACCTGCTCTATCCCGCCCCATGATGTTTTAGCCAGGCCAGCAAAGTCTGAGAGATTAGTTTCTCCCAGAAAAAGATATCCCCCGAGAGATTGTTGGGTGAAACATTGCCAGAGCGCTACTAACGATTGAAACAAGACTGTGACTGCAAGCACTTTGAAAGTGATAGCTTGATCCACTAGCTGGCGTTTTTGGTAGAGCACAGCGGCAAGAAGGCCAAATTTTACCCATGAAAGCAACGTCCATAGTGCTATGAGAGCATGTTCTGCCATGAATTGTCGGACGACGAATAACGTTAGCAAAATGCTGGTTAGAGCGAGCAATTCCTTTGGTTGACGGGTTAGCGATTTTTTCCACTTTTTGAGCGTTTTAAAACGGTTGTGCTTTTCTTCAACAAACCACAGTACAATCAGTGCCCAAATGACCACATCAATGGCCCAAAATTTTGGCAGGAGGTAGTCGACTCGCAGCCCATGTACGTGAGCTCCGCTTTCGGTCAACACATAAAACAAGTTGCTGGGGATTAGAAAAATGAAGGCACAAATGAGTGTCTGGTAGAGTCGTTTCACACTCTCAGTCTACAACACAAGGCTAGATTTCACCAACTAATTGGGCTGAATACTGAGCCTCGGCGGCTTCAACTAGAGCTTTGCGAGCTGGTTCAACATCGGCAGAAGACAAGTTTTCCTCTGGCTGCCAGTAGGTAATCGCAAAGGTGTAGTTCTGGTGATACACATCTTTAAGTTCTATCGAAGTTATTAATTCATGGCTAGATTGAAGGGTTTTGATCACCTCACCAACTAAGGTTTTTTCTGGAAGTGTTAAGGTGATGTCTTCTCTGACCTCAGCAGTTTTTGGAATGCTATGGTAAGTCGGATGTTTTTGGGCAACTTTCATGAGTTGTGAAATTTGGAGTTCAGCCGCTGTATGTCCAGTTGGCAAGACCATGATACTCCCGAGCAGGTTGTTACCCACCCACACTTCTCCACATTGTACCGAGTTACAAAGGTGGGACCCATCAATTGGTTTGACCTTTACATTTTCGACGAAAAACTGGCACATCACTGCTTCGAGTGCTCCCTTAACGGTAGTGTACTGATCGGTGCTGACCATGGTGAGCATCAGTTCCTGGCTTGGCAGTTGATGCGCCAGAGGGTGATAGACATTAGCAATTTCAAAGACACTTAAGTGTTCTTCACGGGCATTTTGGGCAATGATTTCCTCGAGTGATGGGACGAGCGAGCGGCGCATGTAGATGCGATCGTCAGTGAGTGGGTTTTGCAAGGCTAAGTGGCCGTCAAGTGCATATCCTGATTGCTTGGCAATTGCTTCACTGACCATAGAGTAGCTGTAGATTTCTTGCCAGCCTATGTTTGCTAAGAAATGTTTGATTCGATTTTCTAACACAAAATCAACGTCACTTGGTTTAGTAGTTGGAATTGGAGTGTCCATCAGTGTACTTGGCAAGTTATGGTAGCCGTAAATACGTGCAATTTCTTCAATGACATCAGCTGGGATAGCAATGTCAGGTCTGAAGGTTGGTGGAGTCACAGTCAGTACTTCATCAGAAACAGTTGTTGTACAACCCAACGTTTCTAAAATAGAAACAATTCGATCTGTCTCAATCGTTAATCCTAAGTAGTCGGTAATTCGATGCAACGGTACAATAACTGGGGTTGGTTCTACTTTTCCTGGGAAATCATCGTAGATTGGGCTAGCGATTTTGGCCTCGCACAACTCTCGGTAGAGTTCGACTCCACGTAGCAGGACTGTTTTGGCCAGTTCTGGGTCAACGTGTTTTTCCATGAGTTGAGCTGCAGTAGTTCGAATAGCATGGGTCATGCTGGCAAAGCGAACTTTTTCAGCAGTAATAGACTCAAGTAAGAGCAAGACATTTTGGGTGCTATCATCAATTGAAGTGTTGACAGTTCCTTTGATTGAAGGCAAGTCGATGATTTCCCCTTCTCCATTCTTAAAGACAACTTCGCCACCAACAGTAGTGAACTCATTGCCATCTAGGGTGGTAAAGGTTTCGTTACTTTTGGCTTCAACAATGTTAATTTCGCCACCGGTATTCATGAGTTTGTCATAGTCGAAGGCATGGCAGGGATGCCCAAGTTCATGTGTGACATAGTTGGTAATGTCGATGACGGCGTCATGGACATTTTGTTCGGTTTGGAGTAAGCGTTTAGCCATCCATTCGGGGGTTGGATTGCGCTTAACGCCTTGCAGGACGACACAGATGACTCGTTTTGAGAGCTCTGGATCGTTGATGATCTTTGGTAGTGGCAGGGGTTCAACTTCTGGCTGAAGGTCCTCAAGCAAAGTCAGCGGCTTGAGTTCAGCTTTAATATCAAATTGCTTCAGAATAACCGCAGTTTCGCGAGCGATGCCCCGAACAGACATGCTATCGACACGGTTGGTGGTGACTTCAATGTCATAAACGTTGTCGCCTTCGATGTCGTAAATACGCTCAACTGATGGTCCACAGAGGGAGACATTTTTTTGAATAGTTTTTGGATCAGCTTCAGTTTCAAGGTGTTCTTTGAGCCAGGTGTGTGGGATTAAGATGTTCATAGGTATTCTTTCGTGATTTCTCTTTGTCGTTTTCTAGAATTGGTGTAAGAATCTGAGGTCGCCACTATAAAGCAACCTGATGTCATCCAAGTTAAGACCTTCTTTAAGGGTATAGGTTCTCTCAATACCCCAGCCGAATGCAAAGCCTGTGTACTCGTCTGGATCGATGCCCCCCGCTTTGAGGACGTTTGGATGGACCATGCCTGCACCGCCAACTTCGTGCCAGCCAGATTTACAGAAGCGGCACTTTTGTGTTTCTGCATCGTCTAGGTATCCTGTGCCGTGACAGATTTGGCACGAGAAGTCGACTTCAAATGAAGGCTCTGTAAATTGGAAATGGAACGGACGGATACGAGACTTGGTCCCAGGTCCATAAAATTGTTCTGCAAAGTAATCGAGGGTGCCCTTAAGGTGCTGAATGGTGATGCCTTTGTCGACTACCAGGCCTTCAAACTGATGGAACATTTGGGTATGAGTAGCATCTTGCTGACGGCGGTAGCAACGAGCGATGTTAATCATCCGAATTGGTGGCTGTGAGTTGAGTCGCTCCATCTCTCGCACTTGGCCATTTGAAGTGTGGGTGGTTAATACCATCTTACCCATTTGATTATCTACAGGTGCATCAACAAAGAAGGTTTCCCACTCGTCACGAGCTGGATGGCTTTTTGGCATATTCAGAGCCTCAAAGACGTAGTGGTCCCAGTCAACTTCTGGATAGCGCACACGGGTGAAGCCGATTTGTTCAAAAATATGGGTGATTTCTTCCATTGCTTGAGAGACTGGGTGCGTGTGGCCGACTTCCGGTTTTTTTCCTGGCATGGTTAAGTCGATCCAGGCTAGTTTTTTAGCGGCAGTGGTACGAGCAGTTGCCAACATGTCTTCGAGGGTTTGTTTGGTAGTATTGAGGAGTTGGCCAGCTTCTTTTTTGTCATCAACGTCTTTGATTTGTTTGCTGAGGAGGGTGAAGCTGCCTTTTTTGCCGAGGTACTCTGTTTTGAGTGCTTCAACGGTTTCTGATGAGGTTGCTGACTGGAGTGCTGTTTTCAGCTCGGTTACTACTGTGTCTAGTTTTTGCGAATACTCTGCTGTTGTCATAGTTCTTTCTAGTAGATTTGCCGTAAGATAAAATATATTTCTTTTCGCCTATTTGGTAATTTTATGTGCTGTAAGCCTCCTCAAGCAACTACTGCTACTATTGTCATTTACATCTTTTAAAATTCTCCAAATATGCTTCAAACTAATCATATTTATCTTGCGCCAATTCTACTCTATTCTATCTTATTTTTTATTTTTCTGGGGACCTGGTTGTCAGGTCATCTTCTTAAACTAAAAGAGCCCCGTTGGTACGGGGCTCTTTAGGTTTTGATATTGTTATGAATCGTTACCCACGCACCTTAGAAACTAAGTTTTTAAAGGCGGTAAAGTCAGCGATAGCAAGTTCAGATAACATCTTTCGATTGATCTCGATGTTGGCCTTCTTGAGGCCGTTCATGAACCGTGAGTAGTTCATTGTTTCATCAGCTTCTTTTACTGCTGCACTGATACGGGTAATCCAAAGTTTACGCATGTCTCGTTTGCGAAGGCGACGACCAATATAAGCATATTGACCTGAGTGAAGAAGAGCTTCTTTAGCTCTTTTGTATAATCTACTATTCGCACCTCTGAAACCTTTGGTAAGGCCGAGTACTTTTTTATGTCGTCTGCGGCGGGTTACGCCTGTTTTAACTCTTGGCATGATCTCTTATTCCTCTTCTCTATTCTTATGCTAAACCAAGCATTTGCTTGATTTTCTTTGCCCACTTTCCAGTTACTTCAACTGGTTTTCGGTAGGCACGGATAGCCTTTTTACTCTTAATGCGGCGTCTGTGTCGCATGTTTTGTGAACGTCGAAGAACTTTACCAGTAGCGGTAATCTTAAAACGCTTGGCTACACCAGAGCGAGTCTTCTGCTTCATTTTTGGCTTCATTTTTTGCATGATTGACCTCTCCTTATTTTTTCGATGGCATAAGTTGCGCCATGAGCTTTTTGCCCAACATCTTTGGTTCGACTTCGACTGCAGCAATATCTGAAGTTTCAGAAATCACGCGATCGAATAATTCATATCCAAATTCTTTTTTAGTGATTGCACGTCCTTTAAACATGAGTGAAAGTCTAACCTTGTCTCCTTTTTCGAGGAATTTTTTCACTTTGTTTAATCGTGCGATGAAGTCGCCCTCTCCCATGAATGGTGAAAAGCGAACTTCTTTTAAGTCCTGTGACTTAGCTGTTTTACGGTTCTTTGCTTCGCGTTGTTGTTCTTGATACTTGAATTTAGCAAGATCAATAATTTTCACGATTGGAGGCTGTGCTTTTTCGTTGACGAGGACTAAGTCCTTTTCGACTGCACGGGCTTTGGCTAAGGCTTCTTCCTTAGACATGATGCCAATCATTTCGCGTTGCTCTGTTAACACTCTAACCTCGGAAGCACGAATTCGCTCGTTAGCGACGATACGTGTATTTTTCGAGTATTTATTGTTATTGTTTTTCACTAGTGTGTCCATTAACTTGTATTAATAAATGAGCTCTTGTATATCTACCATCTATTTGGCATTTTTATTTGTTAGTCTCATGCTCAAGTAGCTCTGGCTACTATCGCATGATACTGCCTCTAAAAATACTCAAATATATGCTACATATATCAAGTACTATTTATTAATTCAAGTTATTAACTTTCTTGAGTCCGTATCTTAAACAGACTCGTATTTTATCGTAATTCCACGAAAAAACCAAACGATGTTTTCGTGTGAGGTGCAATTATAGCACCATTCTTGAGGTAGTGGAAGTGTGTATCTCGAGTAGTTCTGAAATCGTCTGGAAACGTTGCAAACTGATATCTGACAGCAAAAAATTTGATAATACATTTTCTCTGTAACGGGGCTATACTACTATCGGTACGCACCCCATGGGTAGTGTTCTATCATACAAATGTGTCAATTTTTTAGTAAATAACGTACGCTAGAAAGGCAGACGTCATGCATATTCAGAAAATTTGGGCAGAAGAAATCCTTGATTCACGGGGAAATCCAACCGTAGAAGCAACCATGATATTGGAAGATGGCACAACGGTGCGCTCGGCTGTTCCTTCTGGAGCTTCGACTGGTTCACACGAAGCACTCGAGCTTCGAGATGGGGATCCCAAGCGATATAGAGGCAAAGGTGTTTTACAAGCTGTTACAAATGTAAATGATGTCATTGCCCCTGCTCTTGTCGGTATGGATGTGACCGATCAAAAAGCACTCGATGCAAAAATGCTTGAGCTGGATGGTACTCCTACAAAAAGCAAGCTTGGTGCAAATGCCATTTTGTCAGTTTCTATGGCTGCAGTTAAAGCAGCTGCCCAGTCCCAAGGTATTCCTACCTATCAGTATGTAGCTCGATTGTTTGGTCGTAGTGAAACTGAGTTTGTGATGCCTATTCCGATGATGAATGTGCTTAATGGTGGAAAGCATGCACTTGGTTCAACCGATATGCAAGAGTACATGATTATGCCAATTGGTGCTCCAACTGTGGCCGAAGCAGTCCGCTGGGGAGCTGAGGTGTTCCACATTCTTGGAAAGATGCTCAAAGAAAAAGGGTTCCAGACTACTGTTGGTGATGAAGGTGGGTATGCTCCTTCACTCAAACGCAATGAAGAACCGCTGGAACTTATCATTGCAGCTATTGAAAAAGCTGGCTACAAGCCGGGTGAGCAAATTGCTATTGCTCAAGATCCAGCTGCGAGTGAGTTTTATGAGGATGGAAAGTATCAGCTCAAGACAGAAAATCGTGCACTTACCAGTGAAGAGATGGTAGCCCTCTATGCAGAGTGGATCGAAAAGTATCCAATTGTTTCAATTGAGGATGGATTTGCTGAAGACGATTGGGATGGTTTTGCAGCACAAACTGCTGCAATGGGAGCTCGTCTTCAAATTGTGGGTGATGATTTATTCGTAACCAATCCTGAGCGTCTTCAAAAAGGGATAGATCAGAAAGCTGCTAACTCAATTTTAATTAAACTCAACCAAATCGGGACAGTGTCGGAAACCATTGATGCAATCAATTTGGCCCGCGAAAATGGTATGACTGCAGTTGTTTCTCATCGAAGTGGTGAGACTGAGGATGCATTTATCGCTGATTTCGTTGTTGGCGCTGGTAGTGGTCAGATCAAGACTGGGTCACTCTGTCGTTCTGAGAGAATTGCTAAATACAATCAGCTCATGCGCATTGAACGTGAGCTTGGAGACAAAGCTAAGATGGCTGAGTTCCCTTTCAAAAAATAGTAGTTGAATTCGTAACCTGAGCTGTGCTAGTGCATAGCTCAGGTTTTAAAAAAAGGAGACCTATGAATCCCAGCAAAGTTATGTTGATTATTTTAGATGGTTGGGGTCTGAACAAAAAATATCCTGGTAATGCCATCGAGTTAGCACACACTCCTTATTTTGATAAACTCTGGAAAGAGCGTCCTGCGGCTACGCTTGAAGCTTCGGGAGAATCGGTTGGTTTGCCTGAAGGTCAAATGGGAACATCAGAAGTTAATCACTTTACGATTGGTGCTGGTCGAGTGATGTTTCAGGATTTAGTCCGAGTCAATCACAGTATTGATGATGAGTCTTTTTTTAAAAATGCTGCCTTACTTGGTGCCTTTGATCATGTTAAGAAGAACAACTCAAAACTGCATCTTTTTGGTTTGATTAGTGACGGTGGCGTGCATTCTCACCTCGATCATTTTAAAGCCATTCTTAAGGCAGCAAAGAAAGCCAATGTGCAAGAGGTTTATCTGCATGCATTTACCGATGGGCGTGATACTGCCCCTCGAGGAGGACGCAAATACATGGCCGAACTTGAAGCTACGATGCGCGAGCTTGGAGTGGGTAAGGTCGCCACCCTTGTGGGTCGATATTTTGCTATGGACCGTGACAAGAACTGGGATAGAACCAATGTGGCTTTTAAACTTATTACTGAGTTAGAGGGTCAGGAGTTCAGTTCTGTTGATGCTGCTCTCGAAGCTAGTTACAATAGCGATGTTACCGATGAGTTTGTAAAGCCTGCGTTTATTACGCCTTCAACGGGTGAAAAAACTGTTGTTGCAGATGGTGACGCCGTCTTTTTTGTGAACTTTAGAAATGATCGCCCACGTCAATTAACTGAAGTGTTTTTAAAGCACGGATTTAATAATCTCTACTTTGCAACCATGACGCAGTATCACCCTCTGTATGAAGTCGAAGTAGCTTTCCCTCCACAATCATTGGAAACGACTTTGGGCCAGACATTATCAGATGCAGGCAAAAAACAACTTCGCATCACTGAAACAGAAAAGTTTGCTCATGTAACATTCTTTTTGAATTGTAAACATGAAGATGCGTACGAGGGTGAAGACCGCGTAATGTTTGACTCTTACTCTGATATTCCAACGCATGACCACCGACCTGAAATGCGGGCCTCAGACATTGCTACAGAACTTGTTAAAACAGCCGAACTTGAAACACATGATGCTATTTTTGTAAATTTTTGTAATGCAGACATGGTTGGCCACACCGGCAATATTCCAGCTGCAATTAAAGCGTGTGAAGCAGTCGATGAAGCACTCAAAAAAGTGGTGCCAGCTGCACTTGAGCATGGGTACACAGTATTGATTACGGCTGATCACGGTAATGCCGATGAAATGCTTGATGAAGAGACTGGCGATATGATTACCTCGCACAGTCTCAATATCGTGCCATTCATTTTGGTATCGAATGAAGAGGTTGAACTGGTGCGTAAATCGGGCACGTTAATTGATATTGCTCCAACGATGCTTACACTAATGGGACTAGAAATTCCTCGAAGCATGACTGGAGAGAGTTTTGTGAAGTAAGTAAAATCTAAAAAGCCCCCAATTGGGGGCTTTATTTTTATTTTCCACTAGGTTTGCGAGGAATATGAATGCGAATTGCGCGAGTGTTACGTTGATTGAATGACTGATTTATTGGTCCAAAATTAGTTCCCTGGTCGACGGCCACAGGAGAGTTAGACACAAGTTTTTTGGTCATTTTTTTGTTCCGCTTTTTTCTAGGTTGTTGTGACACGCTGTTCCCTATTCTGCATCGACTGCTTGCGTTTCTTCAGTTTCTTGAGCAGCTTCTGCTTTGTTAATATTTTGAATAACTAACATCTCAAGGATTTTATCAAGTTTGTTTGAGATTGTTTGAAGTTGTGGTCCGTAATCTACTGGAGCTGGACGGTTTGGGCGATCGAAACGCTTTTTTTTGAAGTCGTTATGGCGGTTGTTGCTTCCACCTTCTGAGTCGAAACAGTCGCTACAATACACTGGTTTTCTGCTGGTTGGAGCAAACGGAACTTTGCAGTTTGTGCCGCATTTTGCGCACGTTGCATCGTGCATTTGTCGGTCGGCTCTTTGATTAAATCCTCGGCCACCTCTGTTGTTATCGTACATATTTTTTTTCTACAGTCCATATGACTGCCTGATTTCTATAGGTGTTCATTATATAGGAATATATCTTATAAGTATATGGGAAAGAGATGTATGGCGTTTTTAGCTCGAGAAGACTACTCGCTCACTTCGTTCGCTGCGAGATGCTCGTGCCGGATGCAAGGTTATTTATACTTCGCATAGCAAACCTTAGCTTCTATACATATCAACAAGCATGAACTCTCGAGTACTCCTCCCGCTTCGCGCTGTGGGGCCTTCGGCTGCGAACCTCTGGGAGTCCCCTCCTCTTCAAATGCATCAAATACAAAAAAGACCCCTTATAGGGGCTTTTTCATATTTGGTGAACTCGAGAGGACTCGAACCTCTGACCTCTTCGATGTCAACGAAGCACTCTAACCAACTGAGCTACGAGTTCAGATAGTTTATTTTATTAAGAACGAAACGTATTATAGCAGAAGTTTTTGGCTTAGTCACCTGAGTAAACAGTTGAACGTTCATGGTGCATCATGTCGAAAACAGTTTTGGTTTGTTCGTGGGCAGCACCATCAATTCTCAGGCCTCCTCGCTTCTTTTTCTTTTGTTTAGCGTGGAATTGAGATGACCAGGTGCGTGCGCTCTTGATTTTTTGACGAAGTAAGATGATGAATGAACGGAGGTTTCTGAAAAAGTTGAGGTAGTATTTACCAGTTAAACCGGGTTCAGCAACTTCAGCCATGACGGCGATTTCAACCTCTTTTTCGAATTTGGCGACGTCTCTGACTAGCATTTTGAGTTCTTGCCGAAGAGCTTCGATTTCGCGTTTGACTTCTCTTTCACGAGCGTCATAGACAGCATTCATGTCGACCGGGTTAATTTGGTCATGTAGTTTCTTACGAAGAGCTTCTCTTTTCTGCTTTTTTTCTTGATCGGCCAGTTGTTGTTCCTGCCAGCGTTGGCGATCTTCGATGGATGCTGGTGGCATGTTGCCGCCAGCGCGAGCTAAGGCCTCGCTAAAAGGATTAAGTTGTGGTTGAGATGGTGTTGACTGAGATGTAGCTCGAGGTTTTTCAGCTTCTGCCAATGCACGAGCAAACGGATTGATGCCGTTTTGTTGACTTTTGTGTGCTGGTGTTTTTGTTGTTTGCGGTTGCATGATCTACAATATTTAGTATGTATGATACATCACTCTGTCAACCAAAGAAATGTATCCAATTATAGGATTATAGGATAAAAGGGGGTTTTAGTCAAGTAGGTAGGTTGGTATTGACCTATTTTCAAAGACGTTCGCCAATAGTTCACTTTCTTTCGGAACTATCCAAAGTTGTTGCTTGGTTTTAGGAGCTATGACGTTCCTCATGAAACTTTGAAAACATGCAATACCAACCTAAGTAGGTTTGTAAATGATTCTCGGAAGATGGAACAGGATTACTTGAGAGCTAAAAGATGATCTGCCACACGTTGGCGAAGAAGCGTCTCAACCAGCATAGATTGGTAGCGAGGATCTGCCTTTTGTTGTTTTTGGAGCTTCTTGTCAGCTGTTTGTTCGATGACTTCATCAACATCTTTTTGTTCGATCTTGATTTTGGCAGCTTCAGCAATAGCGCTAATGATGAATGTTGCTTGGAGACGTCCAAGTGCACCTGCTGCTAACTCTGATGAGAGTTGTTCGAAAGTCATGCCTCTGTGTTTGAGGAAGTCTTCGAACTTGATATTCATTTCTTTGAGTCGGTAGGAGAGGTTCTCGAGGTCGTAGCGGGTTTCTTCTTTCACAAGGAGTTCAGGAATTTCTGGCTTAATGTGCTCGATTAAGTCTTTGTAGATTACTTGGAGTTTGTGCTCGCGGCGTTGTTGATCGGTGATCTCGTGAGCATGATCATGATGTTCACCACTTTTCTCGGCTTCTTTGACGTGAGCTGCTAATTCTTTTTCTTGTTTTTTGAGTTCATCTTTGGCTTTTTTAAGAGCTTTTTTGGCTACTGTCTCATAGCCTTTAAGGGAGATTTCAGGTCTCTCGGCGATATGAACTTCGAGTGTCCAGTCTTCTCCTTTATTAAGAGAAACTGGGTTGAATTCTGGGTAAGTTAATGGCTGTTTCTTTTCTTTTTCGATGAGTGCGCGGTAAGCATCAGGAACACAGAGTTCGAGCGCATCTTGAATGATGCGGTCTTCTCCGAGCATTTTTTCTGCAACATCTGCAGGGACCTTACCCTTGCGGAAACCGCTGGTTTTGAGGTCTTTGCTGAGTTTAGCGAGGGTTTTTTTGTATGCCTCTGCTGCTGTTTTCTTGTCGACAACCAGAGTTAGTACGGTATTTGGAGCGATTAATGGCTTGGTAGCTTCAGTTTTCTTGTCTGAAGCCTTTTTAGTTGCTTTTTTTGTGGTTTTTTTTGGAGCTTTAGTTTCTGTCATAGAGAGATATTATACCTCATCTTAGATTTTCTTGGTTTGCAAATGGATGATAGTGTCTTTTTGCCTATTTGCAGGTTAAATATTTGATGTGGTGTGTTATAATTCGAGGTCAATACAGAATTTCCCAAAAAAACAAATTCTTGAGACACGTGTAGTATTTACTAGACTTCGTAAAAAAGTTGAAACACAGGAGACATTCATGTCTACAAAAACACTTTTACATCATATTGATGACTATGTCGCTGGAGGCCTAGAGTTCGCGGAGATCGATACTCGCCTTCACAATGCCATTAATGATCATCAAAACGTCTTTATTCACGACCTTTCGGTCCCCTCGTTGGATACAGTAGCCCTAGGTTTTGTGACTTCTCAATTAGCACTAGCTCCATATGAAGGACGTATGGTTATTTATGGTAACTGCGCACCTCGTCGAACTTCAGAGAAAGCTCAAAAGAACAACATCGACCATGGAATTAAATATGCCAAACTTAAGAACGGTGTGGAAATCATCAACGTTTGGTCTGATTATGCTTTTGGTTTTGTGAAAGAAGAAATTGTTGAGTTTCGTGATTTAAACTGTCCAAACTCAGGATCTCAATTCCGTTCACGCGACTTTTTCCCAGAAGTTGTGGCTCAAATTGTAAATGGAGATTACTCTGCTCTTGGAAAAGAGCTGGCTGTCAGCGATGTTCCAGAAATTCCAAATAACATTGTGACGTGGACCGATGGTTTTGGAAATGTAAAGACATCAATGCGTCAGTCTGACCTTGAAAAAATGGGTCTTACTCCTGGTGACAAAGTTCAAGTGATTATGAATGGAGTCTCGATGCTTGGAGTGCTCTCTATTGGAGGTTTCCAGGTTGATCGGGGTGTGTTGGCAATAAATGCTGGCTCATCCGGGTACGACAATCCATTTATCGAACTCTTCTTGCGAGTGCACAAGATGTCCGAAAAAACAGCTGCAGTTCGCTTTGGGTACCCATCTGGTGGTACGGAGTTTGAGATCAAGCCGTCGTAGTTTTAATTATAATTAAGAATGGCCGCCGCCCCCCTACGGGGCGGCGGCCTTTTTGTTGCTTAGTTTTTATTTGGCAGAGAGTGCTCGTACCAAAAAATTTGTAATTTTGGTTACCAGCTCTTCTTTTTCTTGCAAAGTGGGTGTGTATGGATAGTACTCCAACAGGAAGCCGTTAATTGAGTGAGCAATTATCTTGGCATCGTCCTGAATATTTTTGACCACGAACTGACCAGTGGATACTCCGTATTCGAGTACCTCTTCGATATGCAGGGTACTTTTGTCGGGGATGAATCCGTCTGAATGTTGTTCAAAATCTGGTCGATGAGAGAGATAATACTTCAAAACTGCAACTATTAATTCAGAGTTATCAATTTGGAAGACAATTCTTTCTTGAAGCATTTGTACTGCATCTTTCGGTTGAGGAAGATCCCTTCTCTTTCTCCCCAACTCACGTGATGCGTACTCAAACATTGCCTTTAGCAGTTTAGATTCATTTTCATAATAGTGATAGATAACAGAGTGAGAAATGTTAATGTGTGATCCTAGCTTTCGAATGCTAAAATTTTCAAAACCGCTATTTGCATATAGGTTTACTGCTCCCTTAAGGATGTCATCAGTAGTTATTTTTGTCATAGATGGTGGTTAGTGTAGCAAAAAAATTAGCTTTGCCAAGTTGGGGTAGTAGATATGCGGCTGCCTGCACGCAGGCAGCCGCATATCTTTCTACAATTCGCAGTCTTACGGGAGTAAGACTGTATCGATGACATGAATAACTCCATTGGTAGTTTCAATGTCTGTTGTTACCACAGTAGCATCGTTGATCATAACTTTACCGTTTGTGACGGTTATGTCAACAGATGAGCCTTCAACTGTTTGAGCAGTGTTTAACTTAACTACATCTGCTGCCATAGCTTTACCTGGAATGACGTGATATGTCAAAATTTCAGTTAGCTGATCGGGATTTGCTAGCAAGTTTTCAAGCGTTCCCTCTGGAAGTTTAGCAAATGCAGCGTTGGTTGGCGCCAATACTGTAAAGGGACCTTCACCCGAAAGAGTGTCAACCAGTCCAGCTGCAACAACTGCGTCTACCAAAGTTGAAAAGTCAGGATTACTTTGAGCTGTTTCTACGATGTTCATAGTTGGTATGGTTTCATCTGATGTGTCCATGGGTTTGTCTTCCTTTTGCATAGTTACTACCGTATTGGTGACGTTTGAGTCAGTAGTTTGCTGTTCACCTTCTGAATTTGCAGTGGTAAAAAAAAGAATACCTCCTCCAACAAGCAAGACTGCGATAGCAGCTAGCACGATATTTTGATTATTCATAACGGTCCTTTCTTTCACTGTGGTGTGAAAATAAATAATAGAACAATTGTTCTATTTTTATCATTTCTATTTTGCTTTGTCAACGATTTGTTTGTTCTTGCTACAAGATAGACGGAATTTAAGTGTTAGTGGTAGTAATATGAGTTGTTTATGTTTTACGATACCTTCTAAAAAAAGATTGCAGAATGCGTGTATTTCTACTTTTTGGAGTGAATTCGTTTTTTGAAATGTGGGATAGGATTTACGATTCGCAATTTATAACTGTCGAATGTGGTTCACATGTACGGGGATGATTCGCACAGGTGTGCTCGTGCGCTCGTCATGACAGGTTGGTATCGTCTAATCCATGATTCACAAAAAAACTCATCAGCAATGATGAGTTTTTTTGTGAGGCACGGATGGGATTCGAACCCACGAACGAAGGTTTTGCAGACCTCGCCATTAGACCACTCTGGTACCGCGCCATTTGTGAACATCCACATTATACAAGGAAAAAACCACCTGGGTAGGTGGTTTTTCGATAGTTTTCAAAATGAGAGATGAACTTAAGAATGAAACAAATGATTTATGTGGGTCATTTCTTCTACAACTGGCTTCTCATTGGGATTTTGATCTTCTGCACATTGTCAAACTGATGCTGACAGGCAGTCACTAGTTTATAGATTATTTTTCTGGCTCTCGGTGAATGATGCCGATCACGTGACCATTTTGTGAGGTGAAGTCGGCAAAAAATTCACAGAAAAAGTCATCCAATCCCTGGTATAATAACCCTTCAATGAAAAAACAAAAAACATTTTATATTCATACTTTTGGTTGTCAGTCAAATAAGTCTGATAGTGAGCGTATTGCTGGTGATTACGGCGCGCGCGGCTATGTGCAGGCAAAAGACTGGCAGTCTTGTGACGAGTTGGTAGTGAACACTTGTGCCGTTCGTCAGCGGGCGGAGCATCGCGCACGCGCTTTTCTTCATAAAGTTGTGAAACATTTTCATGATTTAGGCAAAAAGCGTCCTAAAATTATTTTAACTGGCTGTATGGTTCATCATGGCTATGACCAGTTGTATAAGATGTTACCGATGGTAGACGAAATTCTGCCCATTAATGAAGTCGGTTTTAATGCAGCGGCGATTCGCAAAGATAAAATGCATGCTTGGGTTCCCATTTCTGTTGGCTGTAACTCATTTTGCACGTACTGCATCGTCCCCTACTCTCGTGGTCGTGAAAAGTCACGTTCCTTCGATGAGATCATGACTGAGGTTCAATCCTTGGTTGACGAAGGGTATACAGAGATTACTTTATTGGGCATGAATGTGAACTCATGGGGCTTGGAAAAAGTTGGTATTGGGGTGCGCAAAATGATGATGAACAAAGATTTCAATCGTGAAGATTTACCATCAAATCAATCACAGTACATGACGCCGGAAGGTATTCCTCCATTTGTAAAATTGTTACAGGCAATAAGTGGGTTCGATGAGATCACCAAAATCAGATTTATGAGTAGTAACCCATGGGACTTTCATGATGATTTGGTGGCCGAGATTGGTCGAAATGAAAAGATTGATCGCTACGTGCACTTGCCAATTCAATCTGGTAGTGATGCAGTTTTGTATCGCATGAATCGCGGGTATACTCGCCAAAAATATCTGGACATTGTCGAAAAACTTCGCAAAGCAGATCCAAATATTGTCATAGGTACCGATATTGTGGTTGGCTTCCCGGGTGAAACAGATGAAGAATTCACAGAAACGGTGGAGTTGGCTAAGCAAGCAAATTGGAAAGTTGGTTTTATTGCTATGTATTCTCCTCGTCCTGGAACCGCTAGTTGGAAGCTGTACGAAGATGATATCCCTCACAAAATAAAAAAAGCCCGCTGGGAAATATTAGATCAAATTATTAATAAAGATAATTTAGCGGTTCGTCCAGTTGTGGTGTAAGGAACACATGAAACACCCGCTCGTCAGCATAGTTGGCACTACAGCCACTGGTAAAACAGATGTGGCATTTGCGTTGGCTGAAGCAGTAATTATTTCTGGAAAGTATCCTAAAGTTCACATTATTTCTGCTGACTCTCGTCAAGTCTATCGCGCACTGCCAATCTTATCCGGTGCCGATGTCCCAAAAGACTTTGTTCAGAAAACAGCTGAGTTTTTGTATCCTTTTTTTACTAACCAAGATGAAACAATTTTGCTTCATGGTATTGGAATGCTCGATATAAAAGATGAGTGGTCAGTGGCAGTTTTTCGTGAGTTTGCTTTAGAAATTATGAAGTACGCGTATGAACAAAACCATTTTATCATTGTAGTTGGTGGCACCGGTTTGTATCACCGGCACATCTTACAAACAGATCCAGAATTAAATGTTGCTCCAAATGTGGAGTGGCGAGGTGAAGCAGCTGATTTGTCTGTTTCTGAGCTGCAGTCCATTCTTCTTCATCAGGCACCTGAACGTTTAGAAAGTATGAATAACTCAGATCGCAATAATTCACGCCGCTTGCAGCGTGCTATTGAAGTGGCCCGGGCAGACGTGCAGCCGCTACCCGAATGGCAATTCTCTGTGATCGCACAAACACAGCACGTCATCTATGGATTGAGCGTTTCAGAAGCTGCACTGGCAGAACGTATTTTTGATCGCATCGATAAGCGTTTAGACGAAGGCGTACTGAATGAAGTCCGAGCACTTATGTCAACAATTGCAGGAAAAGATATGCAGATTTCGAGTACTTTGGGTTTGTCTCAACTGATTGAGCACATTCGAGGTAGACTTTCGCTTGCAGAAACCATCGAACAATGGAGCATAGCAGAACTTCAGTACGCGAAGCGTCAATTGGTATGGTGGAAGAATCAAACTGCAGTTCAGTGGCTTGAGCATCCGGTAGAAGGAGTGGCAATTCTCGAGAGCATTACCAAGTGACTTCACGTTTGAGCTCCTGTATACTGTGAGTATGTTACACGCCTACTTCAAAAATAAACAAACTGTATCAATTGATCCAGTTTCTGTGCTGCTTATTCTGGCTATGTTTGGAAGTTTCTATTTTTTGTTCCTAGTTAAGAATATTATTATCATGCTGAGCCTGGCATTCATTGTTTCTGTGGCGATGAATCCCTTGGTGATTATTTTGCAGAAAAAACTCAAGACACCAAAGCCTATCGCAATTGCGCTTGCGTATGTTTTTTTGTTGATCGTGGTGATTTCGTTTGTAGGGTTGGTTATTCCACCGCTCGCTCATCAATTCATTGGTTTCGTTGCAAAGCTCGATCTTCCAGGACTAAATGGTTTTGTAAGTGAAATTAATTTCACTCTTCAGGAGGCAAGTGAGCTCGTTAGCAGAGTGACCCAGTCGGCTTCAGTGGCATTTGGATTGGTTTCCTCAACATTTTCTGGGATTTTTAACATCGTTACTCTTTTTGTTTTGTCTTTCTATTTGATGTTGGAACGAGACAACTTACACAAAAAAGTCTATTGGTTTACCAAAGACAAGAAAGTAGTCGATAGTGTCGAACATTTTATTTCTTCTGCCGAAGAGCAACTTGGTGGCTGGGTTCGTGGACAGCTTTTGCTCATGTTGGTCATTGGTATCACAACATTTATTGGTTTAACCATTTTAAAAATTCCGTATGCACTGCCATTAGCACTGTTAGCAGGGCTGTTAGAGATTTTACCAAATCTTGGTCCAGTAGTTTCAGCTGTGCCTGCGGTTGCAATTGCATTTTTAACGTTCGGACCTGTGAGTGGATTGGTTGTCGTTGTGTTTTATATTATCGTCCAACAAGTTGAAAATAATGTCTTGGTGCCAAAGATTATGGCAGCCAATGCTCAAGTAAATCCGCTGATTGCAATAATCACCATTTTGATTGGCTTTGAAATTGGAAGCGTTACGGGCGCATTTTTGGCTATTCCAGTCTATATTGTGTTGCGATTGCTGTTTAGCACCTTTCGAAATCATCTTTTAAGGTAATACTCTTGTCTTTTTGATTGTGTAGTGATTTTTTTCTAGCCTTGAATGGTATACTATACCTGCTGCAAAGATCAGGTACTGGCTGGCGCGCGCCTGGTGCGTGGCGTCAGAGGAAAGTCCGGACAGCGGAACAGAGGGTGTTGTGCGAAACGTGCGTTCTTTATTGGGCGCGCGCCAAGCACAAGCTTCCACTCGTGGAAGACAGTTAGAGCAACAGAGATGAGCCGGGTGGCGCCGGGTGAAACGACCAAGCTTCTGGGTGTCCATGCGCAATTGCGCATGTGCGGCAATCCTCCCTGCTGCAACTGGCGATTTTCACCGTATTGCATCTGTTCGCGAGTCTCCCTCGGGAGACCGGTGATAAGGTCCCAGGCATAGATAGATCAGTGCCAAATACAGAATCTGGCTTATGATCTTTGCAGCTTGCAAAAACCTGTTTTACCAGGTATCACTATAGATGAAGGTGCTGTTTTATTAACACCAACATTGTTGAAAGGATCTATGTATCAATCTGGAACAGAATCATTAGTTGGGTCGCTGCGCGCATTTGCATCAGAAGCACTGCTTTCATTGGCCGATTACATGCCAGCTGTGCTTGGTTCATTGCTGATCCTCATTGTTGGAGCCCTGATCGCAAATACAGTCAAGTCGTTGGTGATCAAGATTCTTTCATCATTGCATATTTCTAAAGCAGTTCAGAAAACGCCGATTGAACATTTTCTTAAGAATGCTGAAATCAAAGAAGGTTTCGAAACGATCCTTGGTTCTGTTGCGTACTGGTTGATTATGTTAGTTGTTTTGCAGTCAGTAGTAACAGTGCTTGGACTTGATTCACTCTCACTTCTTCTTGCTGGTATTCTCGGCTATATACCTCGAGTGCTCTCTGCGATTGTCGTGTTGTTCTTTGGTGTTTTGTTGGCTGGACTGCTCGAGTCATTTGTAAAAGGAGCATTCAAAACAATCGAGGCAAGTAGTTCACGATTTTTTGGAAAAATCGCCAGCTATCTCGTGGTAACGGTGGCAATTTTAGCAGCAATTTCTGAGCTTGGTATTGCGAATGAGTTTATTATTATCCTCTTTGTTGGTTTTGTGGCAGCCGCTTCGCTGGCAGCAGGACTTGCATTCGGCCTTGGTGGTCAGGACGTTGTTCGCGACTTACTGAAGGACTGGTACAAACGAAACAAAAAGGGATAATTTTCGAGTATGACTGTTTTTCAAGCACTTCTTTTGGGATTGATACAAGGCCTGACAGAGTTTTTGCCCATTTCAAGTTCAGGTCATTTGGTTGTTGCGCAGCATTTTGTAGGTTTAGCCGAAGCTTCTCTGCCATTTGATGTATTTTTGCATTTTTCGACACTATTGGCGGTTATTATGTATTTTCGTCACCGAATTATTGCTCTTAAAAGTAAGGATTGGATGATGATCGCCATTGCGAGTGTTCCTGCAGTTATTTTGGGATTACTGCTTAAAGATTGGTTTGAAGTGGTTTTTCGTTCCTATTACATTGTGTTGGGAACACTTTTTATTACAGGTGTGATTAACTTGAAATTGGGCCATATGCTAAAGCATAGTCCTGTTGAAGCAAGTTCGGAAGTTACTCCCAAAAAAGCACTAGTCATTGGTTTGTTTCAATCGGTTGCACTTTTACCTGGAATTTCGAGGTCTGGTTCTACTGTGTTTGGCGCAATTACGCAGAAATTATCTCGAGTCGAAGCATTTTCTTTTTCATTCATCATGAGCATTCCAGTGATTTCAGGTGGAAGCATGTTACAGTTAGTGTCTGTTTACACCTCAGGTGAGTTGGCAACGATCGAATGGGTTCCTTTTTTACTGGGGGGTGCAGCAGCATTCTTAGCAGGTGTGGTGAGTTTACGAGTATTCAGATATGTGATTGAGAAAGCTCGTTTCGAGTGGTTTGGGTGGTACTGTGTTGGACTTGTTGTGGTTCTCGTTTTGTTTGATATAGTGCCTGTTTTGTAGTTTTCTGGTTACTGTTTTCCAAAGTGTGCGACCACAATGCATTTGTAATTGGGTTCTTTAATGCTGTCACAGTCGATGGCAATGCCCACGTCGGTATAGTCTGGATCAAGCATTTGTTTATTGTGGGTTGAACTCTCAAGCCATGCTTGGAAAACATCCCATTCACTGCCAATGTTGAAGGCTAAGTTCTCACCAGCTTTGCTGTAATCATATCCTGTTACTTGAATAAAATGCCAGGTGGATTGGTCATTCTCATCGGCATGACGGTAGTACCCTTTTTCGATCATGTCATCAAGCTTGAGCTGGGCAGATGCAGTGAGTTTTGCATTGCTGGAAAGTTTGGGGAGGTGAAAATTTTCTCGGTGGGCGTTAATAAGGAGAAAGAGTTTAAGAGGATTAAGTTGCAGCGTGGTGACGCCAAGGACTGGGGGCTTACTTTCGTACTTCCCGATGGTTGAGGATGAAGGAGATGGAGAAGGTCGAAGTAACTGAGTAGTCTCCTCATGAGACTCTGAGACGGTTGCCATTTTAGATGGCATTGTAGCTGCTGTATAGGCAAAGAATCCACCTGCGATAGCAATTACTATAAGTATTATTCCAAAAAAAACTAAGACTGGTTTTGCCCATCTAGGGATTGTCATGACTAGTGCTATTGTATGCGAAACTGCAGTGCTTCTGCAATGTGATCTGCAGTGATCATATCACTCTCCTCTATTTTAGCTATGGTTTCTGCAACTCGTATGATTGCTTGGTGTTGTCTGATCGACAAGCAGAGTCGGTCATGCGCCTTGGAGAGTAAGTGTTGTGCTGTGTGATTTTGTTCTAGGTGAGCTGAGTTGTTTCTAACACGCTGAATTGTTTTTGTTAGTTTCGAAAAGGATTCTTGGGACACCTTTTGAGATCTTAGTTGTGTTGATGAAACAGGTGCAACCATAACTTGTAGTTGAAATCGCTCTTTGAATGCATGAGTAATTTTTTTTGTATATCTGTTTTTCTCTGCTTCCGAACAGGTACAGGCTTTTTCTGGAAATCCTGAGTACCCACAAGGACAGGGGTTGTAGGCAGCGATGGTGATAGAGTTGCTGTTGTACCGCACTGGGTGAGATACTTTTTTTGTTTCGAGTGGATCGAGTAAGTGAGTTAGAACTGCGGGAGAAAAGTGCGGAGTTTCATCTAAGAAAAGAATGCCATGTTGCGCCTGTTGCAGCCAACCGATAGTGCCGTTTTTGGATCCCAGCATTTGCGTAATAGTTGAGGTGTGTGGCGGGCTTATAAAAGGTCGTGGCGGTGAGGTTTCTAAAGAGTTCCTAGTGAGTGAATTGAGTACTATGACATCTTGCACTTCTTGTGATGATACTGGCGGTTGAAGTTCATCGGCAACATGAGTTGCAAGTGTTTTTCCGTTTCCAGGAGGTCCAATGAGTATCAGGTTGTGACGTCCCGCCACAGCCAGGGTGATGGCGCGAAGTGCCGAAGGTTGGTTCTGAAAAGTGTGAAAGAAGGTGGGATTTTTTTGGCTGGTTAGATTTTGTTGTTGAGGCACATACTGTTTTATCTGTGAAAATGTGTGTGGAGTGAGTTGGCTCAGAGAGTGTATGCCAAGGCAAGGAAGTCGTGAGGCAGTCGCTATGTCTTGGGCATCTGATTCTGGGACAAGTAATTGTGTATAGCCAGATTTTGCGGCGTGTACTGCAAGCGCAAAAATATGTGGAGGAGATTGAATACTGCCCTCTAGTGTCGTCATGCCAATGCAGAGGGTGGTTTTAGGAATACATGAATAATTTTTAATCGATACGATACTTGCAGCAAGAGCGAGCTCTAGACTTTGACAGGTACTTGTCGAAAGACCCTCGAGCGGAGGTGAGATCTGTGTTGTAATTGCACCTGAGGGTGTTGGGAATTTGAGTACTCTGAGTGCGGTTTTAAGTTTGTGGCTCAGCGTCTGTTGGTTTTTTGCAGACATTCCATGAATAGTATACCGAGGTATACCACGAGTTTGGACGGTTTCGATTTTGACCAACGTTGGTCTGCCCTTGAGAAGTACGCAGCTTGCTATGGTTGAAGACATAGTCGTAGAGTACTTTGCTATTCTGACGTTTTTCTGACAGCGTGGTTCTAATAAAAGCAAAGGGCGGCCGCAGGCCGCCCTTTTGCGTTTCCTTTTTTCAAAAAAAGTTACATAACTTTGGCGACTTGTTCAACCAAGCGGTTACAGTAACCCCACTCATTGTCGTACCAACTAATGACTTTGAGCAAATTTCCGCCTACTACGTTAGTCAAAGAAAGGTCAACAATTGATGATTCACTGCGACCAACAATATCAGACGACACAACAGGATCGTGAGTGACAGCAAGGATACCGTGCCACTCTGGTTTGCCGGCTTCTTCTTCGAGCATAGCATTGACCTCTTCGATGGTCACATCACGTTTAGTCACAAAAACCATATCCGAAAGTGAGCCAACTGGAGTGGGGACACGAATGGCTAAGCCGTCAAAGACGCCTTTGATTTCTGGAATAATTTCGGCTGTGGCAATAGCAGCTCCGGTGCTGGTTGGAATGATGTTTTCGGCAGCAGAGCGAGCGCGGCGCATGTCCTTGTGCGAGTTGTCCTGGGTATTTTGGTCATCTGTGTAGGAATGAATGGTGGTTAGGAAGGCCTTTTCAATACCATAGTGTTTCGAAATTAACCGAGTGACCGGTGCCACACAGTTGGTGGTACAGGATGCGTTTGAGAAGACGTGCATCTTTTTATCGAAGTCATTAACTCCCAAAACGCTGGTGCTGACTTGCCCACCTTTTGCAGGGGCGCTGATAATGACATTTTTGGCCCCGCCTTCAAAATGTTGTGAGGCTGCTTCTTCACTGGTGAAGACGCCAGTGCTATCGATGACGACATCAACTCCGTATTTTCCCCAAGGAATGAGTTTTGGATCGCGTTGGGCAGTGAAGACAATTCGGCGATCACCAATCATGATATTTCCTAACACTGGATTTCCGTTCGAGACATCCCCTTTTGACTGTTCTCGCTCAACAGTGATTTCTTCGTTGAATACACCATAGTTGGAGTCGTACTTGAGTAGGTGAATCCACTGCTCGAGTTCCATTGAACCAGAGGTGTTTACCACTGCGAGATCAACATCATCTCGATGCTGTTCCCACCAGACTCTAAAGCTCGTGCGACCTATACGACCAAATCCATTAATACCAAATGTTTGCATGGCTTCCTTTCAGGAACTGCGCAGGTGCTGGGCAGTTCTAGCTTCAGTATAGCGTATCTCGGTGATGAGGTGTAGCCAGAGTAGTGAAAATTTCTGGTTGGTATGAAAAAATCACTATTGGACATTAGCAGAACAACATATTGACTGCTAAAAAACGCCGGAGTGCGTTTTTTGCGCTACATCCGGCATTTCCCACTTTTTTTGATCTGTTTTGATCTATTATGATTGCTTAAGCAAGTTCGGTATCGACATTATTGGCAACGTAGGTGCCGATGTCTTTGCCGTCTATTGCGTCTGTCAAGTTCGTGCCCTTGAAAAGTTCAAAGACCATGACTGGCATGTCGTTATCTTTCGACATTGCCAAGGCAGCAGTGTCCATAACTTGGACATCGTCCATTTCGATAGCATCTTTGAAACTGATAGTACGATAGCGTTTGGCATCTTTGTGCTCGATTGGATCTTTGTCGAAGATACCATCAACTTTTGTTGCTTTCATGAGTACGTCACATTTGAGTTCGAGTGCGTGTAGTGATGCGCCTGTGTCTGTAGTAACGTATGGAACACC
>JACKFX010000005.1 GCA_020632255.1 Pseudomonadales bacterium
TTTTCCATGCTATCTGCCAGGTATGAACTCAAAAAACACTGGTATCTTCCTGTTCTGATTTGCTTACTCTATGCCCTGAGTGACGAAATTCATCAGTATTTTGTTCCAAATAGACATGCATCCCTTCGTGACGTCGGATTTGACATGTTGGGTGTGTTTAGCATGTACCTCAGAAAAACAAATCGTGTATAATTAGTTCTCAGGCTTTATACACATTTTGGCTTGGTTCATCCGAACAATACCACTTTTCATATCTTCTCATATAACATATGAAAAATTATATTGCCTAAAAATATTGATAGGTCCAGATAAAATAGATACTGGAGCTTGACATATAATGACAGTAGATTACACTACAGTCTCAACGTTTTGTTATATAAAAAATGTACAAAGATTACATGAAAGGTCTCTATGACTAAATCACAACTCATTGATATCGTCGCGAAAAAAGCGCACTTAACCAAAAAAGCCTCATCAGATGCTATCGAAGCAATTTTTGAAGAAGTAACTCGCTCTCTTGCCAAGGGAGACAAAGTGGTCATTTCTGGTTTTGGAACCTTCTATGTCAGCCAAGTTCGTGACAAACAAGTTGTGCCATTTGGTGACGAATCAAAACGACAAACCATTCGTGGTCACAAAGTTATTAACTTCCGTGTTGGAAAACCTCTTAAAAAAGCTGTGTGGTAAACTCCACTACATGTATTTGAAACTGAGGCCCTTCCAATGTGAAGGGCCTTTCAGTTTATGAGAACCTCACGAGGTGCTACACTACAAGATGTAATACAGTATGCTTAAAAAGTATCTCGCTATCTACCGGTATATGTTTATTCGCTCACTGCAGTTTCGCACAGAGTTAGCAATTTACGTGGTCCTTGATGTGCTGCCCTTTTTTGTCTTGCTCTTCATGTGGCAAGCTGCCTTTGCTGGTAAAGATGTTATCAATGGCTTCACACTACCCCAGATTACTCAATACTATTTTTTAGTAATGTTTATCGAGCGTGTGACTTCTTCCTATTTCGAAAACTGGCGATCAACCGAGATTAGAGAAGGCAAAATTGACTATTTTTTAACCCGTCCTTTTTCATACATCAACGAAATTCTCTCGAAGGACTTAGGCGGAAAAGTAGTCTCACTGCTTATTAGCATCCCCGGCTTGCTAGCTGCAATGGTGTTAATGAGCTTAATCATTCCTGTTGAACCGCTTACTATCACTGCAATCCACGCCACAGTCTTTGCAGGCTTTCTTATCCTTGGCTACTTCATGCAGTTCTGTATCGCCCTTTGGATTGTTCTACTCACCTTTTGGTTTGAAGGCTCAGCTGGACTCGAACACTTCAAATGGATCTCGGTGACCCTTTTTAGTGGTGCGATGATCCCTATCGAATTCACCCCTGAATGGCTGCAAAAAATCTATGCTGTGCTGCCTCTCAAGTATATTTTTGCCGTGCCAATCAACTACATTCAAGGAAATATTCTCTTAACCCCACGGCTAGGACTAGAGGTTTTCTTCTCTTTTCTACTCATGGTAGGAATTACTAAGATTTTATGGAGCAAGGCGGTCTATCGCTACAGCTCTGCTGGTGGTTGATCGTGAAAAAATATTGGAAGCTCTTCTGGCACTTTAGAAAAATCGACTTGATGCGCATGATGGAGTATCGAACAGATTTTGTCTTCTGGTTAGTTGTTTCGCTCATGTGGACGGGATTCAACTACTTTTTCATTTCACTCATTTTTGGGAAAAGCACAAATGTGTATGGTTGGAGTTACGACGAGCTCTTAATTGTGCTTTCCCTCTTTACCATGATTGATGCATTAACTTGGTCGGTGTTCTACAACAACATGATTGAGTACACCAATGCAGTATTTAATGGAGAACTGAGTAAACACCTATTACGACCGGTGAACACTATCTTCGTACTCACCACACAAAAGATTAGTTATAACAATGTACCTCGGTTCATCATTGGACTGATTGTGTTGGTTTCTACGGCCATAAAGCTGGATGTTTCCGTCTCTTTATTCGATTTGCTGCTTGTAACCCTGCTCTTTATTTGCGGCATGGTTTTCATCTATTCAGGCTGGTTTATACTTGCCACCCTCTCATTGTGGGTAGAAAAGCTTCAGAACATTAATGACATTATGCCTGGTTTTCGCCAGGTTTATCAGGTGCCACGCCAAGTCTATACTGGAATCACTGCGTTCACCTTTACTTTCATCTTTCCTATTGCCTTGATTACTTCACTGCCAGGTGAAGTTATCACTGGAAAAAACCCACCTCTTAGCTTAATTCTATATTTTATTGGCGCAACCACAGGTATGGCATTACTAGCCAAAGCCTTCTTTGCCTACTCAATTAGAAAGTATTCAAGTGTCGGCGGATAACCGGTATACTACAACAACAGGAACACACACATGACAGACACACCACTGATCTCAGTTAAAAATCTAAGCAAACACTTTAAAGTCTATAAAAAACAACCTGGCCTCTGGGGATCCATCAAGTCACTTTGGCACCGTGAGTATGAAACAGTGAAAGCTGTTGATGGCATTTCATTTGATATTCATGAAGGTGAAATTGTTGGCTTTATTGGCATGAACGGGGCTGGTAAAACCACCACCTTAAAAATGCTCTCGGGTCTGCTGTACCCAACCACTGGAACACCATCAGTCCTTGGCTACAATCCTTGGGAACGAAAAGCAGCTTTCCAAAAACAGTTTGCCTTGGTGATGGGACAAAAAAATCAACTCTGGTGGGATTTACCGGCAATCGAGACTTTCCATCTTAACAAGGCTATCTATGAAATCCCAGATGAGCAGTTTGAGAAAACTTTAAATAAACTAGTCAAATTACTCGATGTTGAGGATATTATCCAAATCCAGGTAAGAAAACTCTCACTCGGCCAAAGAATGAAGTGTGAACTCATTGCTGCCCTCTTACATAATCCTAAGGTACTCTTTCTAGATGAACCAACGATTGGCTTAGACGTAGTCATGCAAAAAACTCTGCGTGACTTTATTAAAGCCTACAACAAAGAATTTGGCGCTACCATTATCTTAACCAGCCACTATATGGATGACGTTAAAGAACTCTGTGAGCGGGCCATTATTATTGATCATGGCAAGAAAATTTTTGATGGTAAACTTCAAGATATCATTGATAAATACGCACGGAATAAAATTCTCTCACTCGTCTTCTCCAAATCTGTTACCAAAAAAGATCTTGCTGCATTTGGTACGGTCAAAGAATTTTCTGAAGACGGTACGCACTATACAGCCACGCTATTAGTAGCTAGAAAAGAGGCGGCTACAACTGCCTCAAAAGTACTCTCAAAACTTCCAGTGGTAGACGTAACCATCGAAGAACCCCCCATTGAAGCCATCATTCGAGAAGTTTTTTCCAAAGAAAAAGCAAAAAAGTAGTTGAATGACTATGCGAGCTCAGACTTTTAGTAAATATTGGAGACTGCTCACCATGTCCTGGCAAGATGGACTGGTATATCGTATGTCAGTCTTGATGTGGCGGGTAAGACGCTTTTTGGCAGCCTTGATGTCGCTCACCATATGGTCTACCATTTATGCTTCATCACAGACTGGAGCAACTCCATTTGGCTATACTCAGTCAGCGATGATTAGCTACATTTTTTTAGTCTCTCTCATGCAAAACATTGTCATGGCAACTGCTTTAAATGGGCTCGCTCAGGATGTTTACACTGGGCAGATTAGCAACCAACTACTCAAACCAGTTTCACTTACCGGGTACTTAGTAATGCAAGAACTTGCTGACAAACTCAAAAATACGTCTGCCATGGTTTTCGAGTTTGCAGCTCTTTTTTTGATTTTTAAACCAGAACTTGTTTTCCCCACAGTCGGAATTGTTTTCCTCTTTGCTGTTTGGACAGTGGGAGCAATTATTCTGAATTTCTGCATTTCACTCCTCTTTGGCTGCCTGGGTTTCTGGAGCCCAGAAACATGGGCCCCACGGTTTTTGTTTTACACACTGCTGCAGTTCGCTGCAGGACAACTCTTTCCGCTCGATGTCCTTCCCACACTTGTTCAGAAGATTATGTATGCTACTCCTCTGCCGTATCTTTCTTTCGTACAGACACAGCTTTTTTTGGGGAAGCTTGATGGCGCAGCGCAGCTGCGCCATTCTTTAACACTTCTCGTGTGGATTCTTGTCTTAGGATTGCTGGCACAATTTATCTGGAAAAAGGGCTTAAAAGACTATGACGCTGCAGGACGATAACGTATGAAGTTCAATTTATACAAATACTGGCATGTTTGGAAAACGGTAGCGATCAATGCACTGCAATCGACCTTCGTTAATCGAGGTTCAAATCTGATTTTCTTCTTAGGAAAAAGTATCAGACTAGCTTTTATGCTCTTATTTTTACTCATGCTCAAGAGAACTATCCACAGCATTGGAGGCTACACTAGTGATCAAATGATGGTCTTCTTCCTGGTGTATCAATTTGTTGATACCTTTGCCCAGATTCTCTACCGAGGCGTGTATCTCTTCAGTCACTTGGTTCGCACTGGAGAGTTTGACTTCATGCTACTGCGTCCCATGAGCCCACTTTTTGGAGCTCTAACCGGAAAACCCGACATCAATGACGCTCTGTTCTTGATCCCATCAACAGCACTAAGTGTCTGGATCATCATGGGACTTAATCTTGAGATTACTCTCCCTTCTGCACTACTCTTTGGAGTGCTACTGGTAAACAGCATTTTGATTGCTACCGCACTTCACATCGTTGTGTTAGTCATTGGAATTCTCACCACCGAAGTTGACGGCGTCATTTGGTTCTACCGGGACCTTTCTCGCATGGCGCAGTTTCCCATCTCAGTCTATATGGAACCACTTCGTTCATTTTTATACTTCGTCGTACCTGTTGGAATAATGGTGACCATTCCCGCTGAAACGCTGTTGGGAGTTAGTTCTCCAGTTGTCATCCCACTCACCACAGCATTTGGCAGTGGATTTTTCATCCTCTCGCTGTGGCTCTGGAGGTGGAGTCTTACTCAGTATCAAAGTGCGAGCAGCTAAACCTTTTTTGATCTCAGTTCTGGAAACATCAAAAATAAAAACTCTCTGGCAGCATGACGATTCTCACCCTCATAGGGATAATCATGAATATCAAAGCCTGGAGAATCATTGATCTCAATAATAACGTAGCTGTCTTTTGTTTGTGGCTTAGTTATATCTGTACTTAAAAAGTCTACCCCAGCAAAGGAGAGGCCAGGAATTGCTCGTATGGCTTTCAATGCTATCTCATTAACAGAAGGATGTACTAAATCGGTAAAATCAATTGCATCTCCCCCTTGCGAAACATTTGATACGTTTCGCAAAAAAATACGTTCTCCTTCTTCTGGAATAGTATCAAACGACAATCCTTGCTCAGCTAAGGTGTTTTTCATCTTCTGATCCATTCGGATCTTTAGGTGTGAAGCGGTTCCATTTTTAACTCCCCGAAGAGGATTCTTATTCTTTTCCTGAATAAGTATTTTGATCGGATCAACTCCATTTCCCAACACACTCGCAGGTCTGCGATTTAAGATACCGATCACTTTCTCACGCGTGGCAAGAATTCGATACTCTTCGCCTGCAAACATTTCTTCAATAATTATTGTCTTTGAGTGTGTGCCACCATAGGCAAAGGCTGTATCAATAGCCTTGGTAAAAGTATCAAAGTCTGTGACATTCACCGTGATATTTTCACCCCACGTACCATCGCTTGGTTTAACTACCAAAGGTTTATGCAAATCGTCATATATTTCTTTGATATATTCAGCAGATGCTGAACGCTTAAGACGATATCCTTTTGGGACCGAAACATCAGCATGTGTAAGCAGATTTGTGGTTACCCGTTTGTTATTGCATGCATATTTTGCCAAAGCTGTTGTTGAAGATGGAACCTGATGATAATACGTTTGCGTTTTGCCATTATATGTTAGACAAATAATCTGTGTTCCAGAAACAATCTCCCAGTGCACACCAAACCTCTCAGCCTCCTTCAGCACAAGCCGAGAGCTATTACTCACATTTTTATTTTTTTTGAGTCCTGTAGGGGAATAAAACTCATAGATTAATTGTGACATCAAACCTTTCCGACGTAATCAGTAAAAAGAATGTATCCTTTGATACCCGAGTGTTCATTATACCAGAGTAATGACGTCCTCTCCGCAGTACGCTACGCTGACTACGGAGTTTCCTCGGCTCCGCAACTCATGAAAACAAGTTTTCATGGTAACAGCATATCACTCTCCGAGTGATATGCCATTCTCTCCGCACAGCTCAGGCTTATCCGCTCCGCGGCTAACCCTCGTTCATAGCTGTGCAGAGTTTTCTGCAAAGGAAATTAACAAACAAGCCCTGGAAATCTTCCAGGGCTTGTACATTTCTTTTGTAAATCCAAACGCGGTTTAACGCTTTGGAGATTGTCGTTGTCGGCGAGCTTTACCACCCATACCGATCTTACGAGTTTCTTTCATACGATCATCTCTGCTAAGAAGACCTGAAGGCTTAAGAAGAGCTTTGAAGGATGGATCATATTCGACAAGTGCGCGGGCAATGCCATGAATCATAGCATCGAGTTGTGCTGATGCACCTGAGCCACTGACCAACACGCTTACTCCGAATTTACCTTTTGTACCAGTGAGTTCGAAAGGAACATTGTAACGACTGTGTGCGTTAACGATCGTATCGAAGTATCGACCAACAATTTTACCGTTAACAACGAAGTCGCCGCCATCTTCATAGAGACGAACACGAGCTGTTGCAACTTTTCTGCGACCAGTTGATTCAACGTACTTGCCTGTTGGCAATGTTACTGAAGCATCAACAGTCATAGTAGAGTTAACGACTTTTGCACGAATTACGCGCTTGCGCTTCTTCTTAACGACTTTTTGTACTTTGTTTGCTTTTTTGCTTAATTTGAGTGCCATACGAGTTCTCTCTTACTTTTTAAAGTGAGTTCCATGTGGATGTTCTGCCCCAGCAAACACCTTCATACGAGTCATACGTGGACTCTGAAGTTTGTTTTTTGGAAGCATATTCTTCACAGCTTTCTCAATAATTCTCTCTGGAAAGGTTTCGCGAAGTTCACCGAGTGTACGAACTTTGAGTCCACCTGGAAATCCAGAGTGTCGATAGTACTTTTTTGATTCCTCTTTGTCACCTGTCACAGCGATTTCTGAAGCGTTGATCACGACGACAAAATCACCAGCATCAATATGAGGAGTGTACTCCTTTTTGTGTTTTCCAATTAATTTTTCAGCAATTTCTGAAGCAAGACGACCTAAAACTTTATCCTTAGCATCAACTAAATGCCACTCTCGCTTCACATCACTGGTTTTTTGCATGTATGTCTTTTGCATGATGTGTCTTCTCTATTTAGATTCTTTCTTACTTGTTTTCTTTGCAGAAGTTGCTTTGGCAGGAGTCTTCTTTGCAGTTTTTGCAACTATAGCCTTCTTAGCGGAAGCTTTCTTTTCTGCTTTCTTGGCAACATTCTTAAGTGTTCCAACTGTTTCAGGTTTTTTAACCAATGACAACGTCATTAATTTTGTATTATCACCACGTCGAGCACCTGCTGATGTAATGCTAGTAAATCCTGAAACGCGCTCAGTAAACACTGGAGCAATTCGATCAACCAACGTGTTGACTACGTCACGCCTACCAAAAAAGTTGTGTAAGGTTCGACGAGTAGCCATAGAATTCATACGAGCTTTTCCGATCAACTTGTCGGCAAGTCTCTTAGTTTCTTTTGCCTTAGCTTCTGTAGTGGTGATTTCACCAGTTTCAATGAGAGAACGAACTAATCCGCGAAGTAACATCTTACGATTATTTGTATCTCTATTGAGGCGCTTAACTTTTCTTCTGTGTCTCATAATTTCCTAGTCAGCCAAAATGATCTGTCCTAATCGGAGAACTTACTCTCCGAGGCTGACTCCCTTCTTTTGCAATGCTTCATTAATCACACCAACACTCTTGCCTCCAAGATTCTTGACCTTAGAAATAGTGACTTGAGGAGTGCCAACGAGATCACCCACAGTTTCAAATCCACCTTTACGCAATGCGTTTGCGATACGAGTTGGTAAATCGAGTTCTTCAACAGTCAAACGGAGAACTTCCTGTTCTTCTGGAGAAAGAGACTCAACTGGTGCTTCTTCTTTAACCACAACTGGTTCAAAAATTTGAGTGAACTGTTGAGCCAAAATGCGAGCAGCTTGGTCCACAGCTTCGAGTGGAGAAAGAGTGCCATCAGTTTCAATATCTAAAATAAGCTTATCGTAGTCAGTTCTGCGACCAACACGAGTCTGCTCAACTTTGTAAGAAACCTTAATTACTGGACTGAATAACGTATCGAGCATAATATCGCCAATTGCATCAGCTTTCTTTTCGTCAGCAACGACATATCCCATGCCTGACTCCACAGTCATTTCGATTTCAAGTTTCTTTTTATCTGCAACAGTTGCAATTACTTGATCGGTGTTAATAACTTCAAGACCTGCTTCTGCTTCGATATCTGCTGCGGTAACGGTTGCTGGACCAGTGACTGAGAGTCTCATAGTCTGTGCGCCTTCTACCGTAGTGCGAACACGAATTTTCTTAACATTAAGTGACATTTGCAACACATCTTCACTCACACCATCAATCGTGCTGTAAAGGTGCTCTGCACCTTCAACGCGCATCTTTGAAATTGCTGATCCTGGAAGTGAAGTTAATAATACTCGGCGAAGTGCATTGCCAACAGTATGACCATACCCCTGTTCAAGTGGGTTCATAATCACACGTGCGTGAGTTGCACTCTGTTTCTCTTCAGAAATCTGAAAAGTAGGGTTCATAGCTGGATTTGTGTTTAAATCTGTGCTCATATTTGTTCTCCTTTGTTTCTCCTCCCTCATTTGAGGAATCTGTGTACTAGGTTTTTACTTTATACGTATTACTTGTCTTTTCTTATCGTGAGTAGTACTCAACAATTAACTGTTCTTCAATTGTCTCGGCAATATCATTGCGCTCTGGGAGACGTTCAACTTTACCAACACCACTCTTGCTTGAAAGCCAAGCAGGGGAAGCATTAGCTTCTGCTTTAACAGCCTCAGCAACTGCTGGAATCTTCATTCCCTTGTTTGTAAGTGAAATCACATCCTGCACCTGTACTCGGTAGGAAGGAACATCCATCTTCTTTCCATTTACTTGTAAATGGCCATGAGAAACGAGTTGTCGTGCAGCTGCACGAGTATTTGCCCATCCAAGTCGATACACAACATTGTCAAGTCTGCGCTCGAGCAAACTCAAGAGAGCCGCACCAGTTGCAGTAGGATTTTTTGAAGCATCAGCGTATACACGTCTAAGATATTTTTCTAAAATTCCATAAATAAACTTAACTTTTTGTTTTTCTTGTAACTGCACACCAAAGTCTGAAAGCTTTCGGCGAGTTTTTGCGCCATGCTGTCCAGGCCGAATGGTTAAACGGCGAGCAACCTTAAGAGGGTTTGATTTCAAACCGAGTTCTTCACCAATTTTTCTTGCAAGCTTGTTACGTGGTCCAATATATCGTGCCATATTCTGTATTCCTATTTATTGTGCTTTGCCTTACGAGGTCGTGTTCCATTGTGAGGATCAGGAGTCATGTCAGCAATCATGCCAACTCTAACACCCTGTGCCTTCAAGACTCTGAGAGCAACATCTCTACCAGGACCAGGACCCTTAATGAATACGTCCATGCTGCTCATTCCAAATACACGAGCCTTATTGATTGCATTTTCAACAGTGATCGTAGCTGCATATGGAGTCGACTTACGTGAACCAGAAAATCCAGCTTCACCTGCTGTTGACCAACAAAGGACATTTCCTTGGTCATCAGTAACACTTACAAGTGTAGTGTTAAAGGTAGCGGTCACATATAATCTTCCTTTTGGAACAGAACGGAGATTCTTCTTTACTACTTTTTTGTTTTTGGTTTGTCGTGTTTTAGCCATGATTTAATTATTTCTTTGCATCTAACTTAGCTGCCATGTCTTTGGTCATAGAACCAACGGTACGTCGTTTTGCACCACCACGAGCATTACGTGAGTTTGTGCGTGTACGCTGTCCACGAGATGGTAACTTCATAATGTGGCGAATACCACGATATGAACGAATACGCTTAAGACGGTCAATGTTGTCATTGATATCACGTCGGAGGTCACCTTCAAGCATACGGCCATCAAGTGCTCTCTGAATTCTATTGACTTCATCTGCAGTTAAATCACTTGCACGCTTGTCTGGGTCGACATTCGCGATCTCTAAGATATCTCCTGCAACTTTTTTACCCACGCCAAAAATAGCTTGAAGTGAGTAAAAAATCTTTTTCTGTTCTGGTATATCAACACCAACAATACGTGGCATAATGAAAATCCTTCTTAATTATCCTTGTCTTACTTTATGGTTAGGATCACTACAAATCACACGCACAATACCTTTGCGCTTAATAATCTTGCAGTGTATACAGCGTTTCTTGACTGATGATTTAACTTTCATGATTGTTTTCTCTCTTTTTTTGCCAGGCTTGAACTATACCTCAAAAACCCCTATTTTTAAAGTACTAATTTGACTGCGAATCCTTTTTGACTGATCTATAGGTGATTTTACACTTTTTGAGGTCATATTTAGAGACATATCCCTTAATGTAGTCACCAGGCAGAACGCGAATTCTGTAAAGACGCATTTTACCAACTAGTGTCCCTAGAAGTGTTTGGCCAACCATTTGAGGCACTTCAGAGTCTGTCACCGACACTCGAAACATTGTGTTTGGTAAACATTCTTCCACAACTCCCTCAATTTCAAAACGATCTCTACTTGCAGACTTGGTGCTCGTAGTATCGACCTGACGTCGTGCTTTTGCTGTTCGTTTATGATCTTGTACTTTTCCCATAATTTTTTTCTTACTTTTTTTCTTTTTTCAAGTTTCCAGACAGTATTTTACCCCGAATTACCGCGCAAAATCAATCTGTCACCAGAGAATGGTCTAATTAAGACTAAGGTATGTATTATACCAAATTATCCTTATAATGTCACTATCTGGTAACGGTGAGGACTTCAGGGCCATTTTTGGTAATCAACACAGTCTCCTCAAACATGCCAGAGAGAGAGCCGTCCTGTGTTTTGTACGTCCAGCCGTCCACATCTTCCACCACATATGCTGAACCTGCTGTATACATAACCTCAATTGCGAGTGTTTGTCCCTCATAGAGTTTGTTGCGTTTATCTGATCGTGATGCTACACATGGAACCGCAGGTTCCATATGGAGCTCTTTGCCAATTCCATGTCCAGTTAATTGGGTAACTGCGCCGTAGTTATACTTTTTTAACCCCTTTTCCATGGCAAAACTGATATCATAGATAGTGTTACCTAGCTTTGCTTTTGCAATTGCAGCATCCTCAATTTGACGTCCTCTCTCGAGGAATAACTCCACATCTTTAGAAACCGCACCAACTGCAAAAGTCATAGTGGTATCTAAATGATAGCCATCACTGATCAATCCTACATCAATAGTAATCACATCACCATCATCTACAAACTTTTTTTTGGGTATACCATGACAAAGTTCATTATTTTTCATGATACACGTTGCCCAATCATATCCTGGCACAGTAGAGAAACTTGGCACATATCCTGCAGAACGAATGAGCCGCTGAGCTTCCTTCTCGATTTCCTCAAATGAAACCCCAACGTGGGTAAATGCTTTAAGGTCACGCTTTACGCGGCCAAGAGCCTTCCCTCCTGCTCGCATTGCTGTGATCTTACCTGTGTCTTCCATACATTTCTTTCAAAACAGGCCCAGAATAGCAGTTTGTGCAATTCTGAGCCTGTCCAAATGCTTACAATACTACTTGGTTTCGATACCCTTAACAATATTCTTAAAAACAGTATCAATATCTTGCTCGCCGTCAACCCTAACCAATTTATGTTGCTTATCATAGAAATGAACAACAGGCTCGGTCAGTTCATGAAATAACTCAATTCGCTTACGAATAGCATGTACTGTTTCATCGTCACGATCACTCACACGACCAGCAATTCTCCACAGTGCTTCTTTATCAGAAACATCTAAGAAAACAACTTTATCGACCCCCCCATTAAATGCTTCGGCTTGCACTACGGTGCGTGGAAAACCATCGAGAATATACCCGTTTTCGTATTCCGGTCTTTCGAGATAGGTTAAGATAATTTCCAATGTTTTTTCGTCTGGAACTAAGGCACCAGAGTTAATGGTTTCTTTTAACCAACGACCAAGTGTTGATTTTTCCTTTGCCATTGATCGAAAAATATGACCTGATGACAAGTAAGGAATGTTGTACTTCTCTGATAAGAAGTTACCTTGTGTTGATTTTCCAGCTCCCTGGATTCCAATAAGGACTATTCTCATGATTTCCCCCACGTTTTTTTCGGACGCTACTCCGCTTTGTTACTTATAGATACTTATCGTAGTTTTGTTCTACCAACATACTTTCTGCTTGTTTGGCAGTTTCAATAATGACTGAAACTACAATAAGTAAGCTCGTACCACTAACTGCCAATGAACCCACGTCTGTAAAGACTTGAGCCATAATTGGCAGGAGCGCAATGCCACCCAAGAAAACGGCACCGATAAAAGTAATACGAACGACGACATACTCTAAGAATTTTTTTGTAGCAGCTCCAGGACGGATGCCTGCGACAAACGCACCTGACTTCTTAAGCTCAGAAGAAATATCTTCGGCATTAAAGAACAAGAGTGCAGATACAAAAGAAAATACAAACACAATCACAAAATAGGTAACGATATAGAGAGGTGCAGTCTGGGCAAAGTTAATTGCTAAAAACTGACCAACAGAAAGCAACCGCTCGTTTGAGGATGACAACAGTAATCGAGATGCAAATGAAGGTACAAGCATAATAGACACGGCAAAAATAATTGGCATCACACCAGAAACATTTACACGAATGGGTAAATGACTTTTTTGACCACCATACACCTTACTACCACGGACACGCTTTGCGTACTGAATAGGAATTTTTCTCACTGCTTCGTTCATAAACACTGTCAACGCAATCACCGCGATAAAGACTGATGCGAACGAAATCATGGTAAAGAATTGCGATCCACCTCCATAAGCAATTTGAGCAAAACTTTGTGGAACCTGACTTAGAATACCCCCCAAGAGAATCATGGAGATACCATTCCCGATTCCATAGACAGAAATCAATTCACCCAGCCATGTAATCACCATAGCTCCAGCTACCAACGTAAAAATCATGGCCACTATTGAAAGAGGATCAGATGACTCAAGCAATGCCTGGGATCTGAGTAAAGCTAAAACAGAAATACCCTGAAAAACAGCTAACGGAACAGATAAAAATCGTGTGTACTGATTGAGTTTTTCTCGGCCAGCTTCTCCATCTTTTTGCAACTCTTTAATTTGAGGAAACACCATTCCAGCCAGCTGCATAATAATGGAGGCAGTAATGTAGGGACTGATACCCACGGCCATAACTGAAAAGTTAGAGAGAGTTCCACCAGAAAAAATGTTAAGCAAACTTAAAAATTGATTCGAATCAAATAGTGACGTTAACTGTGCAACATTTACGCCTGGGACAGGAACGTGTGCAAGAAGTCTAAAAACAAAAAAAATGCTTGCAGTAAATAAGAGTTTCTTTTTCAACTCTGGATTATTGAGTATTTTTCCAAAAAACGTTGTTATTTTGTTCATCAAAACTGAACTCTCTTTACTGTCAGAACCACTACTCTACTATAAAAGTTTACGCAATGCTACCGCCATTTTTTTCGATCACACTCTTTGCTGATGCAGAGGTGGCTACACCTTGCACAGTCACTTTTCGTGTAAGTTCACCAGAACCGATGATCTTAGCTTTCTTAAAGCGAGTGTCAACGACCTTTTCAAGCTTGAGGGCATCGAGCGTGATGACATCAGCTTTCATTTTCTCAATATCTGAAAGAGTAACCTGTGCAGTTGGACGAACAACGTTAAGTCGACCTTTACCACGAAGCATTGGAAGTCTCTTAATGAGTGGTAATTGTCCACCTTCAAACCAAAGAGCGACCTTACTTCCTTGACGAGATTTATACCCCTTCATACCACGAGTGGAAGTATGACCTCCCTTGCCGCTTCCATAGCCACGGCCAACTCGCTTCTGAGATTTCTCTGTAATTTTAGTTAATTTTCCAAGTAATGACATGATTTGAGATCCCTATTTCTTTTCCTCTGCTTTTGGTGCTTTCTTTGGAGCGACTTTTTTTGCAGGGGCTTTTTTAGCTGCTGTTTTTTTAGCAGCAGGTTTCTTTGCTACCTTTGCAGGAGCTTTTTTATCTTTTGATTCATTTTCTGTTGCCTCAGCACGCTTTGCATGCTTTTCTTGCAACTCTTTTTGCTTCTCAGCTTCTTCAGCTTCTACATCAGCAATAGACTTTAACTTAATACCTTTAAGTTCTACAATTCTTTGAATCTGTGTCAAGGCTTCAAAAGTAGCATAGACACTAGATGACTGATTCTCAGATCCGAGAATCTTGCTTGAAATGTCACGAACACCAGCTGCTTCAACAACTGAGCGAACAGGACCACCTGCAATAACCCCTGATCCCTGAGGAGCAGGCTTCAACATGACCCTACCAGCACCTTTTTTCACAGTGATTGAAAAAGGAATGGTTGTTCCATTAAGTGGAACAGTGATCATCTTCTTTTTAGCTTTCTTGATACCTTTGCGAATTGCAGAAACGACGTCTTTGGCTTTTCCAAGTCCAACACCAACGCGACCTTTTTTGTCGCCAACAACCATCAATACAGAAAATCCGACGTTATTTCCACCCTTAGTCTTTTTTGAGACGCGTGAAATTTGGATTACCTTCTCTTCAAATTCTTTTGGTTCTTGTTGTTTAATAGTTCTCATTGGTTATACCTCAATACCTTTTTCTCTAAGTGTTTCTGCAACTTTGCTCACACGACCGTGATACTTGTATTGGCCACGATCAAATACAACTGCAGAGATCTTTTGTTTTTTAAGAGCTTCTGCTAAAACTGCTGCTGCTTGAGCCGCAGTTTCAGTCTTAGTTCCAGCTTTCTTACCATCTCGCAGAGCCTTATCACCAGCAGATGCCAATGTCACACCTGTGTCATCATTCACTGCTTGAATGAAGATGTATTTATTACTACGATCGACAGTCACACGTGGGCGAGCTGCAGTTCCATGCAACTTTGAACGAACACGCATTTTGCGCTTCTGCTGAATAGTTAAGTTGTGTTTAATTGTTGGCATATCTAAAATTCCTGTAGCTTACGCTTACGCTGCAGCCTTACCTTGCTTTCTTCGAACAACTTCATCTTCATAACGAATACCTTTACCCTTGTAAGGTTCTGGTGGTCTAACCTTGCGAATCTCAGCTGCGAGTTGTCCAACCTTTTGCTTGTCATATCCTGAGATATAAATCGTGTCTTGACCTTCAACTTGAAGGGTAACACCTTGTGGAGCCTTGATTAACACTGGATGTGAATATCCAACTGAAAGTTCAACGCCCTGACCAGCTGCTTTAGCACGATACCCAGTACCGACTAATTTGAGTGTTTTCTTAAATCCATCAGTCACACCAATAATACTGTTGTTTAGCAAACTACGTACCAACCCATGTAATGATTTAGTATGCTTTTCTTCATTAGCACGAGTGACTGTGACGGTGTCTGCTTCAACAGCAACTTTAATTCCTTCTGGAATTACGACTGACAACTCACCCTTGCTCGATTTTACAACTGCTACATCACTGCTCACAGTAACGGTGACTCCTTGTGGGATGGCGATTGGTGTTCTTCCGATTCTTGACATACTTTTTTTCTTCTTTTGCTTTTACCAAATCTGACAGAGAAGTTCGCCGCCGACATTGGCTTTGCGAGCGTCTGTATCAGTCATAACACCTTTACTTGTTGAAACGATGGTGATTCCATATCCACCCAAAGCTTTAGGGACTGCATCAGAAGGTGAGTACACTCTTCGTCCTGGCTTTGAAATGCGTTTCACATCATTGATAGCAGGTTGTCTACCAACGTATTTCAGTGTTACTACTAACTTATTAAATGGCTTTTCTTCTTTAACCTCATAAGAGGTAATGTAGCCTTCATTTACCAAAATATCAGCGATTGATTTTTTAACTTTCGAAAACGGAGCCTCAACAACACTTTGACGTGCCATGTGAGCGTTCTTGATTCTAATGATGAAATCTGCGATTGGATCAGTCATAACTCACTTTACTTACTGGACTTTACTACTCCAGGTAATTCCCCTTTTAATGCTAACTCACGGAAAGTCAGACGGCTGAGTCCGAAGAATCTTATGTATCCTTTTGGACGTCCGGTGACACGACAGCGGTTTATACCACGAGTAGAAAACTTGTTTGCTTTTTTCTCACCTGCGGCTTCGTAAGCTGCGCGCTTTTCTAGTAGTTTCTTAGATTTTGCAATCTTAGATTTTTTTGCCATGTAGCAATTCCTTTACTTACTTTCTTCCTTTTCAAATGGCATACCTAAGAGCTCAAGGAGTCTGTATGCCTGCTCATTTGTATCTGCTGAAGTTACAAAATTAATTTGTAAACTGCGAACACTTTCAATGCTGTCATAATTAATTTCTGGGAAGATAATCTGCTCCTCGATGCCGAGTGAGTAGTTACCTTGTCCATCAAATGCTACTCGTGAAACACCTCGGAAGTCTTTAACACGAGGCAAGGCAATGCCGATAAGTTTGGTTAAGAAATCCCACATGCGCTTTCCTCGAAGTGTTACCATCACACCCATAGGATCGCCTTCACGAAGTTTGAAACCAGCAATAGATTTTTTTGCCAAGGTTACTTGAGGTTTTTGACCAGAAATAGTCTCAAACTGAGTAACAATGTTTTCGATAACTGGCTTACGTTGTCGTGGATCTTGAGGATCAGTCACGCCAATGTTAAGTACAATTTTCTCGAGTTTTGGCACTGCAAAAACATTGTTAATTCCAAACTCTTTTTCAAGTTGTGGAACTATTTCTTGCTGGTATGTTGTTTTCAAATCTGACATATGTACTTTTATTTCTTAGCTTCTGTCTTTGGTTCTGGAACCGCTGCCCCTGATTTTTTAAAGACACGAGTCTTTGAACCATCTTTAGCAACTGACATTCCAATTCTATCAACTTCACCTTTGTCGTTAACAATAGCAACTTTAGCAGTTGGTAATGGTCTCTCGACTGTTACTTTGTCACCACTACGGCCACCATATGGCTTAACGTGCTTCACATACATGTTTACACCTTCAACCACAACTGCATCCTTGCTTGGTAAGACTCTGACGATCTGTGCGACCTTGCCCTTGTCTTTACCGCTGGTTACTTTAACTGTGTCTCCGACTTTAAATTTCATATTCTTATTTTCCGTTTACAGAACCTCTGGTGCCAAACTAGCAATCTTGCTGTATCCCTTGTCCTTTACTTCACGAGCAATTGGACCGAATACACGAGTTCCGATTGGGTTATTGTTCTTGCGTGACTCAATAATCACTGCCGCATTATCATCGAAACGTACATACTCACCATTAGCTCGTCGTGTTTCTTTTCGAGTACGAACAATAACTGCTTTTACTTTTTCACCTTTTTTAACGGTGCCGTTTGCATCAGCTTGAATAACTGAAGCAGCGACAATGTCACCCACATATCCAAAGCGTCTCTTTGAACCACCGTGTACTTGAATAACACGGAGTTTTTTGGCACCACTGTTATCGGCAACGTGTAATACTGATCTTAATTGAATCATGATGCCTCCCTATTATTTCTCAACCTTCTTAACAACTCTGAAGCGTTTGGTTTTACTAACAGGTACACAGGCTTCGATCTCAACAATGTCACCCTCAACAAGTTTAATGCCTTCATAGTGACAAGCATATCCCTTGTTACGTTTTACAGACTTTCCATACAAAGGGTGTGCCCACATACGTTCCACACTGACTTTTGCAGTCTTGTCTGCTTTGAGCGATGTAACTATTCCTTGAATACTTTTCATGTATATACCTCTCTTACGCAGTTTCGAGTTCTTTTTTTCTAATTACGGTTTTCACTCGAGCAAGATCATCTGCGATCATAGCCACGTGAGTGTTTTGACGTCTTCCAGCCTTCTTCTCAAGTCGGGCGCGAGCTAATTCTTTTGATAACTCACTAACTTGAGCTTTAAGCTCTTCAACTGTCTTGTCATGTAGTGCTCGAATGTCGTTTTGTTTCATGTCTTATTTCTTTACAATCGTTGTTTGTACAGAAAGCTTGTGTCCAGCTTTTCTGAAAGCTTCATTTGCAACCTCTTCGGTAACACCAGCGAGTTCGAACATAACCATTCCAGGTTTGACGACTGCTACATGTGTATCGATAGCACCTTTACCAGATCCCATTTTCACACCTACAGGCTTGCTGGTAATTGGCTTGTGTGGGAACACACGAATCCAGTACTTACCATTTCTTTTAGTCATAAAGGTAATCTTTTTACGGGCTGCTTCAATCTGGCGAGAATTAACCCATCCAGCTGTAGTTGCCTGCAAACCATAATCACCAAAAGCTACGGTTGTGCCACGTGCAGCAACACCTCGGCGCTTACCTCTAAACTGTTTTCTGTATTTGCTTTTCTTAGGCTGTAACATAGCTTCGTTTCCGTCCAGTTAAAATCGTTAGACGATTTCTCCCTTGTTAATCCATACCTTAATACCTACATACCCTGAACGAGTAGATGCAGGTGCTTGGTAGTAATCAATGTTAGCTCTGATTGTTTGAGTTGGAACGCTACCTTCAAAATATTTCTCGGTACGGCCAATTTCAGCTCCACCAATTCTACCTGAGAGTGCGATCTTAACTCCCTTGGCTCCAGCCTGCATTACCTTTTCGAGTGCTTGATTTACGGCACGACGATGTGGGTAACGCTTCTGAAGTTGATTTGAAATACGCTCAGCAACAAGTTTTGCACTAAGGTCAGGTTTTTTAACCTCTTCGACACGTAAATCAATCTTAACTTTGTCCTTCTTATTCTTAGAGACATTAAGGATTCTCTCGATCTCTTTCTTAACGAGTTCAAGATTTGATCCACCTTTACCAATCACAACACCAGGACGTGAAACATAAAGAATCACCTTGATAGCGGTGAGTGAGCGTTCAATATCAACTTGAACAAGCCCAGCACTTTCGAGTTTGTTGTTAAGATACTTTCGAAGTTTGTGATCTTCAACAACTCTGTCTGAGTAGTCATCCTTACCTGCAAACCAACGAGATTTCCAAGTGAAGGTGCTTCCCAATCTAAAGCCGGTTGGATTTACTTTTTGTCCCATATTTAATTTCTTTTTTTCCGTTACTTTTACTGCGGAAACTAGTATTTTACTACAAGTTGCCGTTTTTTTCTTTACCAAATTTATTTTTTTTCTGCTGTCTTTTTGGTTACTTTTTTCTCAGCTGATTTTTTTGCCGGAGCCTTCTTTGCAGCTGGTTTAGCTTCTGTCTTAGCTGGAGCTTTCTTGGCTTCAACCTTGGCTTCTTCTTTTTTTGGAGAGACATCAGCTTCGAGTTCAACAACTACGTGGCAAGTGCGTTTAACCACACCATGTGCACGACCTCTACTAACAGCTCTAAAACGCTTATAGCGAGGACCTTCTGTTACCATAATATTTTTAAGTGTCAATTGATCGAAAGTGTATCCATAATTTGTCATCGCGTTAGCAATTGCTTGACGGATAACTTTAAGAACAACTAAAGATGCTTTTCTCTCAATTACTCCAAGCTGTTTAATAGCAGCTTCGAGTTCCATACCTTTGACAGCATTTGCAACCAAACGCACTTTTCGTGGAGTTTGTCTGCTGTTGGTTTGTTTTGCAGTAATAATCATACGTACCTCTTCTTATCCATTCATTAAGTCTTGGTCAAGACGCGTTTTACAATCTTACCATGACCTCTGAAGTTACGTGTTGGAGCAAACTCACCGAGCTTGTGACCAACCATAGCTTCTGAAACAAAAACTTCAACAAAAGTTTTTCCTTGATGAACCATAAAGGTGTGTCCAACAAAATCAGGAGAAATTGTGCATGCACGACTCCAAGTCTTGATTGGTGTTTTATCACCTGATGTTTTTTGAACCATAACTTTCTTTAAAAGTTTTGGATCAATATATGGTCCTTTTTTGCTTGATCTAGACATATTTTTTCTCTGTTTATTCTACTGTGCTAACAGTATATTTTAACATTCCTTTTACTTAACTCTTCTATCACGAACGATAAATTTATCAGTTCGATGATTCTTCTTACGTGTTTTCTTACCAAGTGCGTGCTTACCCCAAGGAGTCTTAGGATACTTCATACCAACACCTGAGCGGCCTTCACCACCACCATGTGGATGTGATCCTGGATGTTGAGCGGTTCCACGTACTGCAGGACGAATACCCATTAAGCGTTTACGACCTGCCTTACCGATTTTGCGGTTCTTCCATTCAGAATTTCCAACTTCACCGATAGTAGCTAAACAATCTTCACTAATTAATCTCATTTCCTTAGAAGGAAGTTGTACAGTCACATGCTTACCTTCTTTTGCTGAAACAACAGCTGCTGTACCAGCTCCACGAACAATCTGAGCACCTTTTCCTGGTCGAAGCTCGATGTTGTGAACAAACATACCAACTGGGATGTTCTTAAGTGGTAAAGCATTTCCAACTTTAGCTTCAGCAGTGTCTCCAGAAACCAAGACGTCTCCCACAGCAACTCCTTTAGGAGCTAAAATGTAAGCTTTTTCACCATCTGCATAATACACAAGTGCTAAATGAGCACTGCGCATTGGATCATACTCTAAGCGCTTAACCGTTGCTGGAACACCAAACTTGTTTCGTTTCCAATCAATAACGCGCATTTTTTTCTTAACTCCACCACCACGATGTCGAACAGTGATACGACCTTTGTATCCACGTCCTTGTCGCTTCTTGTGGCCTGAAGCTAAGAGTGATTTTTCTGGAGCCCCAGAATGAAGTTCACTTCGATCAATAACGACCTGATGTCTTCGTCCTGCGCTCGTTGGTTTTCGTGTAATTAACATGTCTCTTCAATCCTTACTCTCTGATGCTTTCTGAAATATCAAAAAGGTTGATTTCATCACCTGATTTTAAAGTAACGAGAGCCTTCTTTACTTTTCCACCGGTAACTTGCATACGTCGCTTACCAGTCCTCTTTATTGATGGCTGGTTCGTAACAGTGCGAACATTCACCACTGCAACTGGGAAAAGTTGTTCAACTGCCTCTTTAATCTGGTGTTTGTTTGCACCACGACTAACTTCGAAGGTATAGATATTCTTCTCGTTAGCTAAAGTAAGAGACTTTTCAGTGATGACCGGTTTAACAATTGTATATGCGTTCATATCTTACTCACTTTTCTTTGCTGCTTTTGTTTTCTTAGGTGCAGCTTTCTTTGGAGCTGCTTTTGGAGCTGAAGCTTTTTTAACTTCAACCTCTTTTGAAGCTTCACTGACAAGTCGAGCTTCTAATGCTTTAATTGCGTCTGAAGTCATCACAACTTTGTTTGCTGCTGCGACATCGTATGCATTAAGTAAACTTGCAGTTGTTGTAATCACACTCGGGATATTCGAAACTGCTTGTTCAACGTTTGCATTTCTGTCAGCAAGAACAATAAGTACTCTGTTGGCATCAGCTAATACTGACTCTAAGAGGGCAACTGCTTCTTTAGTTTTTCCAGAAAGCTCAGTAATGCTGTCAGCAACAACAATATTTACTGCCTGAGCACTCAAGGCTGAAACCAATGCTTTAGCTTTCATCTTGCGAGAAAGGCTTAAACTCCAGTTTTCCATTCCAGTAGGACCGTGAGCAACACCACCACCAACAAAGATTGGTGCACTCTTAGCACCGTGACGTGCATTACCAGTACCCTTCTGCTTGTACCATTTACGCTTGGTTAACTTGACTTCTGATCGAGTTAACACTTTGCTGGTACCTTGTCGAAGATTAGCACGGTAGACACGAATAGCTTGAGCTAAAAGAGTGTCATTAACTTTTGCACCAAATACCGTATCAGGTGCTGTTACTGAACCAGATTTTCCAGTAGGTGTAATACTCGTTAATTTCATTATTAGGCTTCGCTTTCTGTGTTTTCAGTTGCAACTTCTTCAACCACTTTTACTTCAGGAAGTGAAGAAGCTTCTCTATCAATAGAAATTTCCTTTGTTCGTCCAACTTTACTGACTTTAAGATCACTCATAATTGAACCTGGGACAGGTCCACTGAGCCATACTTCACCAGTAGCTTCATCAACGTGTAAGACAACTAATCCAGAAACGGTCTTAGCTACGTTTCCGTAGTGTCCTGGCATTTTCTTACCCTTCCACACACGACCTGGAGTTGTACCAGCACCAATTGAACCAACAGCGCGATGTCTGTCAGATTGTCCATGAGTTTTTGGACCACCATGGAAACCATGGCGCTTAATTCCTCCAGCAAAACCACGTCCTTTGGTGAAACCTTGTACTTTAACAACGTCACCAACGGAAAGAACTTGGCTTGCAGTGAACATATCACCCACATTAATTTCTTCGGCACCCTCATACACGCGGACACCACGAATAGCAGCCACACCATTAGAAAAGCCACTCTTTTCTAGTTTCGTTCTGAGTGGCTTGCTCATATTCTTCATTTTTTTTGCACCAAAACCTACTTCAAGGATTGTGCATGGAAGAGTAGTGCGCTTGGTTGAATTCTTATCAAGAACAGATGCTTCTGTCTTAGAAATAACTGCATTAGGCCCAACCTTTACTCGAGTCACAGCTAAGCGCTTGCCACTCTTGGTCCAGGCTTGAGTCATTCCGAGTTTGGTCACAAAAATATCTGTTAGCATAGCAATAATTTTCTAGTATTCTGTTTATTTTCTTTGCGTAGTAGCTCTTGGGTTGTATTGTCAGAGCATCCTCTTTTCTTGTTCTCTACCTTCGAGAACATGATTTATAACCGACACTACATCTTGATCTGGATTGAAACACCAGCCGGTAATTCAAGATGCATAAGCGAATCGATTGTCTTACTTGTTGGGTTGACAATATCGATCAAACGCTTGTGTGTTTTAATGTGGTAATGCTCTTGAGCATTTTTATCAGCATGAGGAGAAACCAGCACGGTAAACTCACGTTTGTGAGTTGGGAGTGGAACTGGTCCAACAACTTTTGCACCTGTTGAAAGCGCTGTTTCTAAAATCTTTCGACTCGCGGTATCAATGACGCGATGGTCATATGACTTAAGACGAACTCTAATTTTATATGTAGCTTGTGCGGTTTGTTTTGCCATACTGTTAAAGAATATATCTACCTACTATTTTGTTGTCTGTCCATGGCTTTTTACCATAGGGCGAAATTATACAATACTCTCGCCAAGAAGTAAACCCCGCTTTTTGGTTCAAAAAGCGGGGTTTACCCCCCATCCTCCCGAAGGAGGATGAAGAGAATGCCGTTCGCTTATTTAATCACTTTACTGATTGCACCAGCACCGATGGTGTGACCACCTTCTCGGATAGCGAATCGAAGACCCTCGTGGAGAGCCACTGGTACGATAAGTTTTACACTCATTTCTGCGTTGTCGCCTGGCATGACCATTTCGACACCGTCAGCTAATTGGATTTCTCCAGTCACGTCAGTTGTACCGATGTAGAACTGGGGACGATATCCAGGGAAAAATGGCTTGTGACGTCCACCTTCTTCTTTAGTAAGGATGTACACCTTAGCACTAAACTCTGTGTGAGGAGTTGCTGAACCTGGCTTGGCCAAAACTTGACCACGCTCAACGTCATCTTTACCTATACCACGGAGCAAGATACCAACGTTATCACCTGCTTCACCCTGGTCGAGCATCTTACGGAACATTTCAACACCTGTAACAGTTGTCTTTTGTGTATCACGAATACCGACGATCTCAACTTCTTCACCAACTTTTACAACACCTTGGGTGATACGGCCTGTGACAACAGTACCACGTCCTTTGATTGAAAAAACGTCCTCAATTGGCATCATGAATGGCTTGTCGAGTTCACGAACTGGATCAGGAATGTAGGTGTCAACAGTGTTCATGAGTTCCATGACCTTAGCCTGCGCATCCTTGTCTCCCTCAAGAGCTTTGAGAGCACTTACACGAATAACAGGGGTGTCATCACCATCAAAACCATACTTGGTGAGGAGTTCACGGACTTCCATCTCAACGAGGTCGAGAAGTTCTTCGTCATCAACCATGTCGCATTTGTTAAGTGCAACGACGAGTTTTGGAACGTTAACCTGCTTAGCCAAAAGAATGTGCTCTCGGGTCTGAGGCATTGGGCCATCAGTTGCTGCCACAACTAAGATTGCACCGTCCATTTGAGCTGCACCAGTGATCATGTTTTTAATATAGTCAGCGTGTCCTGGAGCGTCGATGTGTGCGTAGTGACGCTTTTCTGTCTCATACTCAATGTGTGAGATGTTAATAGTCACACCACGTGCTGCTTCTTCTGGGGCATTGTCAATGTCACCATATCCCATAGCCTTGTTAATGTCTGATTTAACATTAGCTGCTAAGGTTGTGGTAATAGCTGCAGAAAGAGTAGTCTTTCCGTGGTCAACGTGACCAATGGTACCGATGTTTACGTGCTGCTTATCGCGCACGAATTTTGCTGCATCTGCCATATTTTCCTCCTATTTTTTTTGTATTTAACTCTTACTAACGAGTTACTATTTTACTACTTTTTACCTAGAACTTCTACCAGGGTTTATGCTTTTTGCTCAGCAATAATTTTTTCTGTAATATTTGAAGGAACTGGTTCATAGTGACTTGGAAGCATCACTGATGAAGCACGACCCTTGGTCATACTACGTAAAATTGTTACGTACCCCTGCATTTCTGCAAGAGGAGCTAAAGCCTTAATGATTACCACGTTTCCGCGGTTGGTAGAACCCTGAATCTGTGCACGGCGTGAACCCAAATCACCGATAACGTCACCCATGTACTCTTCTGGAGTGGTAACTTCCATCTGCATCACTGGCTCAAGCAAGACCATCCCAGCTCGGGAAGTAGCATCTTTCATACCGAGTGAACCAGCCATCTTAAATGCAAGTTCGTTTGAGTCAACTTCGTGGTATGAACCATCGTAGAGTGAAACCTTGACATCAACCATTGGGTATCCAGCCAAGAAACCTCTCTCGAGAGCTTCTTGAATACCTTTATCAGTAGGACCAATGTACTCACGAGGAACTGCGCCACCAGTAATTTCGTTAACGAATTCATATCCTGTTCCGCGCTCCTGTGGTTCAATTCTGAGCAAGACGTGACCATACTGTCCGCGTCCACCACTCTGCTTGATGTACTTACCTTCTCCTTCTGCTGCTTTTGTGATTGTTTCACGGTAAGCAACTTGAGGTGCACCAATATTCGCATCAACTTTGAATTCACGCTTCATACGGTCCACCAAAATCTCGAGGTGAAGTTCTCCCATACCCCCAATAATGGTTTGACCAGTTTCTTGATTTGATTTGATAGAAAAAGTTGGATCCTCTTCAGAAAGTTTGGCAAGTGCCATACCCATTTTTTCTTGGTCTGACTTTGTTTTAGGCTCAATTGCCAAAGAAATAACTGGTTCTGCAAAGGTGATGCCCTCGAGTACAATTGGGTGATCTTGATCACACAGTGTTTCACCTGTCTTGGTACTCTTGAGACCGACTAAAGCAACAATCTCACCTGCACGTGCTTCGCTGATTTCTTCACGTTCGTTTGCATGCATGAGGAGAATACGACCAACACGCTCTTTTTCACCATTGATTGAGTTGTAAATATAGCTACCAGCATTAATGACACCAGAATACACACGAGTGTAGGTGAGTTTACCAACATGTGGGTCTGTCTGAATCTTGAATGCAAGGGCACTCATTTTTTCAGTTGGAACAAGCTTGCGAGTGACTTCTTCGTGAGTTTTTGGGTTCTCACCAGTAATGTGATCAACATCAACTGGAGATGGCAAGTACTCAACCACAGCGTCAAGCATTGGCTGGACACCTGTGTTCTTAAGTGATGAACCTGCATAAATTGGTACCAGGTCGTAGCCAATGACTGCTTTACGAAGACCAGCTTTGAGTTCATTCACACCTATGTCTTCACCATTGAAAAATTTTTCAAGCAAAACATCATCGGTTTCAGCTATTGCTTCAACTAACTCAGCGCGAAGCTCTTCCGTTCGAGCGACATACTCTTCAGGAATTTCACGAACTTCTGGTTCAGTGTCAGCTGCATTGTCTTTCCAGTAAAGGGCTTTTCGAGTTAAGAGATCAATAACTCCTCTAAAATCATTTTCAGCCCCCATTGGCAAGACCATTACTGCAGGCTTAACACCAAATTTTTCAATAACGTCCTGCACAGTTGCAAAAAAGTCTGCACCGAGTTTGTCCATTTTGTTCACAAACACAATACGAGGAACGTTGTATTTATCAGCTTGGCGCCACACAGTTTCTGACTGTGATTGCACACCTTCCGAAGCATCAAGCACCGTTACACCACCGTCAAGAACGCGGAGGGAGCGCTCTACTTCTGCAGTAAAGTCGACGTGCCCCGGAGTATCGATAATATTGAAACGGTAGGGAGCAGCCTCTAAATGTGTATCAAAATGAGGTGTCCAGAATGTGGTAGTAGCAGCAGAGACAATAGTAATACCACGCTCTTGCTCCTGCTCCATCCAGTCCATAGTAGCTGCACCCTCATGAACCTCACCAATTTTGTAGGTTCTTCCAGTGAAGTAGAGAATACGCTCGGTAGTGGTTGTTTTACCGGCATCAATATGCGCAATAATACCAATGTTACGAATTCTCTCTAATGGAATCTTATTTCTGTTCTTATTTTGATCGGCTGCCATATACTGGTTTCCTGTTAATACTTTTTTATTTCACTGTAAGTCTATTAAATCCAAGAAAAAGCCCGATAGGACTTCTCTCGTGAATCTTTTCCAAGACTCTACTATAGCAGATGTTACTCTGCAGTTACTACCATCTAAAGTGAGCAAAGGCCTTGTTTGCTTCTGCCATACGATGTGAAGTGTTCTTACGATTAATTGCACCACCCTGATCTTGGAGAGCATCAAGCATTTCTGCAACGAGTTTTTCACCAAAGGTGTGATACATCTTGCTTGGGCGTTTGTTAGCTTCAAGAACTAACCAACGAAGTGCCAAAGCAAACCCACGACGTGGTTTAACTGGCATAGGAACTTGATAGGCTGCACCACCCACACGACGTGAGCGAACTTCCATCTGAGGAGTTACCGCTTTAATAACGTCTTCAAAAGCTTCAACTGATTTCTTACCTGTAGCTTCAGCTAATTTTTCGAGAGCAGAATATACCTGTTTTTGAGCAACAGACTTCTTACCATCGATCATGACGTAGTTAATCAATTTTTGAATTTTTACAGACCCATATTTACCATCTGGGTTGATTTTGCGAATTTGTGCGCGTTTTGTTCTCATGATACTTTCTTCTCCGTTTTAAACGAATACTTTCACGAGGTGTTAAAGAACTTATGCGTTCTTCTTTACACCATACTTACTTCTACTTGTCTTGCGGCCTGAAACACCAGCGCAGTCGTACTTACCTCTAACCACGTGATACTTCACACCAGGTAAGTCTTTGACTCTACCACCACGGACAAGCACAACACTGTGCTCTGCGAGATTATGACCTTCACCTTGAATGTAAGCAGTTACCTCCATCTTGTTTGAGAGGCGAACACGAGCAACTTTACGAAGCGCTGAGTTAGGCTTCTTAGGAGTCATAGTTTTAACTACAGTACAAACACCACGTTTTTGAGGGTTAAAAGTTTTAACCTGGTGTGTGGTGTTAGTGTTGTAGCTACGACGCAAAGCAGATGCTTTAACGCGCTTGCTCTTATTTTTGCGGCCGCCCTTACGGATCAACTGATTAATTGTAGGCATATATACGTCTATTTTCTGTTATTATTTCGTACTTTGTATATTTTTCGTAGGCGTTGATTATATCATAGGGTTGGGGCAAGTACAGCATGTATTTGCCCCAGTCCCAATTATTCAATCTTAGCTCTATCTTCACTGGTTGGAATTAACCTACCAATGATAACGTTTTCTTTAAGACCCTCGAGATAATCGATGGCACCTGCACTTGCAGCATTTGTGAGCACATTTTTAGTGTGTTGGAATGATGCAGCAGATAACCATGAACTAGTAAAGAGTGATGATCTGGTAATACCAAGGAACAATACCTTAGCTGTTGCTGGTTCACCACCAGCAGCCATTGCTTCGTCATTTGCCTCTACAAACTTAGAACGCTCAATGACTTCTCCGGTAAGGAAATCTGTATCACCTGAAGACTCAATCTGAACCTTATCACTCATCTTACGTAAAATAACTTCGAAGTGCTTGTCATGGATAGGAATACCCTGTGACTCGTACACAGCCTGAACCTGTTCGATCAAGTACTGTTGAGTTGGCAAGAGACCCGCTACCTGCATGAGTTCTTTAATGTTAATAGCACCTGCGGTCAACTGAGTGCCAGTACTGACTAAGTCGCCATCGCTGACGGCAAGTTGAACCTTATCAGAAACTGTGTAGCTAACTTCTTCTGCAGGAGTTCCTGTACTACGAATAGTGATAGTAACAACGTCATCCTCAGTTTCAATAGAAACTTTGCCTGAAATTTCAGAAATCAAAGCTTGTGACTTTGGATTTCTGACTTCAAGAAGTTCTTCAACACGAGGAAGACCCTGAGTCACGTCACCACCGACAATACCACCTTTGTGCTTGGTACGCATAGTAAGCTGTGTTCCAGGTTCACCAATTGATTGTGCAGCCACAATTCCGACTGGAACACCAAGCTCGATTTCTTTTCGAGTTGAGAAATCCCAACCGTAACACTTGCGACACATTCCTTTTGGAGCTTCACAGGTTAAAGGAGAGCGAACAGTGATGTCATCAAGACCAGCTGCTTCAATTTCTAAAGCATCTTCAGCTGAAATGATTTCTCCGGCTGCTACCAATACCTTGTTACCCTTCTTAATATCTGCAGTTGCAAAACGACCGGTAATTCGAGCAGCGAATACCTCTGGGCGATTACCACGAGAGAGTTCAACATGCTTGGTTGTGCCACAGTCATCCATACGAATAATCACATCATGTGATACGTCACAGAGACGACGTGTCAGGTAACCAGCATCAGCAGTCTTAATAGCTGAGTCAGTCAAACCTTTACGTGAACCACGAGCTGAGGTCACATACTCAAAAATTGAGAGACCTTCGCGGAAGTTTGACTTAGTTGGCATTTCCACAATGTTTCCAAGTGGGTCAACAACCAAACCACGCATTGCAGCAAGCTGCTTCACCTGGTCTTTAGAAGCACGGGTACCACCTGACTCGATGATAACTTTAATTGCGTTTGCATCGTCATAGGATTTCCATGTTTTTTCAAGAAGTTCATCAGTTGTATCAATCCAAACATCGAATGAAAGACGTTTACGTTCTTCTTCGGCAATCATACCCTCGAAGTATTGCTCTTGGATGCCTTCAACTTTTTTGTTAGCAGCATCAACAATCTCGTCTTTCTCAATAATCATTTCACAGTCAGGAACTGAGACTGACAAACCAGATACGGTAGCAGCTCTAAATCCAAGATCTTTAATGTCGTCGATCAAGCGAGTAATGTTTTCGTGAGTTTCAACTTTAATAACTTCAGTAACGAGAGTCTTAATCTTCTTAGCAGAAATCGCTTCGTTCATGTATTCATAGCTTTCTGGCAAGAGATCGTTAAACTCTAAACGTCCGACTGTTGTCTCAACTATTTCACCATTTTCAAGACGAACATCAATTGGTTGACGCAAGTTAATAAGTCTGATCTGGTGAGCATGATATGCCTCGTCTCTGTCTGAGAACACATGTGGGAACTTCTCGAAGTTTGCATCCAAGACAGTGTGATAGTACACACCCATAGCCATTTCTTTGTTAGGAATGGTGATAGGTTCACCGTTAGCTGGTTTTAAAAGGTTTCGAGTAGCCATCATCAGCTCTTCAGCTTCACGTCGAGCCTCTTTAGTAAGAGGAACGTGGACAGCCATCTGGTCTCCGTCAAAGTCAGCGTTGTATCCAGAACAAACAGCTGGGTGCAAGCGGATAGCATTTCCCTCAATAAGAGTTGGGAAGAAAGCCTGCATACCAAGCTTGTGCAAAGTTGGCGCACGGTTAAGGATAACTGGGTGATTGTTGGTAACTTCTTCGAGAATTCCATAGACTACTGGTTCGCGACGATCAATTAAGTGACGAGCACTCTTGACGTTAGGAGCAATACCTTTGGTGATAAGTTCACGAAGTACGTATGGTTTGAACATCTCAAGTGCCATGTCTTTCGGAAGACCACATTCATTAAGCTTGAGCTCTGGACCTACAACAATAACTGAACGCCCTGAGTAGTCAACACGCTTACCAAGAAGGTTTTGACGGAAACGACCTTGCTTACCCTTGAGCATCTCTGAGAGAGACTTAAGAGGGCGGCGGTTTGAGCGTCTTCGTGATTGTCGTGCACCACTACTGTCGATTAATGAGTCCACAGCTTCTTGGAGCATACGTTTTTCGTTACGTAAAATAATCTCTGGAGCACCAAGATCAATCAAGTGCTTGAGACGGTTATTACGATTAATAACTCTTCGATAGAGATCATTAAGGTCTGAAGTTGCGAAGCGGCCACCAGAGAGTTGCACCATAGGTCTCAGGTCTGGAGGGATCACTGGCAAGACACTCATAAACATCCACTCTGGACGAATGTCGGCTTTTCGAAGTCCCTCTGCAACACGAAGTCTCTTTGTGGACTTAAGGCGCTTTGCGCCTTTACTTTCGACAACTTCGACACGAAGGCGGGCAACAATCTCATCAAGATCAATAGCCTGAACCATCTCGAGAATCGCTTCAGCACCCATACCAACACGAAGGTGATCGATAGCATCGTACTCATCAAGCTTAAGGTATTCATCCTCTGTCAAGATTGTGCCACGGCCAATTTTCTTAACCATAGTCTTAACTTGCTTAAAGATTTCATCACTCTGCTCGAGCTGAACTTCAAGTTGTTGCTTGAGTGCAACTAAACGATTCTTAGCTTTGAGCTCAATCTCAGCAACTTTAAGTTGAAGAGTTTCTTTGTTGGTTACCTTCTCTTTTAAAGTTTCTTTGTCTTTAACAAGCGCGTCTTTGACTTCTTCCATTTGTTGTTTGGTTGAAGCTTTGAGTTCATCTTGTTGGGCAATTAAATCAACATCAAGCTGCTCAAGTACATTTGCCTTTTCATCAGAATCAATCTCAAGTACTAAGTACTTTGAGAAGTATATGATGGAACTTAAGTTGCGAGGTGAAATATCTAAGAGTAAAGATAGCTTAGATGGGGCACCTTTAAAGAACCAGATGTGTGCAACAGGAGCTGCCAGTGAAATGTGACCCATACGCTCACGCCTAACTTTAGACTGAGTGACTTCGACACCACACTTGTCACAAATAATTCCTTTATAACGAATTCTTTTATACTTACCACAGTAACATTCGTAGTCTTTAATTGGACCGAAGATTTTCTCATCAAAGAGACCGTCTTTTTCTGCCTTTAGCGAACGATAGTTAATGGTTTCAGGTTTTTTGACTTCTCCATGTGACCAAGATTTAATGGTCTCGGGTGAAGCAATTCTGATTTCTAATGCTGAAAAGTTAGTGATATTTTTCATATGTGTTCTCCTTATGCTTCATCCCCTTCTTCTGAGTCATCAATTTCTGGTTCGATGACTTCTTCAAGGTCATCCACTGAATCTTCAAATTCGTCCGTATCTTCTTCTAGGTTTTCGTCATCCACTGGGCTTGCAGCTTCAAGTTCGGCCAATTCTTCTGGGGTAAGTTGTTCTGGCTGCTCAGTGAGATCTTCCTCCTCAGCTTCATGCGGAACCACATCGAGACCAAGTGAATTAAGCTCGCGCATCAAAACGCGGAAACCTTCTGGAACTGTTGGCGCTGGAATATCGAGACCTTTAACGATAGCCTCAAAAGCCTTGGCACGCCCCATCACGTCGTCAGACTTGATGGTCAGCATTTCTTGTAAAATATGTGCTGCGCGGTGTGCTTCAAGTGCCCAGACCTCCATTTCTCCCAAACGCTGTCCACCCATTTGTGCTTTACCTCCAAGAGGTTGTTGGGTAACCAGTGAGTATGGACCAGTTGAACGAGCATGCATCTTGTCTTCGACCATGTGTGAAAGCTTCAAGATGTATCCGATACCTACAGTGGTTTCTTCACTGAACTTTTCTCCGGTACGACCATCAATTAGCTGAGCTTTACCATTTACTGGTAAACCAGCTCGCTCAAGTTCGTCCCAAATGCGTTTTTCTTCGAAGGTTTCGAAAGCTGGAACAGCGATGTTGTAGCCCAACTCGCGTGCTGCCCAACCAGCGTGTGCTTCGAGAAGCTGTCCAAGGTTCATACGAGCCAAGACAGACAGTGGAGAAATAATAATGTCGACTGGTGTACCATCTTCGAGGTGTGGCATGTCGGCAGTTGGAACGATTTTTGAGATAACACCTTTGTTACCATGTCGTCCTGCCAACTTGTCACCAACGGTGATCTTACGAAGTTGAGCAACCTTGACAGTAACTTCTTTAAGAGTTCCTGGGTCAAGCTCGTCTCCTAAATCGCTATCTAAAACTTGCACGTCAATCACAATTCCCTGTTCACCATGTGGTAAGCGGAGTGAAGTATCACGAACTTCGCGAGACTTTTCACCAAAGATTGCACGGAGCAATCTCTCTTCGGGAGTAAGTTCTGTTTCACCTTTTGGAGCAATCTTACCAACGAGGATGTCACCTGAAGAAACCACACTTCCAACACGAATAATTCCGTCTGGAGTTAGGTTTGAAAGATACACTTCTGAAACATTTGGAATGTCATTAGTAAGCTCTTCTGGACCTAACTTGGTATCCATAACTTTAGCTTTGTGCTCATTAATTTGAATAGATGTGAGCGTATCTTGCTTGACTAATCTTTCAGAAATAACAATAGCATCTTCATACCCAAGACCATCGAATGATGCATACGCAATCAAGAGGTTCGAACCAAGTGCTAACTCACCACCATCTGCTGCCGGTCCGTCAATAATGACGTCACCTTTAGCAATCTTTTCTCCAACCTTCACAATTGGGGATTGTGAGTAACAAGTGCTTTGTGAGGTACGAACAAACTTATTGATGAAGTAGGTTTCTATTGTGCCTTCAACAACTGAGACATCATCGTTCTCACTCTCATCAACCTGTTTAGCTGTCGCTTTATCGAGAGTAATCTCAATCTTATTAGCATCGACATATGAAACCACACCTGGGTGTTTAGCCACAACGGTGCGACCCATTGAAGTAGCCACAGCTTGCTCCATACCGGTACCAACGACTGGTGCCTCAGGGGTAATCAAAGGAACTGCCTGACACTGCATATGAGTACCCATCAAAGCACGGTTAGCTTCGTCATGAGCAATAAATGGAATGAGCGATGCAGAAGTACCAATAACTTGACGTGGAACCACGTCGATGTACTGAACTTCTTCGGCACTACCCTCAATAAAGTTATTCATATGACGCATTGGAATCCACTCATCTTGGATAACTCCATTGGCATCAATATCAATACTTGCGTGAGTAATCTTGTAGTCTTCTTCTTCATCAGCGCTTAAGTAGCTGACTTCATTTTGAACCACCATCTTGCCCTTCACATTTTTAACAGGGCGATATGGTGCCTCGAGAAAGCCGAAATCATTGACTCGTGCGTAAAGTGATAGATAGGTAACCAAACCAATATTTGGGCCCTCAGGTGAACGCACCGGGTCAATACGTGAGTACTGAGATGCGTTAATGTCACGCATAGAAAATGACGCACGCTCTCGAGTCACACCACCGGTACCCATCACTGATAAACGGCGAAGGTTATCAATTTCTGAGAGAGGGTTGGTTTGATCAAGAATTGTTGAAAGTCTGTTTCGGCGGAAGAACTCAGAAATGGTAGCAATTAATGGGCGAGCATTAACTAACGCTGCAGGACTGAGCACTTCATCAGTCTTGGTAAGAGACATTTTTTCACGGATAGATCGCTCTAAACGAATGAGACCAATACGGAAAGCTGAATCTTGGACTAACTCACCAATCTGGCGAACTCGACGGTTACTCAAGTGGTCAATGTCATCAGTCTTACCAATTCCATTTTGAAGTTTAATAAGATACACAACAGTGTTGAGAATATCTTCTTTGGTAAGAACTGTTGTATCTTGATCTACATTCAAACCAAGACGGCGATTAAGCTTGTAACGACCAACACGGTCAAGGTTGTAACGTCTGTCATCGAAGAAAAGTTGTTTTAAATATTCCTGAGCATTATCGAGCACTGCTGGTTCACCAGGGCGCATTTTCTCGTAAATTTCGATTAACGCTTCTTCTTTTGTCTTAGTAGGATCTTTTGCAATTGTATTTTCAATTAACTCAAACTTATCTGCAGAAATAGCTGGAGCGAGTGCCTCTTTAAGCTCTTCGTCACTACTGTACCCAATAGCTCTAAGAAGAACGGTGACCGGCATCTTGCGACGGCGGTCAATTTTGACGGTGATCACATCACGTTTACCAACAGTAACTTCAATCCAAGAACCTCGCTTTGGACGGAGTTCTGCAGTATAGAGTTTTTTACCAGTACTTGAGTCAGTCTCACCAGAAAAAGAAACACCTGGAGCACGAACGAGCTGGGTAACCACTGCACGCTCGATACCATTAATAATAAAGGTACCAATTGGAGTCATCTTTGGCACATCACCCAAGAAAACTTCCTGCTTTTGTTCTTCGCCAGTTTTTTTATTAAGAAGAGTTGCTTCTACGTAGAGAGGGACGTCGTAGGACACACCCTTACGCTTAGCCTGTTCGATGGTGTACTTTGGTTTTCCAAAGCGATAGTCACCGAATGACAAGCGCCAGTTTTTACCGGTATAGTCTTCAATTCCGTGTTCTCCATTAACTTCTTGGAGAGATCTCTTAATACCGTTTTTGAGGAAGTCTTGATAACTGTCAATTTGCAACTTAACAAGGTCAAGCTCTGGCAACACTTTGTTATCAAATCCCCAGTTTTGGCGAGTAACTTTAGGCATAGATCGTCCTTCTCTAAACTTGTACGTGTTTCTGATTACTACTAATGATTCAGTTGCACACTTTGGTGTTGTACTTAAACGAGTGATACCATAGAAAACGAGAAAAAGAAGGGCGACACGCCTGGAACAAGATATTCCAATGGTGCCACGAAAAAGACAGAGAGACACGCTGGGGTGTACTCCCTTTCAACTTTTATGAAACCGAAGTTTCTGAATTTCTTACAGTCAAGAAAATTCCTCGCTCTATATTTTTGTACAACTGAAGATCCAATTATAACAGGCAAAACAGGTTATCGCAAGTATGCGTTTACATTTGCGTTATGACCTTCAATATCCTCGGCGTAGTACATCTTACCAGTTTCTGGATCATGAATATAGAACAAGTCTTGTACTTCTAAATAATCAAGCGTTGCCTTGATTGCCTCAATACCTGGGTTACAAATAGGCTGAGGCGGTAATCCCCGATTTTGATAGGTATTGAATGGTGAGTTTAGTTGTTTATCTGCTGCTGTTGGATTTGGCCACCACTCATTTGAGTTTCCGCGTACATATTGGAGGGTTGCATCAACTTGCAGCGCCATTCCAATATCGATACGATTCCATAAAATGCCTGCCACATGCCTCATCTGCTCAAAATCTCGTGCTTCTCGTTGAACGACAGAAGCCATAATTAAAACGTCATCAAAATCACGACTGCTGGCAGCTATTTCTTCACCCAAACCATTCGTCACTTTTGATTCAAAGGTGTTCACCAATAAAGATACGAGTGCGTCAACCTCCATTTCTCGAGGAATCAGATACGTATCTGGGTATAACATACCCGGATAGTCACTAGCTGCATCTAAAAATGCTTCTTTATCGTAGAAAGTTAGCTCTTCTTGAGAATCTAAGTACTCAGCGATTTCTTCGGCGCGCCACCCTTCAAGTAAGGTAATCCAAACGTCTTCTGTTCCTTGAGTAAGCCTCACAGCAATTTCCGATGGTGTCATGCTTGGTGAGAGTGTAAATGAACCTGCTTGGATTTTTTCACCCAAACCCTGTGTAGTAACAATGTATCGAAATACTAATGGGTGCTTGATAAGCCCCGCCTCAGTCAGGCGTTGGCCGATGATGTTGACACCTTGGCCTTTGGGAACAACAAAGGATTGCTCTGATGACTCGGCAGTAATAGGTTGAAAATAACTCCAAACAATACCAATAGCAGTAACCGCCAACAAAACGGCCCCACTTAAAAGGCCGAGAAATAAAGATGTTTTTTTCATAGAATGCTAGGTATCGTTACGATTAAATAACTCCTCAAAAACCTCATCAACTATTTTGTACTTATCCTCAGTAAATACTACACAGTGGATTTCTTCAATTGCAGAATTCATATTTTCTGGATCAAAAAAATATCCCCCAATACTTCGAGCCATTACTTTTGCCGCCTCATCCATAGGATATCCATAAATTCCAGTCGAGATAACCGGGAACGAAATAGTTCGAATGTTATACCGATCTGCCATCCATAAACAGTTCTTATAACATGCTGCCAGTAAATCTGCTTCCTTTCCGCCCTCTTTGCCATATACAGGCCCAACTGTGTGAATAATATACGAAGCGTTAAGGTTGAAGCCTTCTGTAATAATAACCTGTGATGGCTCCATACTGCCATACTGAGCACATGCCTCTTTCATGCCAGGACCAGCTGCCTCAGTAATTGCCTTATCAACACCTCCTGCCATCTCAAAAGTTCTAGTAGTGGTATTTACGATTGCATCGGTATCTTCTTGAGTAATATCTCCTTGAATTAAGACGATCGTTGGTTGATTTTCAAACTGCTTCCAGAATTCCTTTTTTTGCATGGCTTGGTCAGTATGCCATACTCATTTTGTTTTTGCCATCAGCATCAAACAGAAACATTTGATTTAGGAAATATCTGTCAGCACTCTAAACTCCGACAACGTGAGAACATCAAAGACCTCCTGTGTTCCTGATGTATAACTTGAAACACTCAGTTTTCCCGTTTCAACAGAGTATTTTAGCGGTTCTACTACATGACGAAACGCATCTTTATCCAAAAAAGTCACCAATAATCCCTCAGATTGTGCCTGCGAGACAAGCTGCCCAATAGCCTCAAGGGTTTCTGTGTCATCAACTTCTGCCTCAGATATATATTTGAATTTTGATAAAAATGAGTGAATAGTTGTATCAGAAAGCACAAACTCTGCTTGAAACGGGGTAGTCAGCACAATTCCCTCAAGTGAACGTGCTCGAGACAGTGCTACATATGCCTGCCCATGCGCAAAAGTCCCTCTATCGAAATCAATAATCACATGATCAAACGTTTTTCCTTGACTTTTATGAATAGTAATTGCCCAAGCTAGGGTAAGTGGATACTGACGGTAGGTACCGGTCACCTCAGTCTGCAATCTATCAGATGCGGGATTGTACTCTATTTTGAACATTTCCCAAGTGTAGGGTGTGACCTCGACTTCCTCGCCAGTATCAAGTTCAACCAGAAGCACATCATCTTCGCCAGCTCCAACAGCTTTAACGCCGTCTACTTTACCTAAGCTCCCGTTAACCCATCTGCCATCACGATCGTTAGCTACCATCATTACTTGAGCACCCACCTTAACTTCAAGTTTTTGTGGTGCTGGAGAAACACGACCACTGAGTGTGCCGCTCGACTCCGACTCATAGGTAAAACGCTCGCTAAATAAACGATTTAAATGATAATCGTTAATCATTTGAGCCTTACGATTCGTAGTCGTCAAATGAATAAAAAACTTGTTGCTCGGCGTTTCAAACTGTGGGTCAAACCGAGCGTTGAGACGTTCGACATGCCTTTCTTCAAGCTGGTTATTTCGAATAGCCTGGAGAATTTCGATAAATGATTCATCAGACTGTCGATAGATTTTTTCAAGCTCTATAAACTCAAAACGTAATTGGTCAAATACATGCGCGGAAAAAAAGTAAGGGCTCTTGTAAACAGTCTTGAAGATACCTTCCTCTTCTTTTTTCACTACAGGTGGGAGTTGATGCAAATCACCGATAAACACCATCCTGACTCCACCAAATGGTTCGTTGACGTCACGACCATGAAGCCGCAACATCTCATCAATACAATCTAACAAATCTGCTCGAACCATCGAAATCTCATCAATAACAACAACGTCAAGTTTTTTGAATAACCCTTTTTTATCTTTTTTTCGATAAAATCGTTTGACTTTATCTACCGTTACATCAGGTCGAAACCCAAAAAAGGAGTGAATTGTCTGCCCATGAATAGTGAGTGCAGCAACGCCAGTTGGAGCCAAAAAAGCAACCTTCTTTTTGGTTTTTTGACGAAAAAAATCAAGTAACGTGGATTTACCGGTTCCGGCATATCCTGTCAAAAAAATGTGATTTTTAGCACTCTCGAGTCGCTCAAGCACTGGCAGGAGCGCAGCATCTAGCTTTGGAATACTCATACACCTGCTTCCTGATTGTCAATCCATTGTTGCAAAAACTCGGCTGCAGCAAAGTGATCGATATGACCAGATCGTTTTGATTTTTTTGCAGTCTGTAGCTTCTCATGAACGGTCTTCGAGCTGAGTGTTTCATCGGTAAAAAAAATCGGAAGATCGGTATGTTTGGCTAGCTCTGCGGCAAAACCTCTGCTTTTTTCTGCCATTTCCTGTTCCGAAAGTCCAACTACTATTTGTTCAATATTTTCTTCACTAAGAATTTTTTTTATCCGGGTAAAAACAGTCTCATCGTTCGGAATAATCTCCAAAGGATCGGCAAGCGTAGCCCGGCTCACAGCTAAACCTATTCGCACTGTTCCAAAATCAATAGCAAGGGTTGTGGGTATCATGCTGGTATTGTAGCAGTGTTTTTTAACAAAAACGACTGACCAGCATTTTCAGCATTTGCTTGATATAATAATCAGTATGAAACAAACAAGAACTGACATACCTCCTGGAAAAATGTACCTTATTGAAAAATACGAGAGAAAATATGGAACAACAGCAGTACGACTCGTGATTCTTGTAGTGCTTGCGCTTGTAGCAACAGTACTAGCCAGCTTCTATCTGGAGTACGAAGCCATTAAAAATGGCAAGTACGCAACTCAAAACAATGGCATGCACATCAATATTACCAACTCAGCTGGAGAGAGCGTTCAAATGGATAGTTTTAATGAGTTTTCTGCAAGTTCAGAAGCCAGTATGGATGAAATTAAAGCCAACATGGAACAAATGAAAGCTGACTTTGAAAACAGTACAACTCGTATTGAAACCAAAACTGTCATCAATGGTAAAACTATAGAACACACCATAGTAGAGTAGTTCTCTACTGCACCAACTGTGCAGTCACCACTCCACGACGTAAATACGTTCCTTCTGGAGTACAGGTGACCAGCTTAAGTTGACGGGCATCATACTGCTGAGTCAAAATATAGACATCTTCTGGCTGAACCTCAGCCTTCTCCTGCACAATATAGCGATACTTGACTCCATCGTAAGTGACGATGATTTCGTCACCATTCTTCATGGTCATGATTGTACTAAATATCGAGTTGTACCTTCGTGGATTTTTCTCACTTGGATTATAAAATTGACGCAAGACGGAGTGTCCAAATATTACTGGTGCACCAGGATTTCCTGGTAATGCAGTGCCTTCATACGAAATCAGCGAGTTATTCAAATCAGTTCCTCCAATCTTGACTTTTGCATTATATATATCAAGGGACGGAATATCGAGGGTAAACTCTTTCACAATATCTGGGCGTTGTACTTGACCAGTTGCTAACTCTGGTAATGAACCCGTAAACCAGTTTGAAAGGTTGGTATAGTCGAGTTCCTCATCAATAATTATGGGTACATCATCTTCATCACTACTGCTGATAGTACCAGCCACACTCCCTGATGTATCTATTACAAGTGGAGTCACATCCATAACTTCACTTCGAGGAATCGGAGCTAAAAGTGAGCTTGTCTGCAAAGCAGGACTTGTCTGGACGTAGTATGCCATGATTGGAAAAACGGCACTTCCCACCAGATAAATTCCAAACGAAAGTAGAGCCACAGGCACAACAAAAGCCCCAAGTCTAACTATTTTGGGTACTCGATTGATAACTCGTCGCTCCCGCTTCTTTTCAAAATCTGCTTCTACTTTGTCGATAACTGAAATTCTATCAAGCTGTTTCTGAATTTTTTCTTCAATCTCTTCTAGTGCAACCCCACGAAGTAACGCCTTTCGATAGAGTGTCACCAGTTCTTGCTGGAGGGCAGACTTCTTTGTACTCATCTCACGGTTACTCTTCTACAATTGTGATTGTTACTTTTTGTGCATCTGCAGGTACCTTCGAAAGCAGTGATGGAGAAATAGTGATAGACGCTGTATCTATAGCTTGATGGTCCTCAAGGTTTTTGGTGGCATCTTCGCTCGATTTACCAAGAATATATGGATACAGACTTTCTATATCTAGTTCTGGAATTGCCTTCGAAGTAATGTTTGCCAAAATCATGGTGGCACTCTCTGTTGCTTCATCATCCTTAAGCGGTTGAGACATAATGTCTGGGACCTGATCAGACAAGAAATACCCCTCCGGAACTTCAGACTTCAATAGCTCCGTTGCAAGTGGCTGCAGACTTTCTGCGCTATACTTGAGAGCTTCCACCGTTAACGTGACATAAGCGGTCACTTCATTAACCTCATCATCAATCTCAGAACTAAACGTAACTGACTTCTTAGTGATTGCAAGAGTTGGGAGTACATACTCACCAGCACCCATCATATCTTCTAACTCTTTAAGTGCTTGTACTTCTAACTCTGTTTGGAGTTCTTTAACTGCCTCAGCCTGGTCACTTGCCGACACGACTCTTACCTCCCGACTCGATCCACCACTAAAATCATCCTTGGCCACAGCCTCGTAGGAGCTATCGGCAAATGAGCTCACGGTTAGCTCGGTATCTTTTGAGATATTTCCTTCTGCGCCAATATCTGTTGCAGTCACAGCTGTTTCCAGAGTACCATATTCTTTCTCCTCGCCAGAAGTTTTTTCGATAACTGTGGCTGCCGGAACAGTCACATCTTCATCGAGTGTAAACTCTCTGTCACCAGTTTTAACAACAGTACCAGCAGCTAAATCTTTATCGGCAGTTGTCTTGTTGTACAACTTAATCATACCCTTCGCATTTTCACCCACAATTTTTACGCCAGTGGTCAGAATGGTATTCTCACCAGATACTTCATGAGTAATAGTCTCTGCAGCTAAGATGGCGTCTTCAACATTCGTTTCAGAAATATCTGCGCTGACGGCAATAGTTGCTTCGGTGGCCACTGTTCTTTTATCGAGAGTTATTGCCACCACTGCTGTCGTTTGAAAAAGTACAAACGCACCGGCCAAAAGCGCCAAAACAAGAATACCAAGACCAAGGCCAAGACCGATAAAAACTTTTGGGTTCATATGATGCTTTTTGAAAAAACTTCCGTTCGCCTTTTTTGCTTGTGGAATGTCTTCATCTTTATCATCATCATCATCTTCAGTTTTTGGTAAAACTGGATTTGAAGAGGAGGTATTTAAAACTGTTGCAGGAACTGCCACATTTGCAATAGGAATCCCAAACGAAGTTGGTGCCTCAGTGGTATCCATCTCATCAACTGCTGTCTCGTGCATCATACTCGCCGCCTGCTTCTTGGTAACCTCGCTAAATCCCAACTCTTCTGCAGAAACTGGTTGGACATTCGCGGTTTCATCTTTTACTGGTGAAAATTGATCTTTAAGTGGGATCCTTGCTTTATTTTTAGCTGTTGCCAAACCTTTTGCGTCAGAAATCGCGTCACCCGCTGCTTGCACAATTTGAGAAACATATTCCTGCTCGGACATTGCCACAATCATTGGTGCCTGCAAAAACTTAGCAGAATCTGTAAGATTTTCTGCAAGTAATGCCTGCTGAATTGTCTGCAAATCCTCTTCTGATTCTTCGAGCGAAACTAAAAAAATTTGGGGCGGAAGGTAGGTGGCTCTTTCGTCATTTGCTTGAGCAAATCTTGCCAAACCTTCTATGATATCCTTCGATACCAGATCTGATCTACCAACAACTTCTGTCCCACTCACCACAGCCCGATCGACAACGGTGATGGTTACTGCCGAAGATGATATAGCTGCAAAAATACCTGAAAAACGTGGGTTGTTTTGAATTGCAAAACTAGAAATGGCTTCAATCGATTCGACAAACCCAATTGGCGATAAATCAAGCTCGTCTGTAATGGACTTGATACATGGTTTTTTGTCTAGAGCAATGTCTCCATGCAACACCCAACCCTGATCGAGAATGAAAATGACATCATTCGTATTCTCAGACTCAGTACCCAAATCTTGCAGTAGAGTATCCGTAACTGTTACTGCTTCCGAAACACTTTTGTAAGACTTAGCTTTTGATTCCCTAACTAATGTGACACGCCCCTCTTGTAACTGTAAAAGTAAGGTCTTTACGACTGAATTTGTAATCCAAACTCCGAGAACAAAGAGCCCAGGTGACTGCGTTTCTGAAACTGCTTGATTTGATGACCCAAATGATAGTAATGGCATAATGGCTAACACAGCAAAACCTCAACACGGCAAGTGCTGCATATCTATTAAAGCAAAAAACTGATGTCTTGAGAAGGAGTACGTGATCTCTTATCTATCACATATTCCATAGTGTTACTATTTTTTGGTTCTAAGATACACCCTGCGCACACCAGCTGAAGCAGACTGTTCTTTGAAAATCTCGACTGGACCAATTTCGCCCGTTCGAGTTACATGTGGACCTCCACAAAACTCTTTAGAAATCCAATCTGAGTCTGGATCAGTACCAATGGTGTACACAGTCACTTCATCAGGATACTTCTCAACAAAAAAGGCAATTGCACCTGAGTCTAATGCTGCTTGTTTTTCAAGCGTCTGCACTCTCACTGGCAAATCCCTAACGATCCACTCATTTACTTGATCCTCAACTTGTTTCTTTTCTTCTTCACTCAGAGGAGCACTATGCGAAAAGTCAAAACGTAAACGCTCGTGAGTAATGTTAGAACCCTTTTGTTGTACATGGGTGCCCAATACTTTTCTGAGGGCTGCGTGCAACAAGTGTGTTGCAGTGTGATACCGGGTTGTCTGCTCGCTATGATCTGCAAGCCCACCTTTAAATTTTGCACTAGATGCCTGACGAGAAGCTTCTGCATGCATTTTCTTAGCTTCATCAAAGTCCTCTTGTGACACACTATCTCCTCGTTCAGATGCAATTTCCTGTGTCAACTCAAATGGAAAACCATAGGTTTCGTAGAGTTTGAAGGCAACTTCTCCATCGACTTTTTCAATTTTTTCTAACTCTCGAAGACCTCTTTCGAGTGCTTTTTGAAACTTATTTTCTTCAGAAGCAAATGCTAATGTTATTCGATCTAATTTCTTTTGTACATCGGGATATGGTTTAGAATACATTTCTGCGACAACCCGAGCAATATCTGCCAGAAAAGCCTGCTCAATCCCTATCATCTTTCCGAACCTTATGGCGCGACGAAGTAAGCGACGAGAAAAGTATCCCTGTTCTTTATTACTTGGTAACACCCCATCTGCTGCCAACATTGTTGCAGCCCGAACGTGATCTGCAATAACTCTAAACGAGCGATTTACTTCAGTACTTTTCCCGTATTTCTTTCCAGATATTTCTTCAAGTTTAGAAATGATTGGAGAAAATACTTCTGTCGTAAAAACATCATAAGAGTCATCTATGACCGCTAGTATTCTCTCAAACCCACCTCCGAAGTCAACGTTTTTCTGTGACAATTCTTTGAATGAGCCATCCTCCTGTTTTTGGTACTGCATAAAAACTGAGTTACCAATTTCGAGAAATCGACCACAGTCACAATTAACGTGACAAACTTCATCCTTAAACTCACTCTTTTCATGAATCCTTTTGTCTGCACCAAAGTCATAGAAAACTTCACTATCTGGACCTCCTGGTTCTCCAGCCGGCATGTTAGCTGGCACTCCAGCTCGAGACCACCAGTTTTTCTTTTCATCGTAGAAGAAAATTCTGTTGTCTTTCAGACCTTCGGTCTCAGGATCTTCACCAACAGTTGCCACAACACCTACTTCCGAGAATAACTCTTTCCAGAGCTCAACTGACTCGTCGTCTCGACCTATTCTCAACTCATCATTACCTGAAAAAACAGTTACAAATAGTTTTTCTGGATCAAGCCCAGTTTCTTTGGTTAAGAAAGTGAAAAACCATCGAAGTTGTTCTTTTTTAAAGTAGTCACCAAGTGACCAATTTCCAAGCATTTCAAAAAAGGTGATATGACGGTTGTCGCCCACTTCTTCAATGTCCTGAGAACGGAAACATTTCTGGCTGTCAGCTATTCTGCTCCCTTTTGGATGAGTCTCACCTAGTAAGTAGGGAACCATTGGCTGCATTCCAGAACCAGTGAAGAGTGTTGTGGGATCATTTTCTGGCACCATAGCAGCAGAAGGCACCACGGCGTGCCCCTGTTGCTCAAAAAAATCTAAATACTTTTGTCGTAACTCATTTGCTTTCATAATTACCTCTTCTAGGGGACAAAAAAACGTCCCTCCATACATAGTTTGTACAGACAAGGACGAGTAATCTCGTGGTACCACCTTGCTTCATCTTGCATGTCTCCATGCAAGATCTCTGCGGCTTGATAGCCAACCCCTTTTTACGGTGGGTCTCCGGATCTATTTAGATACAATGCATGGTCATAGATCAGCTCACAAGTGGCCCAAAGTCTGTATTTTGTCCTGGTCTCACCATCCAGAATTCTCTGTAAAAACACGGGAACTTTTTCTCTTGCTCAACGCTTTTATTGTTTTAACAATCGTTATTATAACAAATGCAACTCAGTTATACACCAGAAAATTTTTTCTGTTTTTTCTTAGAAGGAGATTTTGCTAGCGTAGGAGAAACTTTTTTGCGTTTTTTAGACCGAGTCTTCTTTAACTCTGCATCCTCAAGTGACTCATACTCCGCCATCTGTGCAACTACATGAGAAATAATTTCAGTTGCCGTCATCGTCTCGTCAGGAATAAGTTTTTTTTCTTTCAGCGCTGTCTTAAACTCAAGAATTTCATCATGAAGTTCTTCAGTGAGTGCTTTTCCTGGTTCCGAGCTTAAAAAATATGACAGAGCTACCCCAGCCACTGCCCCCAAAGAAAATCCAAGAGGGAACTCAGAGTTATTTTGATTTTGACTTTGATTTCGAGCTGTCATCGCGCTTTTGCATAATGTCCATAAATACCTCAAGAAACTTACTGCCTGCCTTAAAGGCAGAAGAGGCTGAAGCAATTGATTGCAAAGGTGACACAACCATATCGATGCGCCTATCAACATCATCGATGGTAGAGTTAACCTTTTTAAGGGTTATTCTCAATTCTGCCAAAGTTAAAATCACCTGTACACCAACTACGGAAAGTACGATGGTGAGTACAACAAGTACAATGCTAAAAACGATTGGTACAAAATCCATATATTCCTTGTCTGTCTGATATTCTAAGAGCTACTAGCTTCTATCATACTGCAGATTGCTGTCTGAGACAACAAAACATTCTCTCCATGAAACTAATACCGAACATAGACGGTTCGATCTTCTCTGCTCGTCTTTCCTCGCCTATCTGTTGCTTCAACTGAAATAGTGCTTATACCTTCGGTTGAAATAAAAACTTCTGTGGTAAACGAACCATCTGACTGCAGTGCAACTGGCTGATCATTCACAGTCACGACTGCGTCAGGTTCCGTCTCACCGCTGACAACTACGCGTGAAGCCACTTGGTCCTGTTCGGCGGGTTGTGAAACTCGTAATTCGGGGGGACGAGTAAGGATATGCCACTGCACTCCAACATATCCAAGCAATGACAAAAAAACTCCCACCAAAGCAATCACAAAAAGCGTCAAAGAATTAAAGGTAATCCTCTGTCTCAACACCGGTGTAATAAATTCTCTGGGAACAAGTGTGCCTCGAGCACTTTCTTTGTAGTCACGTCTTAAGAGGGCTAACAGCGGTTTGTGATCAAAGCCAAAAAGTTCCGCATATGTTTTAATATACCCTTTAACGAATGTTGCGGATGGCAGCTTCTCAAATTCATTTGCCTCGAGCGCTTCTAAATACTCAATTCGAATGCGTGTTCGATTAGCTAAGTCCTCAAGACGAAATCGACGACCCTGACGCTCGTCACGTAACATCTCACCAATCGTGCGTGTTTTCATCGAACACATACGTATCACACTCCACTATTTTTTACATTAGATTGTAAACTAAGAAAGGGCTTTTTTTACTGCAGCGGAGACCCTGGCTCCATCTGCTTTTCCTGTCACTTTACCCATGACCATGCCAATGAGCTTACCCATGTTTCTCTCATCGGTGCTACTCACAACATCTGTTACAACTGCCTCAAGATCTTCATCACTCATTTGTTCAGGCAAAAACTCTTCTAAAATTGCAATCTTAGCTTTTTCCTCTACAACAACGTCATCACGTCCAACAGCTTCAAAATCCTTGAGAGCGTCCTTCATTTGTTTTACCTGTTTGGCAATGAGTTTGGTAACAGCATCTTCATCAAGCTCACCTTGATCAATCTCGGCGTTTTTTACTTCCGAAAGTAAGTAACGAATAGTTCCAACACGCACAGTATCACGAGCCTTCATAGCGTCTTTCATCAGTTGCATCAGTTGTGATTTAAAATCCATAGCTTCCTTTGTTGTTTGTTTTCTAAAAAAATATGTAACTATATTGTATCACGCTCTATCTGGAAAATTTGGTCAGACCAAGTAAATGGATAATGAAAATAGACAAATCATCAAGTTTACCTGCTACCATTGCTAAACCAGCAATAATAATGACTACAGCAGAAATTTGAGTAATGTGTTTTGTCCAACTGGGATGCAGCGAAACAACTTTCATAATACGATCAAAACCAAGTGCAGCAAGTAAAAAGGGCACACCAACTCCCAATCCATACGCAATCAACATTATCAGTCCTTTGGTTGCATTTGCTTGACTTGCGGACCAGTACAAAATAACTGCTAATACAGGCCCGATACACGGACTCCATGCAAACGCAAAAGCAACTCCGGTGAAGATTGCATGTAAGTGCGTACTCCGCTTAAAAAACTTTTGAATGTCAAAACGCACCTCACCATTTACCAATCGAAATTTTTTGAAAGCTCCTATCAGCAACAGCCCCATAAATACAAAAAGTACTCCAGCTAGTTGGCTAATAATTGGCCGGTAGTGGGCAAACACAACCGCAAATCGTTGTAGGGCCAATCCCATCAGGACAAATGTCGTCACAAATCCGGTCACGAATAATATTGCAGCTTTGAACACGAGCCAGCGATGATTTTTTTCATCCATAGTCGCAAGTGAAACTCCAGAAATATATGCTAAATAGGTGGGCACCAAGGGCAAAAGACATGAGGCAAAAAAGGTCACAAATCCTGCTAGAAATGCAACCAAAATGGTCACGTTAGATCCATCAAGTGGAATCCCGAACATACTTTCTTTCTAATCAAAAATATATAGTTCCAATACTACCACCACTTGAATGGTAAAATAAAGGCAAATGCAGACAAACTCCAGAAAACTGACCCCCTATGAAGAGACACAACTCGCGCGATATGGTACATCTTCAACAGATCTGTCGGCTACTTCTGCTCCTGTGGAGTACATAACCGGCAAAGCTGAATTCTGTAACCATATTTTTGAAGTTGGTCCAGAGGTGCTTATTCCACGAATCGAAACCGAAGAACTTGTGGCCTCTGCCGTAACATGGGTAGAATCATTTTCTAGATCTACAATTCCTCAAATAGTCGATGTTGGAACTGGATCAGGGGCACTAGCAATCAGCATCGCTGCCTTTCTCAACAAAAAATCTATCAACTATCATATGACTGCCACAGAGGTGTCGGAATCCGCTCTTAACAGAGCAGTCAAAAATGCTACGAACATACTTGGCGACCAACACGGAATTGACTTTATCCATACCTCGCTCCTCGAAAAAGTTCATACTCAGTTTGACTGCATTGTCGCCAACCTCCCCTACATTCCATCTGAGAGAATAGCGTACTTAGATGAATCTGTAAAAGATCACGAGCCTCATGTAGCCCTTGACGGTGGTCCTGATGGTCTAACACTTATCAGAGAACTGCTTATCCAAGCTAAAAAACTCCTTTCCCCAAATGGCATCATTCTTATGGAGGTCGACCATACCCACACGCTTGAAGCATGGCAAGAATTTTTTGATGATTGGGAAGTCACCATTACCCACGATTCACTTCAAAACACACGGTTTGCACAAATTACCCATAATCATAACTCCCCCATCAAGTAATGGTGTGTTAGTATGGAACAATGAACGCTACATCTTCAGAGCAACATCGAGTACCAACCACCGTTTTTTCAGGTTTCTTAGGCTCCGGAAAAACCACTATTATCTCTCACCTGATTGATACCCTTCAGGCTAATGGCACAAAAGTCGCCTACATCAAAAATGAGATCGGTGACACCGATATCGATTCCAAACTAATGAAAGGAAAAGATATCGAAACAAAAGAACTTTTGAATGGTTGTATTTGCTGCACTCTCGTGGGACCTTTTGCAAGCGCAGTCAGCGAACTCATTACAAGCTATCATCCAGACAGAATCATCATTGAAGCTTCTGGGGCAGCAGACCCTTCTGCAATCGCACTAATGATTAACTCTCACCCAGAACTTACTCGAGATGGCATTATCTCAATTGTTGATGTCGAAAACTTTGAAGGCTATAAAGATTTGAGTGTGACAGCTCAAAACCAAACTCAATTCACAGATTTAATCATTTTTAATAAAGTTGAGATGGTTCCACTTGATCGGAAAAAAGCCGTCGTCGGGTATGTACGCGAATTGAATACCCACTCACCAATTATTGAAGCCCCAGCAGGCACTGTTGATCCTGAGGTTGTGTTTGGTCTAGATCCCAAACACCTTGAACCATTTATCTTAGAGCATGCTCAACACAAACACACTCATGCTCATACTCAGAATCACATACAATCTGACCATTTTGAAGCATTCACCTTGAAAAGCCCTCAACCAATTTCTGAAGAGAAAGTTAGGTCTGTGCTTGAAACGCTCCCAAAACCTATCTTTCGTACTAAAGGTATTTTTCTCACTCCTGAAGGAAAATGGCTCAGCTATAACGGCGTAGGGAAAAAGGTTACTATCGAGCCAGTTGAAGATGCAACATCATTTAACGAAAACATCTTTGTCTTCATTGGGGTAGATGCAGACCAATTTCAAAATGACATTCAGAAAAACCTTTTGGGTTAGTCTTATAAGGTTTCAGGTTTTCTGTTACTAGTCTTCTCGATCATAGTCACAATTACAAAAGCCAAGACAAAGAGACCAACTGCAATCATGAACTCTTGGTTAAATCCTGCAGGCATCACATTACGCTGCACAACTGGAACAATTTCTCCATGAGAATCTACTATAGTTTTAACTGTTTCTTTCCATGGCCAAATTTTTCGCAGTGAACCAAGCATAAAGCCAGTCAAAACCGCAATAATTACACTTTCATGGTGCTTAAAGAGCCAAGAGAGCACGCGAGAAAAAAGCGCTAAACCAATGACTGCACCAACCATAAAGATGCCCAGGGTCACTATATCCTTGTCATGCACCGCTTGAAGAATTTGTTCATACTTTCCTAGAATAATCAGTAAAAAGGATCCTGAAACTCCAGGGAGAATCATGGCGCAAATTGCCACTGCCCCACTGGCTAAGAAAGCAATTGGTGTAGCGGCTGTTTCAGTAGGAACTGCACCAACAATCATGAATGCTGCTACTGCAGCTGCAATCGCAGATACGACTTCAATAAATTTCCATGTTTTAATACGTTTGCTGACAATCATGATCGAAGCTACAACCAAACCAAAGAAGAAGGACCAAATCAGTTCTGGGTACGTTTCAAGCATATACGTAAGTAAAGACGAAAGTGAAATCACTGCTGCACCAATACCAAGTGCCAACGGAACGAGAAAGTGAAATGGTATTACCTCAAGAGCTTCGATCAGCTTACCCTTGGCCAGCAACGTAAGTGCTTTTCCACTTACTGTCTTAATACCATTTATCAACTTTTCATAAATGCCAAAAATAAATGCCATCGTTCCACCAGATACGCCAGGCACAATGTCCGCAGCACCCATCACAAAACCAATACCTAAATACTTGAGCATGTGTGTCAAAGTATTATCGTTATCTTCACTTCGTAAAATTGCGTTAATTAGATTTTTCATAATAGACCCACTATACGCCATCTGTACCACAGGCAGCAAGATAATAATCTCGTCTTTAAATCAGGATGACTATTTCTTATTCTTCATCATCTGGCCAATACCTTCGAAGGCGCGCAGCACTTCCATTGGTACTGCAAAGATAACAGTATTTGACTGATCAGATGAAATATCATTGATTGAGTTGAGCGTTCGTAAGTGCAGCGCACCAGGGTTCTTGGCCATGGTTGTGGCTGCTTCTGCTAGATTTTGAGCTGCCATAACTTCACCTTCACTATTAATAATAGTGGCGCGCTTCTCGCGCTCAGCTTCAGCCTGCTTTGCCATGGTACGAACCATGCTTTCTGGAAGTTCGATATCTTTGAGTTCAACCGCTTCGAAGTCAATTCCCCACTGATCAGTGGTTATATCAATGCTCTTTAAAATATCTGCCGCAATTTTTTCACGATTTGAAAGAAGTTCATCCAGTGTCGCTTCGCCTGCTACACGTCTCATTGTTGTTTGAGCCAGCTGTGAAACAGCCCAAAAAACATTCTCAACTTCGTTAACTGCTCTATTTGCATCGGTAACCTTATAGTAAATAACGGCATTCATTTTACACGAGACATTATCACGAGTAATTGTTTCTTGCTTTGGTACATCAACAGCTTTAGTACGAATATCAATCTTCACAAATGATTGAAATATTGGCAAAATGAAACGCCAACCTGGTTCAACCACCCCAGAAAATCGCCCCATGGTGTAAATCACCCCTCGTTCATATTGGTTGATTTGCTTAAGTGATGCCAAAAAAATAATTACAATAAAAGGAAGAAATCCAACTAATGCCATAGGTACTTTCGCTCAATACTACTTGGAGTATTGTACCATAAAGTCTTGGTTTTCTTGACTAGATTAGGTGTCTTTTTTAAATGAATAGGTAACGTCTTCGGCAGGAACACGGCGCACCCACTGACCAGATCGTTGTTCCTCAAGAATATGAGCCACACTACCTGCCACACGGGCAACACCAAATACTGCATTTCCTGCTTCTGGCGCTATACCCATGGTGAGCAACAATGCAGCCATTGCACCATCAATATTGATCACAAGAGTTTTGAGTGTTTCTTCCTCTAGAGTTGTTTCAATCGCTTTAGCGATATGAATATAATCAAGTGATAAACCTACATCTCGGGCCAGTTGGAAGAGTTGTTGTGAACGTGGATCAACTTTCTTGTAGATTGGGTGTCCAAAACCAGGAACTCGTTTCTTTTCTGAGCGAAATTTTTTGACAAGCCACTGCGCTGCGGCTTCTTTATCATCGCCTTTTTCATTTACTTCTTGCAACACTTTCATGGCTCCAGTGATGGCTCCACCATGATAAGGACCAAGCGCCAAGAGAGATGTAGCCATACACGTTAACATTTCATTTCCAGATGAAGCCACAACTCTGGGAACAAAACCACTGGCAGGATTTATCCCATGATCGATCGCGGCAACTAAGAGTGCATTGAGAACTTTCTCCTCTGCAACATTTGGCTTTCTTCCTGTTAGTGATAAAAAAAATGTAGAAACGAAGTTTGCTTCACTAATAAGTTCTGTAAGGGGAATACCACGAAGTTCTAGGTCCTTGTCGGTGTGTCCACTTATGGTCGTCGTGAATGATAAATCTTGTGACATGTGTATTTATAGTTGTACTATGTTTTCCAGCTGTTTGACAATATCCTGGGGATCAGATGCAATAATCACCCCGGCAGCTGAAAGAGCCTCAATCTTGCTTTTTCTGGTTCCTACTTCTGCATCAACAATTGCACCTGCATGGCCAAATGAAACGCCTTTTGGCAAAGTTTCAGCAAAAATTCCTGATATATAGGCAACAACTGGTTTTTTGTGCTGCGCTGCAGTAACTGCTGAAGCAACATCTTCCTCGTAACTTCCTCCAATTTCCCCTAATATGACAATTGCCTGAGTTTGATCATCTTCCAATAAGTCGGGAAGAATATCAGCATAGGTCGTACCAACAACTCTATCTCCTCCTATACCAATTACCGTTGATTGCCGTATCCCTGCTGCAGAAAGCACATGAACCAAAGTATTTGCCATCCCTCCACTTTTTGAAATAACAGCTACTCCAGGATGTTGATCATCAGCAAAATAAAAGCCATCAAAAGTTCCTCCTCCCAGTGAACCAACCACAGAAGTGGGACACGCCACTCCCACTGAACTCGGTCCTAACACTCGAGTACCGCTTGTTTGAGCACGCTCGAGAATTTCTACAATGTCACGGGTAGGAACGTTTTCGGCAATTATGTGAATAAATGGAACCCCCGCTTCAAGTGACTCCACCGCTGCTTCCTTTACAAACTGTGGAGGCGCATAAATTGATGATGCAGAGATTTCTGGATGTGCAGCAACTGCCTCTGCCACAGTGTTGTAGATAGGGATATTCAAAACAGTTTGACCACCTTTACCAGGAGTAACTCCAGCAGCGATCTTGGCTCCCCCATTTTTCATCCACTCGGCTGCACGTTGACCTTCTTTGCCAGTTAAGCCCTGAATCACATACACGGTAGTTTCATCAATCAAGACAGCCATCACCATCTTCCTTTGTTATTCTGCTTTTTTTGCAATACATCGCGAAGCACAATGACCGAGTCTAAAATGGGCACGTCAGGTCCAAGTAAGTGAACATCAAAGCGTTCCTTAGGAAGACGTTCCTGCACCATCTCGAAGGCCTCTTGCCATCGTGGACCACCACGTCTAATCACCACAGGGGTTTGGTTACCTAATGGCGATGCCAACAAGCCTTCAACAACTCCAGAAAGGGTTTCATAAATATCTGTGAAGTTGGCCGTACTTCCCACCACGAGCATACCTTCGAGATTATCTAGACTTGCAACCAGCTTGGTAAGCTCGGCAACTTTTTCTTTCTTTGGATTACCAGAATACTCTGTATAGTTTGCAGGCCGTAATCCCGACTGAAGTAAACCATCCATCACCAATGCAGACGCCCCTCCTCCAGAGGCAAGTACACCAATCGTACCACCAGGAAACTCAAAAAAACTCTCACCTGCAACTCCTTGATAGTCAGAACGACTAATTGCCAAAGCCTTTTTCTCAAGCTTAGAGCGCTTCTTTTCTCCTGCTGCTCGGCTAATAGTTTTCCATTCTGGATGTCGAAATCGTGCAGCATCTTCAAGCTCTATCTTGGCGTCTAAGCACACAAATCCCTCTGCTGTTTCTACTAGGGGATTAATCTCTACCAAAACTGCATCATTTAATATAAACACTTGCCACATTTTTTGAATAACCGGCAATAAGCTTGGAAATGTGTCAAATGATACAGGAGCAGTCAGAACTGAAAGTTCGATAGTTTGAATGGAACCTCCTCGGTCATCCATACCCATCCCTCCCTCAGCAGAAACATCACAAACCAGCCTTCTCCGTTTTGTGTCGTACCGAAGCGCGACATACCACTGACTAGAAAACGTTGTTACCTCTTCAATTAGAAGATCAGTAAATGGTTCACCATATCGGTCAGTTTTAGTTGCCATCTCTGCCACCAAAGACTTGGCCTCAGCTCTAGATTCAGCTTTCTTCACTAATCCATTCAACGCTCGATTCCCATGAAGCACTTGGGCTTTAATCATACACTTATCTGGAAATGAAATTTCTTCAAGAACATCAAAGGAAACTAACTGCCCTTTGGGTATTTGTAGGCCGGCTGTCGCAAGCAACTGCTTGCCCTCATATTCGGTCAATAACATACCGAACTATAGTAACACAGAAAATATCACTCACCCACACAAAAATGTGCTATGAAGCAAAATATCGGTACCGCTTTGTTACCTGGAAGTAAGATCTGGACAAACCTGCTTCCTTAAAGTATGTCAGCGGTGTAGTCATCAAATCTTTCAACATATTTTAGTAAGTCTATCGCATCTATGCATAGAGTGCAAAACATAGGAAATACACACGTCTCCTTCAGACTTCATCATAAGACAGCAAACTACTGCAACTCAGTTTGTAAATGAAGCAATCTATCAACAAAGATTGAAAAGTACTCAGAATCAAAAATCATATTAATGATTGGAATATAGTTAATCTGACGGAGGGTCTCAACCAAAATGGTAATAATAATATACGCAACAATCGTTCCACCAAGTGCAACGCCAAAGCCCTGAATCACAGCCATAAAAAAACGATATCTTACAGAGTTTGCCTTGCGCATGCGTTCATTTAACACCTGCAGCTGCTTATCGAGTGCCTTGAGTTCTTTTTCTAGGTCACTTGTGTGAGGCTTCTTAAGTGGGGTATCTGTACTCATGTATTTAGTATACACAAATGTACCCTAACAGTGAAGAATTGACCTGCAGTTAAACTCTATTTAGGAAACGATGGATTCCCGTACACAACTTCATGTGCTAAATCTAGCAGTCGCTTCTGAAGTGCACTATGGGGACTGTATGGTCCACCCATCAGACCATGTCGCAATGGATCAAAATCGCGGTCCGTAACCCATCGTGGATTTTCATCTGCAAGTGCTTCCTCTGAGAATGGACCATCTTTAATAACATGCGTTGCCAACATTTTTCTAGACAATGAATCAAGACGCACTGGTTGATTCTCGCCTACAAAAAGAATGTTTGCTCCAGGGCTTGATCCAACAGCTAAATTCATTTCATACCCAGTTGGGCCAACCATTGATGGAGTAATCAGCATTAATTTACCATTCACCAACACATATTGTTCATGGTGCCAGTGTCCTGATATACCAATGTGTGTTTCTGAAAACATGCCACCTAACCCGCTCATCATACTCTTTGATTTGAAGACTGCTGGGCCAGAAGAACCTTTACCTAACATTTCATGACTCAACCACACTCCATATCCACCAATATTTGGATCAAAACCAGAGGGATGGTTGAGATAGTCTCCTGAAGGAGTCAAAAGTGCCTGGTAATTTTTTACAATGGTGCCAGCTTTTTCTCTTTCTCCCTCCAATAACCATTTCATTTGTTGCTCTAACGCATGCGTAAAATCATACCCAGTATACTTGCGCATACTATTAAGCTCATGATTACCAGGAACAATACCTACACGAAAAATATTATTCAAATATTCAGGTAAATCAGAGAGCGATCTACCTTGTGTTAATGAGAGCTGTAATAAAGATAGAAGGAATTCTTCCTGATGACGCATCTGAATTAACCCAAGTAGCGCATGCTCATTTGGCATGCCTGGGTAATTTCTACTTTCCATGTGATCCCCACCAAATAAAATCGCTGTAGGATGATCTGGCAGAATCTGCGTTTGAACAATATCAAGTAAATTAATTAAGTAATCAACTCGTGCTGAGATAGATCCAATGTGTGTATCAATCAGAGGAACAATTGCGACTCTGTCTGGAGAAATAGCTGCTCGATCCATGAGTTCTGGCGTAAAGAAGTAGGTCTTATTTAGACCCTCCGTACCAATAGCACTCATGATTGCCCCTGTTGATGGCAGGGTATCTCGGCTAAACATTTGTCGTGAACCCCTGTCTTTAACTTCCATGCCAGAAGATCTTTGGTCTAAATTCGGAGATGAAAAACCTGGTGTAGAAATCAATCGCGTTGACGATCCCATTCCTGCACCTACATCCTGGTGAAACACAACTAATTCATCTGGAATAGCGATATTAGCGGCTTTCATTTGTCCAAGCAATGTTGAAGAATGTTTAAATGGATCAGCATTCAACGATGTCGACGTTAATGACAAATTGTGATGAAGAAGTGTGGTAACTTCTTGATCGTCATCTAACTCAGCAGTAAGTTTTAAGCCATCGTATATGCCAAATCCTTTTGGTTGATTATCAGGAAGAGGGATGTTTTCTATCTCAAGAATATCTGTGTAATGAGCAGGCAATGGTTGGTTATTCACAAGACGTTGGTACGCATCATACAAGAGTATATATTCTTCTTGACGAACATATGCACCTGGAGTATTTTCAATTTCCTCTGGAGAAAGATGGCGATACCGCTCATCAACGATATTCATTTCTCTGATTTCATCAGCCGATCTCAATCGGCGACCAGATCTCAAATTATATGGATAGGCAATAGTGATTTGAAAATCAAGGTGTGTATCCCATGATTCGATTTGTGTCAGTTGATCCTCTTGCCAGTATGTTACGTGAGATTTATTTGTGTCTGCAACGGGGTTTGCCCAACTCTGTAGACTCTTCATCGCCATAATTGTAAAGTTACGACATTGTTCATAATCTTCTGAACTCATTATGTAAGACACTTCGAGCCCAAGCGATTCAATTGAATCGATAAACAGCTTAGCAGCTGCAAACTGCTCATTCATGCTTCGTACTGCCAATGCTCTACGTTGCTCTTTTTTCCTATAATGAAACCCACCTGCAACTAATCCTGAGATAATTACTTGATGTGGTTTTTCATCCTTTGGAAGATTTGAAAGCCAAGTAGTAATGTTCTTCAGGGTATCTATATCAAGATCTTTCTGACCAAATAAAATATCACCTAAATATAAAAACCGTCTCTCTGTTCCGACTATTTTCAGTGTGCGCTCGGGGATAGCCTTTTGTACGTCTGATTGATCGTACTGAGACCAAATATCATCTAACGTTTCAACCCCATTTGATTTTTTCTGACCATACAAAAATCTATTCGCCATACTTACGCTGGTAAGCTCACTTGCACCTAAGTGAGGTATTTTCTTACCACTTGCAGTTAGTCTAAATTTGCCCTTTGTGTAGGTCTTTACAAAACCTGCTTCAACAAAAACTTCAAGCATTCCTCGAATAACTTCAACAGGATATTCTTCAAGCGGTACTAACACATCTGCAAAGTCATCAAATAATTCCTCTAGGGTAGTTGATTGTTCTGACGCTCCATACTTCAGAGCGTGTCCGAGTGAATCAAAAGCTGAAAGTGGAATTAAGCTTAATAACTCACTTGATGTACTTGGTTTGCCATTCTCGACAGAATGCATTATACCTGTCGTTATATTCTTCACATCAAGCTCTTGGCCAATCATAAAAACTTGCTCTTGCCAATTCATATAGAGCTGGGCAGTACTAATCGGATCAACCTCGGCCATTGCTGCTCTTACATCTGAAAAAAGGTGTGTACAAGTCAACCGAGTGTTGGTATCAAGCTCTGACCATATGTGCATCAAATAATCCAACAACACTTCTGCTGAAGCATATGATGGCTCTCTCGATATTTTTCTTGCCATAATTCCAAGAGCTTTTATCGTCGCCGCTGATACCTTTTTTGGATTATTAATTCCAACAATTAGTGATCGAATTGTCTTTTGTCCAATCTGATACTGTGCTTGTAACTCAGTCATTTTAGAAATCAAATATTCTTCTTGAGAAGGAATATTTTCATTGATTAACAATTGTCTAAAATCCTCGTCTTCCAAATCCGCGATGTTGAGAGCTGCAGCAGCATATAAAATGGTAATATTCTGTAACAAGTCAGGAAACGTTTCACGAATTTCAGCGGTAGTTGATTGAATGAACTGGTTTTTGATTACATCTAGATCTGCGGGTTCAACCATATCAATGCTGTGCAACAAAAACTGAAACAATTGAGTAGATAAATATGCTTTTAATTCCTCTAGGGTACCTGGAGTTTGAGCTAATTCGTGATTACGCATTGAATACCTTATCTAGTTTCTAGCAAGTACTGTGAAAATGTGTATATACTTTGCATGTTTTGCATACCAAAGTATATAAACCCATATCTAGTGGTCTTTATACCTACGAATCACAATACCTTGTCGTTTAACACAGTGTCAAGGAGAAGATATATACATATCCAAGTAGTACTTTGTGGTCAAAAAGTATTCAGAGTAGTTATTTAGAACCAGAGATCCAGGAAAACAAAGGCTACGATTCCAGCAACAACTGACATACCCATGCCCCAAGCCATCAACCAACTGAACATTCGCTTCTGCTGCTTTTTATCTTCGACCGCAGCAATAGCAAGTGCACCTAAAGTTGATAGTGGACTCACGTCTACCATATGCGACCCTACAGCAACAGCGATTACCATAGGAATAATCGTTGTGATCTGCATTTTTTCGGCTAACCCCGGAACTAAAGGAACAAATGCTGGTAGCACCACTCCTGAAGATGAACTATAAGCAGAAACCGCCCCGCTCACAAATGCCAAAACTGCATTAATAATTGCTGGACTTGTGGTGTTAGCAATAAATGACGTTGCCAGATCAAGCCCTCCAGTTTTTTCCATGAGTGCAATCAGAACAGCAATACCCGTTACCATTTGAATAGTTGACCAAGGAACTCCAGCGAGAACCTCATCTTCTTCCGCTAAATCAAGAATAAACATCACCACCGCGGTACCAACTGCCATCAACACAAGGGGTACTTTCAAGATAATCACTCCGATAATGAGTGTAGCAATCGCGAATAAAGAAAGTTTTTGTCGTTTTTCAAGGCGCGGAATCTCTATTGAAACTGAAGCTTTCTCAGCAACATATCCACGTTTTTTACTCCTAACAACAAAAATAGCATAGGCTCCCAATGCTGAGAGTGACTGCAAAACAGCCGAAGCTCCAAACACGACCCAAATAAGACTTGTTTGCACATTAATCTGTTCGAGTAGCCCTAACGCCACCACTCCAGTGGGAGAAAACGGTGAAAAAGCCCCCGCATTCGCACCTGTGCACAACATAATAGCAACAACAAGAGGGGATATCTTATGCTTCTTGGCCAAATTCATGGTCATTGGAGCCAGTAAGGCAGCGGCAGCAATGTTTCCTGGACCTAATGCAGAAAGCAAAAATGCTAGACAGAATACTAATAAGGGTAACAGTAAAGCCTTCCCTTTAATTAGATTAACTGCATAGTGAGTAATCACATCCAAGGTGCCATTTTTTTGAGCAATGCCAAAAACCGTGCTCATCGCAACTAGTAAAATAAACAGTTGTACTGGAAAACCTGTCAAAACTGCGCTTGTGGACATATCTGCCATAAACACACCAATAAGGAGTGCAGTCAACAATGCCAGCAATCCAGGATTTAAGCGTGTAAAAATACAGCTGATAATCACAATTATCAGTAACGCACTTATTGAAACAATAGCAGTGAACATAGTCACTTTCTAACCTATACCGAATTATGTGCCCGATGCGTATAGGAACAACAAACTATCATTATCCACCTACTTGAGAGTTCATTCAATAATATCTTTAGATGTGAATATATTTTGTCCTACTCAAAAGGAAAAAAGATCTTTTTTTCACTAAAAGAGTTAGAGAATATCACTCTCCATAGAAATTTCATCGTTCTTTTCTGGAAGAATGTAGACGTCTTGACGATACTCATTCTCACCAACATATTCTGCTTCTCTTCGTAGAATTTTTTCCATTGGACGACATGCAAAACAACCATCAGATCCATTGGGACAATCGTATTTTTCAAGTTTGCGCACGGTTCTTATTTTCTTGGCAATTGCAAAAACTTCTTGATGTGCAGCCTCTAAATCAGGAAGATCTTTAGGTGAGAGATCATCATGTAATCGTAAATACCAATAACTCGCCCCAGCAACTTTGCGTTTTTGGGTATTATGCACAAGCAAGTGGTAAATCGGTAACTGAAGAGAGCTATCGTCCTCCTCGGACTTACTTGTCTTAAAATCAATGATGTGCACAGCATCTTCCTCAGGAAGGTACTCGAGCCAGTCAATCTTTCCGCAGAGAATAATTTCATCCTCTTCTGACAACCAGTAGTGAGGTAAATCCTGTCTGATTTTAACAGATAATCGTTGTAATGGCCCTGGATTCTTGATAATCCTCCTGAGCATATCTCTGCCTTGCTCCTTATACTGTTCCTCTTCGTCTTTTGAGTGAAAGCCGCCTTTCTTGCCTGCAACCTTTTTCCATACTTGTTCATACTTAGCAAGTAAGGACTCCTTAAAACGATCTTTAGTGGGAATAGTTGATAATGACTCGACAACTTCATGCACCGCAGACCCCAAAGCCAGTGGCGGGGTCATTAACTGGATTTTATGTCCAGTTTTAGGATCCTTATAAACATTCTTTAAAAAATATGAACGGGGACACTTTAAAAAATCACTCATTGACGTATGTGAAACCCAAACAGCAGCATATTTATCAGGCATGATCGATTCTTTCCTTTACTCGTTATGTATTGTGTATACACTCATATAGGCACTCATAGTATCACAGCAAAATGACATCATCTGTAGTGAGTTATTCAACAATCACTGGCAAGACGGCATCCGGCGTGCCAATTGGTGACAAAAATGGATTTCTAAGATCCCCAGAAAGCACAAAGTAATCTTGTGCATTGACCGGAAGAACAAACGGCACAAACACCTCAGCCGACTCGCCTGGTTTGAGCTCTACCTCTCGCCAATTAGCTGCATCATATTCCGTTTGATCGTATCTAATTGCAACGTAATCATCAGCTAGAATCGGCATTGCAGCTCCAGTCGCGCGTGTATCAAAAACCTTGAGTCCCAGTACTATAAGTTTGTGATCAAGATAGTGAACTGGAATTCCACTGTATGTTGCCTGCAAAGAGTCAAGTTCACCATAATCTTCCAAACTCATCAACTCATACTCGAGACCTCTATCTTTCCAGGAAGTGTCAAATGTAGTCGAATAAAGAACTGGATACTTTTCTTGCAGTGTCCCCATAAAGAGATGATCCTCAAATGAGAGCTCTACTTGGTCGGCAGAGTCTGATGCGATTTCTTCACTTTCCGAATCGATCATTACTTCAGGAACAACCTCATACTGTGATCGCTGTCGTTTTTGCAACACAAAGAAAGTGCTCCCGCCAATCAAAAGCAAAAGAACTGCCATAGCCACTATAAGTGGTACAGATAACATTTTTTTCTCTTGACGGTAGCTTTGAGCAATGGCATCAAGCTCAGCCTGAGAAGGTTGAGCTTTGATGCCTGGAGTTTCTGGTGGAACGATGGTGTGTTCTTCAGTCATTTTTTGCTATAACTCGCCTAAATTCTCTTCTAAAATGACGGTCGCGTCAAGCTCTCTCTCAAGCGTTTCAAGTTCGTCAGATTCACTGACTGCCTGCGTTTCCATTTCTTCAGGAGTTAACTCAGCTGCTTCCATTGTCTCCTCCATAGTGGGTGGTTGCATTATCTCGACAGAAGTTTCATCATTAGTCATACAGCCAGCAAGTCCAATTCCTGCTAGCAAGATAAAAGTTAAAAAGAGTGTTTTTTTCATTGTATTCCTTATACTGAACTAATTCCTCTGTGGTGCTCTCTTTGCGGCTGCATCCTTCATCATTTCAAGAACATCTTTGAGTAATTCACCCACAACTTTGTATGCGGATCTTGTTGCTTCAACCGCGGTTTTTGCTTCAGCTAACAATGCCTGAGCCTCTTCTTGACTTTCGGCTTTTCCAACTGCTGAAATAGCTGCAATCGCCTGATCTCCAAGCGTTTCTGTCTGAGATATAGCTACTTCTGCCTGTTGAAGCTGCAACTCAATGGCAGCAGTATCGACGCCACTCTCTTCCATTTTTACTAATCGGGACCGCATTTTTTCGATGATGGTTTCAAAACGTTGGGAATAAAGTTCAAAACGATGTTGCACACGCTCTCGATGCTCTTCGAGTCGTTGTAAGCGTTGTTGCTCCAACTCGGAACGCTTTTCTTCCATAGCTTCGCCACGCTCAGCTTGACGCTCTTCCAACATACCTGCTTTTTCTTCCCTCTCGGCATTTCGAGACTCCATCATAGAATTCTTATCTACACGCATTTCTGGCTTGTATGCTTCAATTTCCTCTATGGATTTGCGGGCATTTCCGGCTTCCTCTGCCGAAACGGTTGGCACAACTAAAAAGAGCGCTACTAACGCAAGGAATAACGGTTTCTTCATATTTTCCCCTTTTGCTAACTACTTGCTATTCAATTCTTTCGCTTTTTTTCTAACTGTTTTTCGTACCTATCTTTATGCGCTTTAAACCTTTCGAGCAACTCCTCAAGCTCATTCTCTGACATATTTTCAATATCTACCATACTTAAACTTGACCCCTTCATAGCCTTCAAAAGTTCATCTAATTTTAAATGCAGCGCTTTCGAATCTCGATTTTGTGTATTTTGAATCAAGAAAACCATCAAAAAAGTCACGATTGTTGTCATAGTGTTAATAAAAAGTTGCCAGGTCGTTGAGTAGCTAAACAATTTTCCCGTTAGTGCCCAAGTAACAACAATCGAACATGCCAGAAGAAATGCCCAGACAGAACCTGCTGTCTTTGATATTTTTGAGGCGATCTTGCCGAATACATCATTCATACTTTTCCTTTTTAGTGTGTTTTCTAGAGAGTACTACATTTTCGTCTGTTTAGAAACTAAAACATTAAAATACACATATTTGGTAATTTCAATAGTCGTCATTACCACAACTGAGATGACAGCCACAATTATCCAGTGAATAATCTCGAGTGGCTGGAAGTTAAAAAAAGATTTAAATGGATCAAAATATATTGGGATAATCGTTGCAAGTCCAGAGAAAAGTACCGCCATCACCAGCCATTTATTAGCAAACACAGACTCCTTCCAAACATTCACCGTCACCGTTCGACAAGAAAACACATACACCAATGAATCAATTGCTAAAATCGCAAAACTTAAAGTTCGAGCTAACTCAATTCCGTATCGAGGGTAGCTCCAACTAAAAATTGCTAAGGTTGACAGACCAGTAATAAGTGAAATCAGAATAATGAGTATTTTCAATTCGCCATTCACGACTTCTTCCTTTTGATCAATTGGCGGCTGTTCTAACAAATGCTCCTGTTTAGGATCCATGGTTAATGCTAAGTTTGGAAAAACATCGTTTACTATATTAATCCATAGAATTTGTGCTGCTGTAATTGCAAGTGGCAAACCTAACAGTAAACTACCCATGATTAATATTACTTCACTAAACGTATCACTGAGTAAAAAGAGAATAATTTTTCGCAGGTTAGCGAAAATTCCTCGGCCTTCTTCAACTGCGGCAAGAATTGTGGCAAAATTTGAGTCGAGCAACACAATGTCTGCCGACTCTCGAGCAATATCACTGGCGTCACCAACAACAAGACCTATTTCTGCTGCAGCAATAGCAGGGGCATCATTAACGCCATCACCCATCATGGCAACAACTTCACCTTTCGCCTGCAATGCTTTCACAATCCGTAGCTTTTGCGATGGTTTTGTTCGGGCAAATAATAAAACCTCTTGCACAACTGACTCTAGCTGGAAATCGCTCATTTTTTCTAGTTCGTGACCTTCAATAATTTGAGAATCGTCGACATTCATCCCAAGTTCGTTCATCACAGCTACTGCTGTTTCTCGGTAATCACCGGTAATCACAGTCACCTTAATTCCAGCTTTTTCTGCCTTCTCTAGTGCCGCTTTTACCCCGGTGCGCACTGGATCAGTGTATCCCATCAATCCAAGCCACTTAACTTTACTTCGTGGAGATGTACCTTTTGCTAAGGCAGCAAAGTCTTTTTTTGCCACAGCCACACTGACACATTTTCTGTGTGCCATACCAACGACCCGCTTGCCTTGCTGAGCCCAGAGATGGACATCTTTTAATACCCTGTCTTGAGACTTCTTTGCTAACGATGAGTATTCTACTACTGTTTCTGGGGCACCAACAATAAAAATTTCTGCTCCACTCCTAACAGCCAAAAATCTTCGTTCACTTGAGAAAGGAATTCTATCATCAATACTATATTTTTTTTGAAGATCTGTGGGAGTTGAAAACTTACCAGAATGCTGCCGAGCATACTCGGTTGCCCATTTCCAGCGTGCAAACTCCAAAGGATCTCGCAATTCATTTGCAACCACAGAAGTTATGTATGCAAGTCGTGTATCTGTGAATGCCACCTCTGCAACCACAAGTTTCCCTTTCGTAAGGGTTCCTGTTTTATCGACACACACCCTAGTAACGGTTCCTAAAGTTTCTGTAGCAACCAAGTTTCTAACGAGCGCCTTTCGTTTCAAAATTCTATGCATACCAATCGCAAGAATTGCCGTCAATGCAACAACTAAACCCTCTGGTATTGCTGAAACTGCCAATGCAACTGAAATCACAAACATCTCAGTAAAACTTTTTCCAGTAAAGAGCCCAAATGCAAAAATAAAGAGTGCCAGTATGACAATCGCAACGGTGAGTAATTCCGCGAGTTTTTCAATACGCTTTTCAAGCGGTGTTTTTTTCTGCGTTTGCTCGTCAATCGAAACAGCAATATGTCCCATCTCGGTATCCATACCCACCGCAGTTACCACCAAGGTGCCTAATCCTGTCAACGCTACCGTACCCAAATATGCCCGCTCCTCTCTAGATGGTTCCTGAGTTGTTTCGAAGTAACTCAACACTTCTTTGTTTGAACGCAGTGGAACTGATGGCTTGTAGGCAACCTTTGTCACTGGAACACTTTCACCCGTTAATACTGCTTCATTAATAACTAGTTCAGAAGACTCTACAAAAACTCCATCAGCTGGAATCGTGTCCCCCTCTGCAATCAGAACAACATCACCTACGACAATTTCATGAGTATCTATCTGGATTTTTTTGCCATCTCTCATTACCCAAGCATGGTGTGCCACCACATCTTTGAGTGCTTGCATAGATTTGAAAGCCTTGCGCTCTTGGTAAAATCCAAGAAGCGTATTAAGTAACACTGCTCCAAAAATAACCACAGTATCACTAAAGTCACCTATCAACGCTGTCACCAAAGAGGCAGTCAATAAAACTAAGATCAGCGGACTCTTAAATTGAGCCAGAAAGAAAACAATGTCTGAAGGGATTGGTTTGCTGGCAATAATGTTCTTCTCACCTCTCTCATAGGCCCTCACCACTTCTTGTGATGAAAGTCCTTGGCTTACAAAATTGTCAATTTGAGCTTGGGCAGATCGTGACATGTTCTTCTTTCTCTACCTCATCCTCGAAGTATATGGCGTAATATCATATGTCTTTACTTCATCAATAAGTTCTGCCCCAAGGTCTTTTCGGACAGCATCTCGCATCATAAATGGTACACTGTTTGGGTCTTGATACAAAATACCGGTAGCAACTTTTTCATTAATGTCTTCTGCAGCGGCTACTGCTGCTGCACGATTACTAGTATCATGATCTGTTTCATTTATGTTGTATACACGCTGTTGATACCACTCATGAGGAGTGTGTTTATTGTACGTTGGACAGTTTTGCAAAATCTCAACAAACGCAAACCCTTTGTGTGCAATAGCTGCTTGAAATACTCTGTTCATACCTGCTATATCACCCGAAAAAATACGCGCTGAAAAAGTTGCTCCAAGAGAAAGTGCTAAGCGTTGAGGATGTATAGGTGTAGAGGTCACTCCATCTGGATTAGAGTTCATAGCCACATCTTCTCGAGTCGTGGCGGATGCCTGCCCTTTGGTCAAACCGTAGTTTTCATTGTTGTGACACAAAAATGTTATATCAAAATTACCTCGGACAGCATGTACAAAGTGATTGACTCCTTCACCAAAAGTTGCCCCGTCGCCTGCTTCGGCAACAACGGTAAGTTTTTTATTTGCACAGGCAATTCCCGCTGCCACAGGTAAAATACGACCATGGAGGCCATGAAATCGGTAGCCATCAATCTTATCTGAACCGTTTCCATTACACCCAACGTCAAAACAGAGCATTGCCTGATGGGGAGTCACTCCTTGAGCAACCAAAGCCTGTTTCAGCGCTACCTGAATTCCAAAGTTTCCACATCCAGGACACCAAGTTAGAGCATTGGGAGATGCATACTCTGCCAAACCAACAGTCTTTGTCGAACATGAGTTACATGACATACTATGCCTCCTTTCCTTCAGATTGCTGTATATACGCTACTATCTCTGTCACAAAAAATGGCCTGCCATCATTCTTCAATAAAAGATCATCTGGTGTATATCCAGATTCCATTCGTATGAGTTTCGCAAACTGACCAGTGCCATTGTTTTCAACAAAGACAACTTTTTTAGCTTTTTCTGCAAGCTGCTGTAACTTTTCTGGTTTAACCGGGTACATATATTCATAATGTAAATATGAAAGCTTGAGTGATCCACCTTGCTGAACATACAGATCAATCGCATCTGTCACAGCCAATTTTGGACTTCCCCAGCCAACAAATACTATGTCAGCAGTTTCTTCACCATGCAAAACTGGATCCGGCAAAACTTTTTTGAGATCTTCGAGCTTGCGCATCCGCTTCTCAAAAATTTCTTTTGCTGGAACCGAGTCTTCCGTTAATGAACCATCACCCAAATGCTCATCGCTGTTGGCATCAAAAGTAGGTGCGCATTGGCCTGGCAACCACCGAAGTGAAACACCATTTTCTGTCGACCTGTATCGATCCATTTTTTGAAGCGATTCAAGCTGATCTTCTGCTACCAGACCACGTTTGATCTCAATAGCTGGTGGTAAATCTTTAATTTGGAAATGAGACTCTGCAATTTGTTTTTCAGTTAACAGAATCACTGGAATTTGATAGACATCTGCTAAATTATGGGCAACTTGAGTCAACACATAGCCAGATTGAGGGTCACTGGCTGCAAGCACCACACGTGGGTACTCTCCATGGCCAGCAAATGCTGCCAGCAACAAATCGGCTGCATTCGTCCAAGTTGGGAGACCTGTAGCTGGACCAGGACGCTGGGCTAACACACACACAAAAGGAGTTTCTGTCATTGCTGCCAATGACACAGTTTCCGTCATCAAATCAAAGCCTCCTCCAGAGGTACCACACATTGCCCGAGTACCCGCAAAAGAGGATCCAACCGTCAATGATGCTACCGAGATCTCATCTTCTATTTGTTTGACAAACATACCTGTCTCATGCGAAATTGCTGCAAGATAGCTTAAGATCGAACTTGAGGGTGTCATTGGATACGCATAGTACGCGCGAACACCTGCTGCAACAGCACCTAACGCAATTGCCTGATTTCCACTAATAATCATCTCATCAACAATTTCCGGATGGAACTCGAAACCCAAAGTAACCGGTTGCAAATTTTCATTTTGAAATATTTTGCCCGCTTCAAGCATCTTAATATTGAGCTCAATTACTTCTGGCTTTTTGGCAAATGTACGCTTCAAGACTTCAATCAAATGATCAAAAGAAAGCCCGAGCAACTGCCATAATACGCCGAGTAAAAAGGTGTTAACCATAAGCGGGTGTCCCCCAGCTTCTTTTACCAGTTGCTGCGCAGGTACAAAAACAACTTTGATATTATTTTCGGAGAAATACTTTTGCTGTTCTTCGCTTTGTTGCAGACCGATGACTGAATGAATGATGGTTCCATCTTTGGCAACTGAAGAATAATATACAGAGAAAGCACTCACACTCAAAACTAGGAGCATGTCACATTTGTCCGAAGATGACGCTAATGGAGCAGAAGAAAAATCAACCTGGAATGAGGCAAAACCGCCTTTAATCAGAGATGGATACTCACGATACCCAAAGCTGTATAAACCTGTTTCTTTAATAGCTTTAGAGATTGTCTCTCCAACTGAGTTAATACCTTGTCCAGAGGCACCGGACACTTTAACAACAAAGCGATTTTGAATATGCATGATACAAACACTCTATCAGAAAGCATCAGTCATTACAAACTAAAACTCGGATAAAATTGCCTTGCCATCAACCGCAACAGCATCAAGTGGAGTAACAATCACTGGGTTAATTTCAATCTCGGAAAAAAAGGGCAGTGTTTGTACTAAGTTTGCGAGCTGAGCAATTAAATGGTACAGCTTTGGTAGAGCTAACTCTGTCTTACCACGATAACCTGTTAAAAGTGCGTATACTTTAGAACCAGTCACCAATTTTTCAATGTCTGTAGCTGTAGCAGGCAAGACATGCAAATTTCTATCCTGAATCAGCTCAACCAATGTCCCTCCAGCACCAAACATCAAGACCATGCCAAATTGTGAGGTTCTTTTTACCCCCACGATAACCTCGACTCCACCCTCTACTTGAGCTTGTATTTGAATCTGTGTATTTTTGCGCACAGCTACTGCCAACTCAGTCTTTCTATTAATAAGTGTTTGAGAAGCAACCTCGAGTTGTTTTGCGCTACGAACGTCAGTAATCACTCCACTCACTTCAGTTTTGTGGAGCAACTCAGGGGCAGATAACTTGAGAACAACTGGATAGCCTGTTTGTTTTGCAAAGCGCTTCGCTTGATCAAGACTCGTGACAGATGTACTTGCAGGAGTTGCAATATCCCAATCATCAAAAAGTTGATTGATTTTTTCTGAAGAAAGGTACTGATTCCCTGCAATGAGTTGCTTGCGAATGTCTTCAAGATGGTAGGTGATTACTGACTGGGGAACTGGTGTGACATCTATCTGCGTGCTCTTTTTTCCGGCGTGCAGTTGCCATTGCTTCCACCACCACATTTTTCCAAGTATGGTAATCGCTCTCTCGGGATATCTGAAAAAAGGTATTTTATACTTACTCAAAACCTCTTCTCCTTTGCTAATGTTATGCGCACCCATAAACGAGCAAAAAATAGGTGTGTTGTAGCGTTGCGCTAGCCGTCCAATGACCTTGGCTGTTTCCTCTATCTGGGTCATAACCTGTGGCGTCAAAATAACAACAACTGAGTCAACTTTTTCTTCTTCGAGGAGCACACGAAGAGCTTTTTCATACCGATCTGAGAGCGCATCACCAAGAACATCCACAGGATTAAGAATACTTGCGGCTCGTGGCAAATGAGTACTCAATAATTCTTTGGTGTTTTTTGACAATGTGGCCATTGTCAGTCCAGACTCAACCACTGCGTCGCTACTCACAACAGCAGGACCGCCGGCATTAGAAAGAATAGCTACATTAGGACCTTCTGGAACTCTACTCCATGAAAAAGCCATAGAGAAATCAAACATTTCTTCGATGGTGTCGCATCTAATCACTCCAGCCTGTTTCAGTGCCTGTGATAATACAGCATCGTCGCCAGCAATAGATCCTGTGTGCGACTGCATGGCTTTTTGGGCTGCAGGAGTTCTACCTGGTTTTAATAAAAATACTGGTGTATGTTTGGCAACTTCACTCGCAATCTCAATAAATGACGTTCCATCAGATAACGACTCAAGATACATACCAATTGGGGCATACCCCGACTCGTTAAACTTTTTTTCTACCGAAGCAGCTTGTTTCTGAAGTAGTTGATCATACCAATACATCAATAAGTCGTTCTCGGTGAGACCAGCTTTGTTCCCCATGGTAATAAAATCTTCAAACCCAATGGCATGGTGTTCAGCCCAGTCAAACAAACTACTCGCAATAGCTCCTGACTGAGAAAGAAAATGCATTTCTCCTTTGTTAAGGAGTTTCTGACCAAAAGTAGCATTGAGCCGTCTCCGTGTATTTACAAAACCAAGACAGTTCGGACCGAGAAGTGACATATCAAACTCTCGAGCAATTTCTTGCAGCTCCATTTCACGGAGAGCCCCCTCACGACTTTCTTCTTTAAAACCTGCAGAAATGATAACCACAGCACGTGTTCCTTTTTGCCCAATTTCGCGTAACACGGTTGCAACAATAGGAGCGGGCACAACCACCACGGCTAAATCCGGAATTTCTGGAATATGTACGTAATTTGAGTACGACTGCAATCCCTCAATTGTCTGGTCATTAGGATTCACAGGATAGAGACGACCACTATACCCACCGTCTTTGATATTTCGAAGCACGATATTACTAAGCTTTTGTCGATTTGCTGACGCACCGACTATAGCTACAGATCGAGGGGCTAGTAGGGTTTGAACCTGGGTACTCATAGGGCAGAAAAATGGGCTCCTGTTCTACTATTCAGTATAAAGGAGCCCGCGTAGTACTGTAAAGTTCAATAAATCAAACCACGACAAAAAACATGTATATATTGATCTATTTTGTTATAGTTCCGACTTTCATTGTTGCCAAGAAATCTTGTGCAGTTTCAGGATGGGCTGTTCCGTTTGGACGATTAAAAAACATTTCCGTTGCATCTGAACCACACACTCCTGAAAGATCACCTCCAGGGTGCTTTCCTGACTGTGCAAATGAAGACACATCATGCACGGTGTCGTTCACAATAACCCAACAATCATCAACGGTGTTGTGTTCCGCGACATCTGCTAGCGTGTACTCCATCATGCCCTCTTCCATCATCGCACCCTCATCCTTGCTTTCTTCCATCATCATACTTTCTGATTCCATTGCTTCAGTATCTTTCTCCATCATGACGTCAGATGTATTGTTTTCTATAGTAGCCGGACTAGTGTCTCCTGACTCTCCAAGAAGTGAACATCCTGATAAAACAACCCCTGCAACTCCTACAAGTAGTAATTTCTTAAGTACCATGCTGCCTTTCTAGTAAGTGCGCCTTACTGGTATTTCTGTTTCAGCCAAAAAAGTCTAACAGAGTTTACCTTTTCACTCAACCCAATAAATCCAGGCGGACACCATTTATTGACAGCGTTTACCAAAACAATCACAATGAGAGTATGAAAAATAAAACAAAAGTCTCGATTATTGGGTGTGGTAAAGTCGGCATGACCGCAGCATATTCAATTCTCCATAAAGGTGATGTTGATGAATTAGTCCTTTTCGGCCGCCACAAAGAAGCACTTATCGGTGAAGAACTTGACCTTGAACACGGGCTTAGTTTTCTTTCGACTGCAAAAGTCATAGCAGCCGACGAATACGAGGCACTCGCAGAAAGTGATGTCGTTGTCTATACGGCAGGTGCCGCTCAGAAACCAGGTGAAACTCGTCTGGATCTTACTAGAAAAAACGTGGCCATTCTTGAAAGTGCCATTCCAGAAGTTGTCAAACATGCACCAGATGCTGTCATTTTAATAGTAGCAAATCCAGTCGATATTTTAACCTACAAAGCCTACGTTGCGGCTGGTCTGCCAAAAGGTCGGATCTTTGGATCGGGCACAACTCTAGATACCGCACGCTTTCGTTTTCATCTATCCGAGTTCATGAACGTCCATCCAAGGAGCATTCACGCGTATGTACTTGGAGAACATGGAGATCACTCATTCCCATCACTCTCAAATGCCAATATTGGCGGACAGAATCTAAAAGAGTTTCCCAATTTTACAGAAGAGCGAGCGCTCAAAGCCTACCAAAAAGCGCGGAACGCCGCTTACAAGATCATAGAATCAAAAGGTGCAACCTACTATGCAATTGGGGCAGATATCTCCAGCATTGTGTCAACAATTCTCAAAGATAAAAGATCAGTGTTGGCTGTTTCCATTCCTCTTCATAATTACTATGGACTCAATGGAGTTGCACTCAGCGTTCCATGTATTGTTGGGAAAAATGGTGTAGAACAAGTACTCAAGGCAAACCTCTCAAGTCATGAACAAAAATTGCTCGAGCGCGCTGCAGATGCTCTCAAGAAGTATCTGTAAAAACTCGCTAGCCAATAACTGGAATAGCACCCGTAAAAAGATTCGTTTGTAATACTTCTTCGCATTCCATTAAAAGATCATCAACTGAACCATTATTTTTGATGGTGTGATCTACCATATCTAGACAAGCTTTAACTTGTTGCCCTGAGCTATCTTCGCCAACACCTTGTTCTCGCTTGTTTGCTCTAAAAAATGCCGCCTTACTCATACCATCTTCACGGCGCTTTTTGAGTCGATCCATGTAGCGCTCAAGCCGAACATACTGAGGTGCGGTAATGCCTAAAATAAATCCTGCATGCTCACGTAAATAGGTAATTTCTTCTGGGTTGCGAATACCATCAATAATTATTTTTTTTGATCGACCCGCAGACTTTAACGTGCGTTCAGCCATATATGCAGGACCATATTTTTCCCGAAGCAAGTTACCAACATCCTGAAGATTCTTGCGATTCAACTCACGATGACGTCTTTCACACTCTTCGCGAACTACATCAGAAAGTTTAAAGTATCGGAAACCTTGATCAACAAAATGGGCTGCCACGGTACTTTTTCCGCTCGCTATATACCCGACAAGGCCTACTATTTGTTTCATGGTTTTTGACTTTCTAAGATCAATTTTGATAGGGCTAGTCATTTTTATACATGTTTTAACAACATCTGAAAAGGGGAAAATAGACATTCTATAGGACTTAAGAAAAGAAAGATTGATTCAACGGACGAAAGTAATAGCAAGTATTATTTCATCTGAGAAATAATTGTGTTTGCCAATGTATACAATTCGCGTCCAGAAAACACAGCTTGCTGTACTGAAATTCGGGAAGAATCTTGTAACAAATTCATAAAAACACGAACTCGAACTGGATTGAGTTTAAGCTGGAGATGACGTGGAACCTGCACCAAAGCATCATCCCCCCTATCCTCATGGCCACGTCGTTTTTTAATTAAATCTTCTGCTTGTTTTCGAGTAATCCCTTCCTTTGACACCTCTTTGTGCGCTGGGACAAAAAGTCGAATTTTCAATCCATCTGGGTGGATATCTAATGAATCTTTAGCAACTTTTAGTGCATCTAACCCATTCTGGTCGAACCAATTAGCTGGTCTTGATCGAAGATACTTGAGTACTTCTTTAACTTGCATTTCAATACCAGTCACTCTGAGTTGTTCGAAAGCCCGCATATCTAACAAACCAGCTTTCACTTCTCCAACTGCTTTTAGATAAATATGACCCTCAGCATCTATATCCAAAAATGCTGCATCTGGGTTTCTCCATGCCGCCCTGATGCCAAACTTCTGAGGATACTGCCAGACCTCTAAAAACTGATTGGTAAGGTCTGATAATGATACCCTTTCTGAAGTGTTTGGAATATCAATGGATTGTTTTTCTTCAGCTGATACTTGGATTCTGACGAGAATCTCAAACAATTCTCCTGCCACCTTATGATCAGTTCTTTTTGGCTCGTCATCAGAACCTCGAAAGTACTTTTCTTGATATTCTTGATCTCGAACTAAAAAATCCTTCATTTGGGTTATTAGATCAGCAGGCAGTTTTGCGAGTACTTTTATCTGGGCGGCTCTATCTGGGGTATAACTCGGTTCATGCCCAGATGTTACTAAATCACGGAGCAAACTATATAAAACGGGTTTTGCTTCTTTCAATTCATGAAGAATAGCTTTAACCTCAGTGATATCATCCCCTTGCCGGAGAATAATTTTAAATTCATTTCCCATACCTTTTTATACCACTTTTCATTGCTACTGCTCATCAGTGAATTTTTTGGTATGCTACCACTATATATGCAACGTGGCATGATTTCTTTTTCACCATCACAAGTAGCTTTTTTAAAAAATATACTTGCAGAATCTTCATTGAGTGCATCTCGTCTGAGTCAGCACATCCTCCTGGCTAGCGATGAAATAGTAAGGCTTGAGGTGAATCAAGAAGAAGTAGAATCGCTGCTCGATATATTGCCCGCTCCAAGTTCAGATACATCACCCGAGTTGGGAGAGATTAGAACCCAATTAGTTTCATTTCTTCAATAAAAGTAACCTTCAGTTTACACAATTCATCTATCATTATTTTCTTTTTCATGGTTTAATTGCCAGTATCACTAAGTAGTAAATGTTTATACAAGGAGTACGTATGCCTCAAAAGGAAAACCCATACTCACTACAATCCTTCCTCGCATTTGTAAATAACAACTTTGTCATGTTATTGCTCGTGTTGTTCTTCTTTGCTGGAGGTTTTGTTGTCGGTTCACTCTGGACCGAAAATCAAATTATTAAAAATAGTGGAGTAACTGCCCCAACCGCAGCTGCAGGAGCAAAAGGTGCTACTGACCCAGTTGGCCCTGCTGGCCCAACTGCTGCTCAGCTCGCTGAAGTACCGCCAGTTACCGAAGCTGATCACATTAGAGGAAATGCCAATGCACCGATCCTCTTAGTTGAATACTCAGATTATGAGTGTCCTTTCTGTGCTCGTTTCCATGAAACAACAAAGGAAATTTTAGCTGAATTTGGAGACGACGTTGCCCTCGTGTACCGTCACTACCCACTTCCTTTCCATGCAAATGCTCAAAAAGCTGCAGAAGCTTCTGAGTGTGTAGCAAAAATTGCAGGAAATGATAAGTTCTGGGAATTCACTGACCTCTACTTCGCAACTACTGATAGTTCAGGCACTGGTGTCGCTGTTGAAGAAATGGGAGCACTGGCTGGACAAATTGGTGTCGATGCAGCAGCTGTACAAGAGTGTGTAGACAGTGGTGAGATGGAATCAATAGTCATCGCTCAAATGGATGCTGGGACTGCTGTTGGTGTCTCAGGAACTCCTGGCACATTTATTGTCACAAAAGATGGAGCTCAGGAACTTATTCCCGGTGCTCTACCAACTGCAGACGTAAGTAACATGATCTCAAATTACTTAAACTAAGTAGATTTACAAGAGACTGTGAAATGCGGCGCCAAAGGCGCCGCATTTTTTATGTAATCAAACAAAAAAACGTATGAAACTTTATCTCTACCGTATGTATCAATAAAAAAACAATCTCTTTATTTGGTGTGCACCTTAATGACATTAACCGGACAAGCTTCTGCTGCTGCCTTGTTCTCGTCGATGTCTTCATGTACTACCTTACGCTGGTAGAGATTCTTACCTTTTTTTGCATCAACTAAATCTGACTTACCATCATCTGGATTCATGCTCCAATATCGAGGACAAAGAAGTGCACACATGCCACATCCAATACAGTTCTCTCTGTCATGTGTGACGGTGGCATCTTGGTATGAGTCAGACATATGAAGTTACTCCGATACTCCTACAATTTTATAGAGACGGTCGCCTTCGCGAACTCTTCCAGCAACTTTAAACGTGACTTTTTCTGCCTTTTGGGCTACCCCAACCACTTCACCTTCAACCTGAATTTCTGGTTTTTCACCACGCAGCACTCCAGTGGTTCTACCGGTAAAAACATACTCATCAGTGTGTGAAAATGGATTTTCTTGAACAAGCACTTCAGCAATACCTACCTTTGGATAGTAGTGGGTAACTGCGCCCACCAATTCGCGTCGTTTTGTGGCTTTATTACCATAGATACCACTCCACTCAACAAATGGCTTTCCAAGGTAAAATCCGGCACTCAGGCCTCTGTTATACACAGTTCCCAAACGCTTGTTCCACTCTACTACTTTTTCCTGTGAATAGGTTCCTTCATTTAGAGAATCAAGCGCTTCACGATAGACACGCACAATGGTGTCAACATAATCAGCACTTCGGCCTCGGCCTTCAAGCTTGAGTACTGTTATACCAGCGTCAACTAATTCATCAAGCAACCCCACGGTACACAGATCTTCTGGACTCAATACATAGTCATTTTCAACTTTGAGCTGTGTTTTGGTTTGCTCATCGATGATTTTATAACTACGACGACAGTTTTGGCGACACGCACCTCTATTAGCTGAAGAGTTATCTGTAAGTAAACTCATGCTACAACGGCCAGAAATAGCTACGCACATGGCTCCATGCCCAAACACTTCAATGTCCAATGGTTTTCCATTGCGGCCACGGATATCTTGTTCTTTAATTTGGGTGCAGATGTTTTTCATCATTGGCACCGTTAACTCACGTGCCAACACAATCATATCTGAGTACTGCGCATAGAACTTAACCGACTCTATGTTTGAAATAGAAAGCTGTGTAGAAATGTGAACTTCAACATCAATACTATTTGCATAGGTAATAGCTGCCATATCGGCAGCGATGATAGCATCAATCCCTGCTGCTTTGACAGCATCTATTATTTTGTAAGCTAACTTGAGGTCATGGTCATACAACAACGTATTGAGAGTTAAGTAGGTTCTCACTCCATGCTTTTGAGAAATTTTAGCAATCTCTGCCAAGTCTTTGAAATCAAAATTGCTGGCCGCACGAGCACGCATATTTAGTTGGGTAATACCAAAAAAAACAGAATCTGCACCTGCATTGATCGCTGCCTGCAAACTCTCAAATGACCCCACAGGGGCCATCAGCTCGACAGTATGTGGGACTTTTTTGCCTGTTGATTCCATGTTTTTCTTTCAAAATTATTTTGCTTCTTGAGGGTTGTATTGTACTTTTTTTCTTTCAGAAAAACAACGCTGCATCTCAAACTACAAGATTAGAGGTATAATTATCCCACTATGCAACCACACTCTATGGCAGCACTCGCACTTGCAGGTCATCTTTGGAACAGTTATGTACCACCCAAAATAGCTAAATGCGTGATGCGTGTCGAATTTAGAAAACACGGCGAGTATGTCTCAAACATGTATGACATGCTCGACATTACCGAAAGCAGTGATCGTCGAGAACTGAAGGTTCGCATCATGCGTAGCGGAGGTGGACTCTCATGTACTGTGGTTATTCGTAGAAATTCTCTCGAAGAAGGCTCTGAAGTAACCATGACCCACGAAACCATTCATGTTTCAGGCCTACGAGAAGTTTTTAATTTGTACAAAATGAAGATTGTGAGTGGCCGCCACTACAACAGTATGAAGTATCGAAACTTTGCAGGTGACTTTGTGAGTGATGACCGAAAAGTCCTTAACTTTGTGTGTGAAGTCAAAGACTCTCGGGGCAATTTTTATGCCGTCCCATACCGACTCGATAGAATCCAACTCATACACAGCAACTAACCTATGGAACAAAAAATAACAGGAAAACGAGCTTTTGAAGAATACTATCAAGGCATATGTAAGTCTGAATCCGAATACCGCACTTTCCTAACCGCACTAAAAGAAAACCGACCGCCTGCACTCCGTTTTGATCTACAACACGAAACACAACTCCGTCAAGACTGGCAAGAAGCTGGCCTGAGTTTTACTCCACTTGATTGGTATCCCTATGCAGTTTCTTGGCCACCTGAGGTCCCACTTGGTACCGAGTTACCTGGCTTTGCAGAGCATCTTTTTTACCCAATGAATGCCTCTTCACTCCTACCAGTCTTGGCACTGAACCCGCACCCAGGTGAATACATTCTCGATGCGTGTGCTGCCCCTGGTGGCAAAGCCCTGTTTATAGCAGAGCAACTTGGCGATTCGCATACGCTCATCGCCAACGACCTCTCCCGTGCCCGCCGTGATCGCATGAAAAAAGTCTTTGCCGATTATGAAGAAAAAGTGGGAGTCTGGGGCATGAAAGCTGAGCTCATTTGTAAAAAAGCTCCGGAAGCCTTCGATAAAATTCTCTTAGATGCCCCCTGTAGTTCTGAAGCACACATCTATACAAACAAAGAAGAGCTTGATAAATGGACACCCAACCGCATTAAAGGACTTAAAAAACGCCAAGTTGGACTCCTTAATGGAGTTTGGCATGCGCTCAAACCTGGAGGTACATTGGTCTACTCAACATGTGCGGTCACCCCTGAAGAAAACGAATGGGTTGTGGGAAAATTCCTCAAGAAACGAAAAGGTGAGGCAGAACTGCTACCATTCCCGGTACAAGATGCTCCCGGTTCAGGTGGTATCCCTGGTGAGTACCCAACTAAGTTTGACGTCAGCTTCGTCCATCGTGTACTTCCACACAAAGACAATCTTGATCCTATGTTTGTGGCAGTCTTTAAGAAACGTGTGTAAATAAATCTTCGTTTGAAAATCTAAACTTTGGACGTTCTGGGCCTTCTTTTCGATACCCGAGTGCTAAGGATACTGCTGGAATTAATGTATCTGGCATCTGGAGTATCTTGGCATATTCAGCAGGCAAAAAGCCTTCCATTGGACATGAGTCTATACGTAACTCTGCAGCTGCAGCCAAAGCAAAGCCAAGGGCAATATATACCTGATTACGAGCCCAGGTTACTAACTCTTCTGGAGATTTCTTTGAGAGGGATTTCTTTCGAATACTTCGCATCTTTTCGAGAGAAGCTAGCTTTTCTGGATCCCCTGCTGCAAGTGCCTCGATATGCTCATCAACTCTATCTACCCCATCTGTTCGGGCTGCAAATACAATATAGTAACTAGACTCTTCAACTTGGGCTTGATCAAATGATGCTGCCCGTAATTCTTTGAGCACATCTTTATTTGAAACGACGTACGCATGGAATGGCTGCATGCCAAATGATGTTGGAGCCATACGAATAGCTTCTAAAACCGTATCAAGATCTTCTGCTGAGACTTTTTTGTCTGAACTAAAATGTTTGGCGGCGAAACGCCAATTGAGTGAATCTAAAAATGGCATATATACCTTTCCAGTACTTTTTAAGAGTATAACTTAGTTGGCTACTGAAGAGAAACGCAAATGCGCGGGGCTCTGCCCCGCGCATTCTGCCAATCTTCAACTTTGTCTGACAGACATCATTTCAGAATGGGATGAGTTTGCAACTTGACCCACTTGGTCAAATTAAGGATGCATGCCCATGCCGCCGCCTCTTCCAAAGCCTTGGCCATCGCCATTACCGTTTCGCTCACCCTTTGGACCGACTGGTCCACCGGCTGGCATGATCTCAGACGTATCTATGCCCTGCTCTTCTGCCCAAGCTTTCATTTCAGCCCGGTGTTGCTCACGATATGCATCTCTCTCCTCTGGTGTAGCATTCATCAGTGCCTCGTGGTCTGCCCGCATTTCTTCATGCTTTTGAATGATAGCATCTGATTGCTCCTGAGTAAGCGTGCCATCTTCAACTAAAGAAGCTAAGTGCTCCTCAAAACGCTCTTGCGCAGCAACTTGTCGCTCAACACGATACTGTGAGAAAACCTCTTCAACATCGCTTTCATTGAGCCCAAATCGCTCAGCAATTCGCATCGCCAGTGGAAGTCCACGCTCTGCTTCCATTGCTTGAACTGTAGAAGCGGAGAATGCTCCAACGGTCAAAAGTCCTGCAATAGCGAGAGCGGGGATAATAATTTTTTTACTGTGTGTCATCTGTCCTTTCAACAAACTATTTACTACTATGGTTATAGTAGCCAACAAAACTGAGAATACGCTTAAAAAATGAGAGTAAAAACTACTTTTGTGATAGTGGAAATGAAATTTTAAATGTTGAACCTTTTCCAACTTGGCTAGAAACTGAAATCATTCCACCATGCATCTCAACAATTTCTTTGGCAACAGCTAAACCAAGCCCAAACCCAGAAGCACCTTTGCTTGTTCGTGATTGATCAACCCGATAAAATCGATTGAAAATACAATTCAAATCAGCTTCGGCAATTCCAACACCCGTATCTTTTACCAAAATAACAGCCTGATTACGAATAGCTTTCACCACAACTGCCACCGAGCCTTCTTGCGTATACTTGATCGCATTCTCAAGTAAGATGCTCATCAGTTCTTGGATTTTTTCCTCATCAGCTTGTACCTCAAGGGTGTCTCCACTTAGTATCAGCTCAAGATCTTTTTCTACTGCAAGTGGTTTTATTGTCTTGATAACTCGTTTGACCAACCGCTGAAGATTGAATGTTCTAAATGAAAGTTGCCTTCTGTTGCCTTGATAGACTGTAAGTCGAAGCAATTTATCAACAAGATAGTGAAGCTGTTCTACCTCTCGTTGTGATGTCGCCACCAGTTCTTTAGTATCTGCAAGTGTTGGCTTCTTTTTTAAAGAAAAAACTTCTAGCAACGTTTTAAGTGCAGCAACTGGCGTACGTAGTTCATGTGATGCGTCAGCAATAAATTGTTTTTGGTCTTCATGTGCCTTCTGAATTGGCGCAAGTGTTTTTCCAGCAAGCAACCAACCTGCAAAAATAGAAAAGAATGCCAGAATGCCATTAATTAAAATAAGTTGTAAAAAAACACTTTCTTTGGCAAGCGCCAGATCTTCCTGCATAAGTTGACTTTTAACAACCTCTTGCAGACGCGGATCATCCAGATTTTCAAGTTCTTTACGCCAATGAAGTGGAAGAGAAATATTATGTTCTTCAGCAAGTACTCTAACTTTGGCACGCGCAAAATTTCTTTCGAGCTCTGCCGAAAATGAAAAATAAAGCGCAACACTAAATAAAAGGCTAATTACCATTATAGTTACCAAATACCACAGTGTTAGCTTAATCCGAGCAGAATGGAACATACCACTAAACATAGTCATGCTTGCCCTTCTTCCTTGACACTATATCCAAAACCTCTAACAGTAGAAATAATGGCCCCCTTATTCTTAAATGGTTTTTCCAATTTTGTACGCAAATACCCAATGTACACCTCAACAGTATTAGGTAATACGTCAGCATCAAACTCCCAAACATTTTCGAGTAGTGAGTCTTTTGAGACCACGGTTCCTTGATGTTGGAGCAAGTATACCAATAGTGCATATTCGCGCTTTGAAAGCTGTATAGGGGTGCCAAAACGTTCTACTTGCATAGTACTAGTGTTCACTGTCAAACCTTTATAGGAAATGACTTCGCTTACAAAATGTGGTGCGCGCCGACCTAATGCCTGAACTCGAGCAACTAACTCCGCAAACTCAAAAGGCTTCACTAAATAATCATCGGCGCCTAACTCAAAACCTACCACTTTGTCTTCTAGCTCACCTCGAGCAGTTAGCATCAGAATTGGGGTAGAAATATCTTCCTTGCGAAGTTGTTCACATATGTTCTGCCCTGACATACCAGGCAACATCAAATCAAGAATAATAACGTTGTACTCCTCATTAGCAGCTAAGTCGTACCCCGTTTCACCATCAAACGCCACATCTACCACATGACCAAAGGTTTCTAGACCCTTCTGAACCGACGTGGCAATGGTTTTATTGTCTTCTACAACAAGTATTTTCATACGTGTTATCATTCTACACCTGATTTCTGAGAAATGACTGAAAAGTTACTTCGCTGGTGGCTATATAGGCCCAATGGTGCTATACTACGTGCCTGCCTAAAAACCAGGCCTAGCTTGGTTTTTTTAATTGATCGAGGGACCAAATATGCAAAAAATCAGAAACATCGCAGTTATTGCTCACGTTGACCATGGAAAAACAACGCTTGTGGATGCCCTCCTCAAGCAAACCAATGTCTTCCGCGATAACCAGAAAGAAATGCAAGAAGAACGCATCATGGACAGCAATGACCTCGAACGTGAACGCGGTATTACTATCTTGGCTAAAAACTGTGCCATTGCCTACAATGACTACAAAATAAATATTATTGATACTCCAGGACATGCTGACTTCTCTGGTGAAGTCGAACGCACCCTCTCAATGGCTGATGGAGCCCTCCTCATCATTGATGCGCAAGAAGGTCCAATGCCTCAGTCTCGTTTTGTGCTTAAAAAAGCTCTCGAATTAGATCTCAAAATTATCGTCGTTGTTAACAAAATCGATAAGCCATTTGCTCGCACTCAAGTAGTGTTGGGTAAAGTCGAAGATCTTTTCTTAGAGCTAGCTCATAACGAAGATCAACTTCACTTTACTACATTGTATGCCGTTGCTCGTGAAGGAAAAGTGTTTAATGAACTTCCTGAAGACTTCAACCAACCTGGTAATGTAACACCACTTCTCGAAACAATCATTACAGAAATACCTGAACCCCCGGTTACTCAGGATGGTCCCTTTAAAATGGTGGTTTCTTCGCTAGATTATGACAAGCATCTTGGTCGAATTAGCATTGGTCGTATCCACTCTGGCACCATCCGCAAGCGCGACACTATTATTGTGACTGATAAACCAACTAAATCCTACTCTGTTGAACGCATAATGCTTGGCCGTGGGCTTGATCGTTACGAAGCTGAAACTGCAGCAGCTGGTGACATCGTGGCCTTAACTGGTGTTTCAGATATCACCATTGGTCAGACTTTGTCAGACCCAAGCGATACTGAATCACTCCATACTATTGAAATTTCTGAACCAACTCTACACATGCAAATGGGCTCAAATACGTCTCCGTTCTCTGCACAAGAAGGTGAATTCAACACGAGTCGTCAGCTTGAAGAGCGCTTAGACCGAGAGCTTGAAAGCAACCTCTCACTTCGCGTCGAAAAGCTCGATGGAGGACAATTCAAACTCTCTGGAAGAGGTGAATTACATCTTTCCATCTTGCTAGAAAATATGCGTCGTGAAGGCTACGAAATGGAAGTCGGGAAACCTCAAGTTATCACTAAGAAAATTGATGGGGTCTTACATGAGCCTGTCGAAGAAGTTAGCATCATTGTTCCAGAAGAGTATAGTGGCGCTATCAACCAGGAAGTTGGGAAACGCTACGGTGAAATGCAAAAGATAGAATCGGTAACCGACACCGAGGTTGAATTCACCTACAAAATGGCGAGTCGTGCCCTCATTGGTCTTCGTAGTTCACTACTTACTCAAACCAAAGGAACTGCACTTGTTAGTAGTCAGTTCTTAGCTTTTGAACCAATGGGCAGAGCTATTCCGCAACTTCGAAATGGAGCGCTTATTTCTTCAGAGACTGGAGATGTTACTGCCTATGGACTCAACGCCGCTCAACAACGTGGTATAACTTTTGTTGAACCAGGTGACACCATCTATGAAGGTCAAATTATTGGGCTTAATGCTAAAAAAGAAGATATTGAAGTAAATGTTTGTAAAGGTAAAAAGCTGACAAACATGCGAGCATCTGGAAGTGATGGTGTTATCCAGATCACCCCACCCATTCTCATGAGTCTTGAACAATCACTTGAATTTATTGAAGATGATGAACTCCTAGAAATTACCCCTAAGTCACTTCGTGTTCGTAAAAAACAACTCACTGCAGTTGATCGAAAGCGCCAGAGAAGAAAAGAGCGTGAAGCTATTTCACCGCGATCATAATAGGGGTTTCTTCAAACTCAACTCCATCATACATATCGAGTGCTAAGTAGGCATCTGTTGAATCCATCTCAAACTCCACACAGTTTTTCCCATGTGCTCCAGAATACTTAAACTGTCGAACCTCTCCTGCTTCTTCAAATAGTTCGATTATGTCATCCTTCGATAAATAATTTGGTAGTGAACACACATGGACTTTCATGGATGTGAGTAACGTCCCCTTCTGACGTAATAAATATCTGAAACACATTTTATACCCTCAGCATGTATTGAAAAGCACGAAATAGTATCTTCACGTACACAATCTAATGCCGTACACTAGTGACACCTATGATAACCAAAAACTCACAAGCCCCCCTTACCATTAAAGTAGTTGATGAATCTGGAAATCTGATTTCACTTGAAGACACACTTGGCACGTACGTCCTCCTTTTTGTATATCCTAAAGACAATACTCCTGGATGTACGACGGAAGCCTGTTCATTTAGAGATTCGTACGCTAAACTTAAAAAAATGGGTGTTCGAGTCATCGGACTCAGTGGTGATTCACTTGCATCTCATGAAAAATTTAAATCAAAACATTCCCTTACCTTTGAGTTGTGGTCAGATCCAGAGAAGAAACTTATTAAAGCCCTCGGCGCACTAAAAGAAAAAAGTATGTTTGGAAATACCTTTCTGGGAATTGTTCGCTCGAGCTTTGCTATTGACCCTGAAGGCAAAATCGTGCAGATTTGGCCAAAAGTCTCACCAAATACCCATGTTTCAGAAGTGATTTCCTATTTTACTCAATTACTTGAGGGTTGAGTGAGTAAAGGTCCAACGTTTGTCTTCGGACACAGAATTTGTGGTAGATTTTTGAGCGACTACCCATTGATACGTAATTCTTGAAATTTCTTCTGTCCACTCTACCGAATCTCTAAAGGAGTCTAGGTCATCAGTTGGAATACTAATACAAAGAAGGTATGGTTTTTGAGGCAGATACACAATTCCACAATGATTAAACCGGTATGGCTCATCAAGATTCGCACCTCGATCAAAAAACCCAAATTTATGAGCGACCCTCACATCCTTGGGAATTGCAGCGACCATTCCATCCTCAAATGTGGTCTCTGTTAGAATTTTTAAAATCTCTTCAGACGATGACCGCGATAAAAATGATGCATTATATAAAATTCTAAACACATTAGAGTAGTTTTTGAGCGTAACCTCGCCATTCACGGTGTTCATGGAAAAACGCTCCACCATATCATTACTTATCTGAGGATTTTTTTTCTCCGTAACATAGCGTAAAAACTGGATTGCCTCGTTGTCAGAGTACACCAATGCCCTTCGAACTAACTCACGTACCGTGTACCGAGTATCGGGTTGCAAGTGAAAATCCTCGCTCCCATTCTCTGGAACGTTGCGAGTATACTCAAATTGGTTTGTGTAGATATGCTCCTCATCAAAAAAAGAGGGATCTTCCTCATACATCTTATAGGCAGAAATAACTCCGATTACCTTTGACATACTAGCCGACGGGAAAAGTTTATCTTCATTAATGCCAATCCACATGCCCGTATTAAGATCTCTGAAGTACAAACTTGCTGTATCCTGAATATTTATAGAAGTAAAATAATCAAGAAGCTCTGTATGGAGAGAAGTATTTCTTTGGGCAATAAAACCCGCATCACACTCCAGTAATGGTGCAATAAGCTGGTATCCTGGTTCACGGACCTCCTGGTAGTCAGATGAACACACATTATCACTATTTTGAGTACCCAACTGATTGTTAGAAAAAGCGGACACACTCCACATTAAACCCAAACCAGCAAAAAAACCAAGTGAAAAAATTGTCAGGAGTGTCTTCATTTAGATAGTAAAGATTATACAGGTTATACAGGTGGAGAATAACTCTACGAAACAAATATAACAAGAGACAAAAAAAACGGTACATTGGTTTTTTTATCACAAGACACAGCGTTCAAATAACAAAAAAAATCAAGGTTACTAATCAGAAACCATAATTCGCTCTGTTTCGAGCGTATCTAAATCGAGCAAAACGAAACTACTTTCCTTGTCTGCATCTTGCATAAGCCATTCATCTTTTGTAACCGTATTTCCTGGGTTAATAAAAAGCGATGGACCCTCAATCACCCTATACTGGTGGTCGTGCCCGCCAATACATACATCGAAAACACCACTCTGGGCAACGTTCTGGCTCATGTCTGAAAAATGGTTCATAAAAATCATCCTCCCAGCAAGTTCCATACGCAAAGTGTCACCATGGCATGAAACATTTTCTAAAGGAGTTGTTCTAGCCATCAATCCTGCTCGCTCACCATCATTATTTCCAAAAATAAAGTGGAGATGACCTGTATAGTGTTTATGAAACCTCATTACCATACCTGGATTGATAATATCCCCAGCGTGAAGAGCAATCGTAATCTTGTGCTCATTTAAGTACTTGATGATCCAAGTAACTGCTGAACTGTTATCGTGGGTATCTGAGATCACTGCAATTTTCATAATTGGTTTATTGTATCACTTTGGTACCATTGCATAATGGCAGATTGAGCTGCAGTAACTGTGGTGTACTGCGTTGCAGTTAATCCAGCAACTTGTGCTGCCCGAACATTCTCAAATTGATCATCAATAAAAAAACAATCGTGGGGGGGACACTCCAATTCAAGACAGAGTTTCTTAAATGATTTTGGATCAGATTTTGAATACCCAATCTGTGTCGTTGTGTACACAGCTTCAAAGTAATGAGCCACATCTGCCACAACCTCTGGAGCTTGATGTGTAGTCCCTGTCGTAAAAATAACTTTTTTGCATAGTAGTTCTTGAATAAATGTGAGAAGTGGTTGATTTAACTGATTCAGTGCCCAGAAAGTTGAGCCTTGTTCATGTATATCAGCCTGAAATTTGTCTGCATCCCCAGTGTACAAAGTGCCTCGTGAAAGCAAAATAACATGAACAAAATCAGAAATAAGTATCTTCATGACTCCAGCATAGCAGAAACACTTATCTAAAGATCAATGTGCCCCAAAAATACACAATAAAAAACTATGTACTTGAATTATTTTTAGTTACATCTATCGAAAGCAGGTAAGTGCTTGTACTCAGAAGCGTTCATGAGATTGGTGAATACAGCTGAAATATCGGCATACTCACCAACAGCTGGTAATAACTTTTCTCGATACAGTGCAGCATTTGCAATTTCAGCATCAACACCTGTTTGACATGATTCTTGCAGCGAAGCGGGTACGGATACAGTCCCATCCCACTTGTTCTCTGGCACTTCTAGTCCATACTTATCAAAAATTGCTCGAAGTGAAGCAATATGTTGTTCTTCTGCTCCTTTAATCATAGAAAATGGTCTAACACTGCCAAACTCAGCAACAACAGCATTGTAGGTTGCGAGGGCTTTGTACTCATCATCAATTGCTGCTTCAAGCGCTTCCTGTGCTGCAGCGGATAACTCACCAGCAGGATACTCTAAACCATCAACAAGCAAACAGTCATCAGCAAGACAATTTCCTCTATTGGGCTCGCTTTGTTGTTCTCTTCCGCCAGCACTCATACCAGAACCACTACCATTTCTGTAGCCATAGCGCTGTTGCGTTGCAAAATCACTTGTAGTTTTTGTGGAGACCTGCTGTGAACGAGTGATTGAGTATCCAGCAACTACACCCACAACAACGGCTAAAGTGACATAGGTTAGTAGTTTAAAATTCATCTTTTGTTTCTGCATAGTTTATTTCCTTATGTTTGTACTTTACCTTCATAGTACGTTATACAAGAAAGTATAGTCAAATAACTTGAGAACTTGCTGAGAAAATATCCCATGCTAAAGAAATGAGACAACAAACAGAGCTCTCTCACAGGTGAGTCAGATGCAAAATCCGCAGATGAACTGCCCTAAGAGTACAACCATCTGTGTCCCAAACTAAGCTTGCTTTTTCTTGAGTCGAAATAAACCTTTCTCTGGCTTTTCAACTGTATCTGGATATTTTTCTAGTAACTTCCAAACTGTTCCATTTATGGTTTTTGGGTGAAAATCAGGAAACGCCTCTTGAAGAAGTTTAAGCATTTCTGACCATCGTACACCTTCAGGATGTGCTTGTAACAGCTCGAGAGCTTTTTCGTTGATTTGACCTGTAATTGTATTGTTGCTCATCTCTTTATGATTGTACAGTATAGTCTAAATTTTCAATAACTTTCTTTAAATCATCCCTGCTTACGATTGACGGAACAAATTCTACAACTGTTTGAGCTTTTGCATATGAAGTTGTAGCAGAAATTACTCCTAGTGTATCCTCAAGCTCTCCATCAATATTCATACTACAACTCGTACAATGCATTCCCTTGATTGTAAATGTTACCTTTTCTCCTGTTTCTCTTTTTTTCTTTAAAAAATTTAACATACAACCTCCTACTTGACTACTTCTAGTGTACCGGTATACATTCCCATCGAACAAGTAAACGTGTATCTTCCTGGCTTTGTTGGAGTAAAAGTGAATGATTGTGAATCAGTTGCATCTAAAAATGTACTAATCCCAAACTCTTTAAATACAAATGACAACGCACAAGAGTAAGTATCCTTACTTTGCAAAATAAGATGTACCGGTTGACCAGCCTTTACTTGAAAATAGTTTGGTGAATATCCATGATTCAAAACACTGATAGTAATCTGTTGTATGCCATTAACTACTTTTGCAGAAGAACCTGCAGTTCCGCCTCCACCTTCAAATCGATCACTGGAAAAAAAGTAGGTAACTGGACTAGCTAACTTATTCAAAGTAATCGGAGCATCCACAACTAAAAGAACACCATTAATACTGTATGCAGCCATCACAATCAAAGCTGATGCTGCGAACTTAGCGAAACGACTGTACCAACCTTCTGATAACTTAGCTGTCGCCACTCCCAAGAGTGCAAACAGTGGGGTTGTACCTAACACGAACGAAAACATTGTCAGAGCTCCTGAAATTGGGTTCCCAGAGTTAATTGCCATTACTTCCATAGCCTGTGTGACTCCACACGGAATGAAGACTGTCATCAACCCAAGAACTGCTGGAGCAAAGAGAGCTTTACTTTTACTTGAGTTGCGTACAAGCTTCTGAATAAGCTTTGGTGGCTGAAACGCCACAAATCTAAAAATTGGATGAATGTCTAAGAGATTCATTGCTGTTGCAAACATAAATAGAGCGGTAAATGCTTGGAACGCTAAGCGGACACTTAAACTTAGCGTTATAGCTGAACCTAACATTCCTAATAAGAAACCTAGAACTGTATGTGCAACAAGCTTAGTTCCTAAAAACATAGTTACCGGCAGCCAGTCAAGTTGGTCAAAAGATTTGAGTGCAAAGATTTTCTGCTGCTGAGACTGCAAATATTTTTGCTGCTTTTTTTGCTTCCGCACTTGTTTATCATCTTCAATGCTACGATGCTCCTCATCTTTTTGATTAGCAATCACACTGGCAAGTAACCCACCTTGCATCGCCAAACATGACAATCCGCCGGTGGTTAGCCCTGTTAGAAAGATTACAAATAAATTCATGATGTGTATTCCTTATAATAGTTTTGCTGATCGAAGTCGCAGCGCATTCGTAACTACACTAACACTAGAAAATGCCATAGCGGCTCCCGCCATAATCGGGTTCAAAATAATACCTGTAAACGGATACAATACTCCCATAGCAACGGGAATGAGTAGCACATTATATGCAAATGCCCAAAAAAGATTCTGACGAATATTGGTAATGGTCTTTTTTGAAAGGGTAATTGCGGTGGGAACCAAGGCAATATCGCTGCGAAGCAGTGTGATGGCAGCTGACTCAATAGCTACATCAGTTCCCCCACCCATAGCAATACTCACGTCTGCAGCAGCCAGTGCCGGGGCATCATTGATACCATCACCAACCATTGCAACGACTCCGTGTTCTTTGCGCAGTTCACGAATAAGTTCTTCTTTATCTGCTGGCAAAACTTGAGATTTAACTTCTGTAATGTCGAGCTCTTTCGCAATAGCATTTGCAGTTTGAGCATTATCACCAGTTACCATAACAGGGGTGATTCCCAATTCTTTAAGCGTTGAAATAACCTCAACAGAAGACTCTCTAAGAGTATCGGCGATACCGTATGCTCCCACATGTTTCTCATTCATAGCTACATGCGCTACAGACAGAGCCTGACTTTGCCACTGCTCCGCAGAGGTTTGAAGCTTGCTATCAATTTTTATTTTTTCTACCTGTAAGAAAGAAAGCGTACCGATCAAAACAGTATCTTTGCCAACTTTGGCAGAAACACCTTTTCCTGCATGATCTTTAAATGAAGAGACTTTAGGAATTTCCTTACTACGAGTAGAAACAAAATTCACTAAAGCGTGGGCAAGTGGATGATGAGAAAGCGACTCTACAGCTAACACTGCAGCGTCAATTTTTTTCTGTGTTTCTGCTTTTGCGTATTCACTTGATTGAACTTCGGGCTTACCCTGTGTCAGGGTGCCTGTTTTATCAAAGGCAACTGCTTTTATTTTATTGGCAATTTCTAATACTTGGGCATCTTTAATCAAAATACCATTCTGCGCACCACGACCAATACCAACCATGAGTGAAGTGGGTGTTGCTAGACCAAGTGCACACGGACAAGCAATGATAAGGACATTAATCATACTCACAAGTGACATCAACAATTTTGGCTCTGGACCAAAAAACCACCACGCACCAAGAGTAACTATAGAAAGTGTGATTACTACTGGCACAAAATATGAGGCAACTGTGTCAACTAAGGCTTGAATTGGAGGACGAGATCCTTGTGCTTTTTGCACCAAGGATATAATCATCGCTAACATGGTATCGTTACCGACTTTAGTTGCTTTTATTTCAATTATGCCAGATTGATTTATTGTCGAACCAATCACCGTGTCACCCATACTTTTACTCACAGGAAAACTCTCACCCGTCACCATAGCCTCATCCACTGACGATTCACCAGCTAACACTTTTCCATCAACTGGGACCTTTTCGCCCGGCTTAACTTGCAAAACGTCTCCTACAATAACGTCTTCAAGAGGCACTTCAACCCAAACTCCCTTTTGCTTGATGCGTGCCGACTTTGCTTGTAAGTTTAATAACTCTTTAATTGCTGTAGACGTTTTTGCTTTAGCACGTATTTCCAGGTACTTTCCTAATAAAATGAAAGTAATAATCGCTGCAGATGCTTCAAAATACACATGCGCTTCTAGACCTTGTGAAAGTAGCCATTTTTCAAACAAAACAACAAAGGCAGAAAAAAAGTAAGCAGCAGATGTTCCCATTGCTACCAAGGTATCCATGTTTGCAGAGAAATTTTTAATACCAGACCATGCCCCGTGATAAAAGCGCTTTCCAGCCCAAAACTGCACCGGTGTTGCCAGTATCCATAACACACGAGGATCATGAAAGATTTTTGGCAAACCAGGAATCATACTTGCCATTAAAATAGCCGAGAGAACGCCACTTACCATAAGCTTTAGCTTTAAATCACTAAGTTCTTCAGTGCGTTCGATTTCGGCTATATCTGTGTCAGCTTTAGAATCGAGGCGTGCACTGTACCCAACTTCAGAAACTGCTTGAGTAATATCTGCTTTGTTCACTCTATACTCATCGTAAGTGACTACTGCTTGTTCATTCGCATAGTTCACATTTGCCTCACTCACTCCGTCAATCTTTCTAAGCTTCCGCTGAATATTGCTGGCACAACTGGCACAATGCATGCCAGATATATGAAATGAAATAGATTGATTTTTAGACATACTTTTCCGGATCCTTTCGGAAACTTTTTACACATCCGCTTGCACAAAAATAGTAGTCTTGGCCATTGTGTTTTGCATGAAATCCAGCAGTTTTTGGAGAGACTCGCATACCACAGACTGGATCTTGAACAATTGGAAGCAAGTCCTTCATAGAAATAGTCAATTCTTTTGCAAACTCTGTAGCTTTATATTGATCTACTAACACTTCACGAATCACATCTGAGGCCTCAATGATTCTGGCATCTGCTAGACGATAAAACACTTGTTTGCCTTGCCTATGTGTTTTCACTATACCAGCGTCTCGCAGTACCATCAGGTGCTGACTGATATTTGCTTGAGGTAAATCTAACATTGTGTGAATATCTGTAACGGGAAGTTCCTGATCACGGATCAAATGGATAATTTCCAATCGTCGTGGATGCGCAAGTGCCTTTAATAAGCCAGCGTGAAGTTCAAACA
>JACKFX010000006.1 GCA_020632255.1 Pseudomonadales bacterium
CTGCGATTTACCCAGCAAGAAGATACTCTCGACTGGTAGCAATTTCTTGGCCAATTTTTTGAGCGTTTTCTCGGTGAGAGGATCTGCTAAATACGCCCGCATGGCTTTCTTAGTTTCATCAAGCTTTGTAATGGCTTGGTCATACTCACCAGCGACTGTCTTAGCCAACAAATATCCCCAAGCAATCTGAGACGTGAATACTTTGGTCGACATCACACAAAATTCTGGCCCTGCGCCTGCCATAAATGGGTAATCGGCCATGCGAGTCATCATCGAACCAGCCATGTTCACATAGGTCGCAATCGTGGCACCTTTGGCTTGGGCATGTTCGAGCACTTCTAACACATCAGCAGTCTCTCCACTCTGTGAGGGAGCAATAATCACGTCGCCTGGCCCGAACAAGTCAAAGTAGCTTTGCGCCTCCGCCCCTACTAATGAAATTGTGTTCACTTTTGCATATTTTCTCAGATAAAAAGCAATTTGTGCTGATGCAATTCCTGCGGTTCCAGAGCCCAATGTGTACACAGTAGAAGCCGAATCGACAGTTCGGGCAAATTCACTAAGTGCCTTCTTGTCCTGGGCAACTACCTGTGCAATCACATCAGCTGACTCATGAATTTCTTTAATCATAAAGTGATCGTAGCCAGCTTTATCAGCAACCTCTGCAACCATGGTCAATGCTTCCCAACTTGGTTTATCTGGTTTACCTGATTGAATATCGAATAACTCAAGATCACGACCACGGAACACCACCATTTGGCCATTCTCTACGACCAAAACTTCCTCGACTTCACCTGCAAATGAGAGTGTATCTGAAGAAAAATACATATCACCATTTTTGGCCCGGCCGACGACGAGCGGCGAGCCGTTGCGAGCCGCGACGACCAAGCCTGTATCTGCCAAAACGATGACGGTATTGCGACCTTCAAGTTCTAAAAATGCAGTTCTGATTGCTTCAGGTAACTCAGCTTCAGTTTGAAGTTTCTTTTCAACTTGGCGAACAATTACCTCAGTATCAGTTTGCGTCTTAAACTCAAACTCCTTGCTCAGTTTTTTCTTAAGGTCAGCAAAGTTCTCAACAATGCCATTTTGTGCGAGCGCAAATGAGTTATCACTAGCCAGGTGAGGGTGTGCATTTATTTTTGTTACTCCCCCATGAGTTGCCCACCGAGTATGACCAATGGCCACCCCAAAAGAATCCAAACTCATCGGCTTGGTCTTTGGCACAATACCGACAGCTTTATCTATCTCCAAACCCGTAGCACCAACCCCAACAACACCCCAAGAGTCATACCCTCTGTAGGAAAGTCTATTCAAACCTTCAATAACTTTTTTGGCCGCATCATCCTTTTTATTTTTGCCTATATATCCAAAAATTCCACACATGTATGCTTTCTAATACCAGGCTTTGCCACACTGTTGAACATTTTTTTTGTTCAACAAAGTTAAGGTGAACCCACCCGAATAAAAATAGTTTCTAATTAAGTGAAAAATGTAGCTGAACCATCCTCTGTTCGCGGTCTTTCAACCACCGTTTGAAATTGTTCTTAATTGGCTGTACTACTAGCCAGAAGGTTTCCGCAGATACTCGCTTTGCCTGGAAAGCGGTTCGATTGAAGCTCCCTGCACAATTACAGATCTCTTCCCTTCCTCCTCGTATCCCTGTGGGGAGAACCACGGGGCCACACGCTCGTTACTGTGTACTGTCGATATAATTCCTTTCCATTTTTTCTAGTACCAATATAGTACCACATTTCAAGTATGTACAACTGATACGGGCTATAGGTGTTGTGCTATCGAGAAATCATGGTAAAATAGACGTCTATGAAACAAGGCATTCATCCAAACTGGTATCCAAACGCACAAGTCACCTGTTCTTGTGGTAATACTTTTACAACTGGTTCAACTCAAGAAATTCTCGAAGTTGATATTTGTAGCAAGTGTCACCCTTTCTACACTGGTGAAGTTCGCTTTGTTGACCGCCAAGGTCGTGTTGATAAATTCCTTAAGAAGATGCAGGCTGCGGAAGTTATTAAGACTTCAGGTGCCAAAAAAACCTCCAAAAAAGCCGAGAGATCTGCAGAAGAAACCAAGTCTTACAAGGACATTCTTCGACAACAACAAGTTGAACTCAAGCAAGCTGAAAAAGCTGATAAAAAGGCCGAGTAGCTCACTTCTCTTCAGTATACTTCCCTGTCATCCAGAAAAGCCTGGTATACTTGTCGTATCACTATGCAAAATCCATACCAAGACGCAATACACGAACTTGAAGCCAAGATTGCTGAAGCTCGCGAGCTCGCCAGTGATCCTGATTTTGCCGAAATTGCTGCAGCCGAAATCACCAATCTCGAAACCCAACTCAAACAACTCCAAGATGCAGCTATCCAGTTAGAGCAAGGCAATGATAGTGGTGAGGGCGATTCTGTCGAAAAAGTAAACTGTACCTTCGAAATTCGACCTGGTGCAGGCGGAGATGAAGCCAAAATCTGGGCCAATGACCTCAAGCGAATGTATGTGCGATTTTTAGAAATGCACAACTTCAAGATCGAGCACATTGACGACCTGATTTTTAAGGCTAAAGGTAAAACTACAGACATTCTTCCACCCGACGGAGAAACACCCTACTTTACCGCCTATGAACTCTTCAAATACGAGTCTGGCGTGCATCGCGTCCAGCGCGTACCTGAGACAGAGTCTCAAGGACGCATTCACACCTCCACGGCTTCAGTAGCTGTGCTGCCAGAAGTTCCTGTCCATGAAATTGAAATTCGAGATGAAGATATCGAGTGGCAGTTTATGCGTGCCAGTGGAGCTGGTGGACAAAGTGTTAACAAAACCAACAGTGCCGTCCGCCTGATTCACAAGCCATCGGGTATCGCAACCACCTGCCGCCAAGAAAAAAAACAAGAACAAAATCGTAAAATTGCTATGGATCTGCTCCGCTCTCAACTTTGGGAAATCGAAGAAGAAAAACGCCAAAAAGCACTAGGAAAAGTTCGCAGTGCCATTGGTCGCGCCCAACGAGCTGAAAAAATTCGCACCTTTAACTATCCCCAAAACCGCATTACCGACCATCGCATTAAAGAGTCATGGCACAACTTGCCACTCATTCTTGATGGAGGGCTAACTGACCTGCTTACTGACTTGCATCAGGCTTTTTATGAGGAGGAACAGGCAGAAATCACAAAAGAAGCCACCGTATAGCACTCACTTCAAACTCTCTTATAACTTGTGTATACAAAAAAAACCAAAGCATCGCCCTTCATGTGCGAATGCAGGTTTTGCACTTTAACTTGACTAAACAACCTATTTATTAGATAATATAGGCCTATGCACAATCATGAACAAGAAGCAGCAATTATGAAACGTTTTGGCGTTTCAAATCTGCCTGCAGCATCAGAATATACTCTACCTCAAACAGAGGTTACACCAAGCTTTTATGTTGTGTCTGCACTGTTATCTCAAGGGAAAACCTTTGATGTCGCAGCGAGCTACCTTTCACCGACCATTGAAAATAACACAAATCGATTTGAACTCGATTTTTCTGACAGTATTCCAGAAGAAGTATTCACTATTTGTAAGCTAGTTTCTAGTCTGGGTGGCCGAGCACTTCTAGTTGGAGGATGTATCCGGGACCTTTTATACTCTGATATCACAACAACCAAAATTACTCCAAAAGACTTTGATCTCGAAATATACGGTTTAGATTTCGACACGGTAACAAGAATGCTGATAACTGCGTTCCCAAATAATAAATGTGAATTTAAAGGAAAATCTTTTGGTGTTACAAAACTTTACTTTGATGGACTTGCTGAACCACTCGATATTGCCATACCAAGAACTGAAGTCTCTACAGGGGAAAAACATACAGATTTTGAAACAGTCATGAATCCACAACTTGACTTTATTGATGGTGCACGTCGAAGAGACCTTCGCTTTAACTCTATTACCTATGACCCACTTACAAAAACTATCTATGATCCATTTTTAGGATTACTTGACCTTCAGCAAAAGGAGATCAACGTAACAGATCCTGAAACATTTATTGAAGATCCACTTCGTGTGCTGCGCATAATGCAATTCGCAGCTCGGTTTGAGATGACTCCAACAAATGAAACCGTCTCGCTTTGTACACGCATGGTTGCTGAAGGTAAACTTGATCATCTAGCTGCAGAACGCGTCCGAGATGAACTTAAGAAACTCCTCATAAAAGGTACGAAACCATCAATTGGACTACGATTTATTCAAGAAATTGGCTATCTTGAGCGCTACTGGCCTGAACTACAAGCACTTGTAGGAACTCCTCAGCATCAAAACTTTCATCCTGAAGGCGATGTATGGGAACATACACTTCAAGCTGTCGATGCTGCAACACTTATTTGTGAGCGCGAGCATTTACCAGCAGATAAAAAACTCACCGTCATGCTCACGATTCTCCTCCATGATGTTGGTAAACCCGCTACAACTACTCTGGATGAAAATGGCTACTATCGAGCATTTGGCCACGAGGAAGCAGGTGTTGAACCAACTCTGGCAGTACTACAACGTCTCATGTTTGAAAACAAAACACAAAAGGAAGTAGCTGCACTTCTTCCACGACACATGATTATTCCGTCATTGTATAAAAACCATCTCAATGGAACTTCAAGTGACACTGCTCTACGTCGACTCTCGCGTAAACTTTGGAAAGAAGCGGAACTCCCTATCTCAATGCTTATGCATGTGACAGAAGCCGACCAACGCGGTAGAAACGGCACAAGCACCCAACCACTCACCGACGATGAAGCCCCTCAGGTTGTTGCACTAAAAAAATGGTTAGATGAACAAACAACTGAGCTACAAGTTCAAACTGCTCCAAAAGAAATCCTATTGAATAACAAAGCCTTTCTGAAGCACCACCAAGTTGCTGGTGGTCCCTGGCTAGGAATTATTAATCGCTGTATTGAACTCGACCAAGATGAAGCTCTAGTAAACTCACCAGAAGAAGCTTTTTTTCGAGGAAAAGAGTATTTTACTCGTATGCAGATCCATCTAGGAGAAGAACACATTACAGCAAAACGATATCACCAAACTTGGGCAGCTCTCTTAGAACAGGAAGACCCACGGACACTTTTCTATCCTGAATACTAACTTACAATACTTCAATCGCCTTGAGTAACTGCTCATCAGCTTCAGTGTCGTAATCTTGCTCAACTTCAACATTCACTGGAATACCCTCGTCATGAATCCACTTGCCACTTGGTAAAAGCCAGCGTGCGATAGTAATGTGAATACCACCCCCGTTTGAGAGTTCACGACGATCCTGGACTGTTCCTTTTCCGAAGGTCTGTTGACCAACTAATTTTGCATCAAGCTGATCTCGAAGAGCACCGGCAACAATTTCTGAAGCCGAAGCACTACCTCGGTTTACGAGTACTTCGACTGGCACACCAACTAAGCGGCCCTTTCCTCTGGTTGTGTAGTCTTGCTGCTGATTCACATCTTTCTGTGAAACCACTACTCCACTCTGAATAAACTCACTGGCAATATAAATAGCGTCATCAAAGAAGCCTCCAGGGTTGTTGCGCATATCGAGCATCACACCATCGATAGAATCTTTTTGGGCGACAATTTGGGTGACTACTTCATCCCATTCACCGAGAGTTCTCTCTCCAAAACGACTGAGTTTGATGTGAGCCACACGCTTACCAGCGTGCTCGACAAATTCGAGTTCAACACTCTTAACCACGATTTCACCGCGATAAATGGTAACTTCAAAAGGTTCCGACTCCCCTTCGCGAACTAAAGTTAAAATTACTGGAGAATCTTTCGGACCTCGAATGACTTCAACAGCTTTACTCAGTGACCAGCCTTCTGTGGTTTCATCAATATCTTTAGCCTCATCCTTAACGTTAATAATCAAGTCCCCAGCTCTCACTCCTGCAACTTCTGCTGGTGTACCAGCAAGAGGAGCAACAGCGGCTAAAATACCATCAACATACCCCAATTCAATACCGACGCCATAAAAAGCCCCAGCTAAATCGGCTGCGCTGCGTTCATTTTGTTCAGGAGGAAGATACATCGTGTAAGGGTCACCAAGACTAGCAGTCATACCCTGAATAGCACCATGCACCATTTTGTCAGCATCAAGCTTATCTTGATCGATGTAGTCGCGCTCTAACAAACTCCAGACCTCCCAAAAAATTCCAAAGTCGACATCACTTTTATCCTTTGGCTGATCGGTATCTATAAGCTTTGCTAATTGATCTGCACGCGCATCACCTGCAGTCACACTTTGTGGGGACTTATCTGCAATATTTTGAAGGGTATGAAAACGATACTCGACAAGAGATCCAGCTAAAATCAAGGCTCCTGCCATGATGATGTTTGAAAGGGTTGCAAAAGGTAGTTTCTTTTTAGACATAGGACGATTCATTTTATCACGTATTTTCAGACAATTAACCCAGAAAAAAGGAGCCCAAAGGCTCCTCTTCTCTTAGTTTCACTCTGAAATCTCAAATTACAAAACTTGAGTGAATGGTAAGAGAGCCAAGTGACGTGCTCTCTTGATTGCTACAGCTAAAGAACGCTGTTGTTTTTGAGTAAGGCCACTCTCTTCACGAGATAAAATTGAACCTTGCTCGGTCACAAATTTCTTGAGTGCTGCTACATTTTTGTAAGAAAACGTTACTGATTTATCAATCTGCATTGGTTTTCTTCGAAGTCGCTTGATTTTCTTCTTTTTCATGTTGTTGTGTACTTACATTTGGTGCAAGTACTTCCTTTCTAGCATCTAGAACGGAACATCATCAGCAACATCTTCTGCCTCAGAAACTTCTTCTGGCAGTGCATCCATTCCGCCATCCATATCGCCATCATCCGTTGATGATGAACCATTTGATGAGCGAAGCAGAATCATGTTATCGATAACTACCTCGGTAGTCTTGCGCTCGACACCGTCATCGCCTTTCCAATCTCTGGTTTGAAGTCTTCCTTCAACATAGACCTTGTCACCCTTGTGGAGTAACTGACCACAGATATCGGCAAGCTTTGACCAAGCTACAACATTGTGGTACTCAACTCTCTCTTGCTTGTCTCCTCCATCGGTAGGAGTCCAAGTGCGATTTGTTGCCACACCGAATGAACACACAGCTGTGTTATTTGGTGTGTAACGGAGATTTGGATCTCGAGTTAAGTTACCAATTAACTGTACTTTGTTTAATGAGCGAACTGACATATTTTTTCCTTTCCGCCAACCCTCAGCAACTTGTGTTGCCTCAAGTCTTAACTGTACACCTTTACTATACCTCTTATTCTTACATAAACCGTAGAGAACGAAAGGGGTAGTTTTTGCACAGCGCGGAAACGGAAATTCTACCGTTGTACCGTCTAAATGTTAATGTTCTTACTAAATAAATTATTTTCCAGTTTTGAGTTCTTCAACTGGAGTCCCGGCTTCTTCAGCTTGAACTAAAAGATGTCGGATTACGTTCTGTTGAAGGTATACATCCTTCTCAAACGCTTGGATCTTAGCTGCATCAGCTTCTAACACTAAGTGTGTGTAGACTGCTTCACGCTCGCTCTTCCCAGCAAAACGAATTGGATATGCAAGCTCTTTCTTGCCCCAATCTTCTTGGTCTTTAATAGTCAGACCATGCTTTTTGATGAGAGCTAATACTGCAGTGTTTGCTGCTGCAATATCAACGGAGGTGAGGGATGCTGGAACTAAGAAGGTAAATTCGTAAGAACGTACTCTCTTTTCCTTGAGAATCTTCATTGTGCCCCTTTCTGTCTTGCCCTAAGGCTGTTGGAATTTTGTGTTGAACAACAAAATAAGCAAGACTATTTTTACTAGACCTGAATTATAACACAGTTACTCGAGAATGGAAGCAAGTAAGCAAAACGAGAACTCCCGGGCACATACGTCCCGGGAGCTAAAGTTATGCGAAGCGAGAGAAAAAAATCACCGCTCCGAACAACACCTGAGCAACCTGCTCAGGGTACTGATTTACAAAAACCATGATTTTAGAAAACATTTCGTTTTGTAACTTTCACCAATTTCTTAATTCTCGACTAACGCCCATGCAGGAGTATTGGGAGTGGGCCCATCACCATCGCACGAATAGAGTACGGAGGTGAGGACTACGATCAAAATGACGCACAAAAGAGCCAAAACCCTCCAGCGACGCAAAGCGTCGCTGGAGGGTTTTGCATAAGCCAGCATTTTGTATCTCCTTTCAGTAGTTTTCAAAAGAAAAATCTACTGAATAAACTGGTAAAGTTGATGAGTTGTAACACATTCATTCAAAAAAAACACACTATCTAATTTGAGCGTTTGCAATGAGTTCTTAGAGTTATGTGAGCAATGTATAGATAATGATCCATAGGACGGACCACACGGTCTACGTCATCCTTCCACTCATATGGTTCTGGTGAATAGTGCTTCCTTGGTTCTTGCTCACCTTTATGTGCAATTGTTTCCGTCATACCTCTAGATATCTCTTTGAGATCTATAGTACTATGAATATGAATAGTAATACAAAAGAAAAATGCAAATTGAAGCTAAGCCCATTCCCCACGAGCAGGCGCCTACGTCACCTGAATCTGAAGGAACAAAGCTTACACCACAACTACTTGTAGATATTTTCTTGGGCAAAGAAGATGAGGAAAAGTTAACTCCAGCTTTCTCGAAGGTGGTTTTCGGCCACAGTTTTGCGGATTTTGACCTCGACCAATTGCTTACTTACTACTTCGCTCTGAAGTTAGGTATCGTAGCACACAACGCCCCGTTCATATTTACTGCTGATGTGCATGAGCTAACCACAGATGGTACAAGTCATTACGACGACCCTACCACCCTGGTGATTGAAGGTTTTGGCCATGCTCCAGATGAAAAAATAACGGATGTCAAAGAAAAAAGACGCAATGGTAATATTGCCAATGGACTTACGGGTGAACCAGCTGCTTCGGAGCTTCTGCGTCCGCCCTTCCAGGCACGTCTTGGAAAAATAGATCCAGAAGTAAAAAAACAAATACGCAACTTGGAAAGTTGGATGATTGCAAACGAAACCGATGATGGAGAGCTTCGGGGAACAGTTAAAAATTTGCACACTCTCAATCTGATTAAACCCATTTTTTACGGACTCAAACAGCTCTACTCTGAAAATTCACCAGAAGCAGCCATGACGCTCGTCGTCCGCTTAGTAGAACTCCTCGAGAAAATTATCAGCGGAGCCACAGAGGAGCAGCTTAAACAAGAGTATGCAGCCGAAATTCAGGCAGGAACCAACGTCGAAACCAAACAACAAACTGCACTGAAGGAGCGACTCAACAATCCTGCTACTTTCAAACAAATTACCACGCTCCAAAACGTAACGATTACCTACTTTGATATCCGTGGCTTGGGGGTGGATAAAGGAGCTGTGGCACTGGCAAAAACCAAAGGTAAGCCAGACATTCTCATACTGGTCGATGACCAACTCGATCCTAGCAACACCAACACAGTCTTGGGTATACAGTACAAAATTGTTGTTGAACAACATACTCCATTTCTCGAAGGTGAAAACCAAGACTTATTGAGTGTGCTGCATGACAGAATGCAAATGGCTGAATCCCAGTTTGGCAAAGGCTACAACTATAGCGAGGTCAGCTCGTTTGGCTCGCATGCTGCCATTGTCGCCTCCCCTCAAAGTGCGGGTAGTGAGATACGTGCGATTAGCATGTGGCGGTCACTACAAAACTTTTTTGACTACCCACGATACTCACTAGAAGGATTTAAAGTTAAAGCTGCCCAAGTAGCAGCTAAGCTTGGTACCGAGCAGTATAGTATTGTTCCAGTTGCACCTTCCGAGAGCGAGTATCGCTTTGGTAACCGAGCCATAGCCATTACCCTTCCAACGCCAGAAGGCTTAGTAACGACAACACTGTCTGAGGAGGACCTTTATTACTACGAACCACTACTCACAGAAAACACGGATGAAAACCAACGTTTACTCCTTGCTAGAACTACCGTCTCAGAACCACGGGCTGTTGTTGAAGCCAAAAAACAACAACTTCATGCATGGACAGAAAAGTATCTCGACAACCAAAGCCCTCAGCGATTGCTCGAACTGCTTAATTCCGTAAATGAAAATAGTTTGATTTCACTGCCAATCGCCCAAAAAGTTGCCATCGTCCAAGCTATTTCTGAAGATCCTGAATCAATTCGGCACATTTGGGACAAAAACGACCTAACTTTTTCACTCATTGATGCCCGACTTCCAGAGGAAATTATGCCCTACATGGAAGAGTATAAACTTAACCGATATAAACTCAAGTCGCTGGCACATTCGATCGATACCACCCTCATTAACAACACCATTTCTGAAGTTGTCCGATCAAAAAATCAGCCGCTTCAACAAAATCTGGCAGAAGGACTGCTGCGCATTCTCCAAAGTGAAACGTACAAAACCACCCACAGCGAGGAAGTATATGATTCTCTACTACAAAGCTTGCTCTTTCTTGCTGCAGAACTGCGTTTCACTAATGCATCGTTGGCTCAACAGATTGTTAGTGCAATTGAAACCTCGTACGGCGAAGCGATGCGCTCCCACTGGAAACAAATCGACCCTTCATACCGAGATCTCATCGCTAAAAACTTCCCAGAGTCTTCACTGATTGCACTCATCCCAGACGAGCAGGTAGAAACTATTGCTGGCCTTGCTGGTAGCAAAATGCAACCGTTTAACACAGAAGTTACACTCGAACGGATGATGGAGTCTGGCAATAAAACAGCGACGATTCTGATTGAGGTTACCCGGCCAATTAAAACGAAGGTTATGCGGTCACAGTTTCAAACTTCTTCAGGTACCATGGCACCGCTTGACGACCTGGACGGCTATTTCAGCTGTGGCTCATTCAACCTTGAACAAAGGGAGCACATGAAGTTGGTCGAAGCCATCTTACCATCACTTCGCACAGCAATCCAAGAGGTCCTGATGACTGATGATGAAACGAAGCTCCGCATCATTCAGGGAGGTTTTATTAACCGTTTAACAGCCCAAGTACAAGAGTATATTTCTGATATACTTTTTGAGGTCATGGAACAAAGGTATCCTGAAGATAGACCGTCAGAATTACGCAAAAAAGTACGTCACTTCAAAGAAACCCGCCTACTCTGGGCGAATCATAATCGACAAACCGATGAGTATGTTGATTCGCAGTTTCTGGAACCCCTCCCCTCGGAGACGCACATTGAATAAGAACGCAATGACGTCCTCCCCGGACAGCTTCGCCAATGTCCGGGGTTTCCTTTTTGCTTCGCAATGACCTAAAGGTCAATTTTCCTTGAAGATTTCATCTTCAAGGTGACATCATTCCACCTTACGGTGGCATGGGGCGTTCATCCCCGGACACTGTCGCTTCGCTCCAGCGGAAGAACTGTCCGGAGTTTCCTCGCTTACAAAAAGCCCCGCACGAGTGCGGGGCTTTTCAGTTGTGTATCTTAATTCTAGCTAGCTAGCACCATTTCCTTTACTTTGTCGTCGCGCGCAATGCGGAGACAAGAGCTCGGGGGGCACTAGCAGATCTCTGCTAGATTAATTTTTTAATGACTTCAGTCGCGGCAGCTTCACTTGCCGGGGTAACATTTGCTTTTGAGGCAAATCCACCCAGCAGCTCAACGCCTTCAACATCAGTCAAGGCGGCCACAAAATCCAAATCCTTGCGGTTGGTCATGAATGCCACCATGGACACGTGACCACCAGCCGGTTTGTGATAAGCGGTCGCTTCCATTACAACAACCGGAGCAATTTTGTACAATTGGACGGTCAAGCCAGACATGTCAATCACGACACCTGTCGTGTTGACGCGGATCATTTTTTCAGGGACAACCCAGGTGGCTTGTTTGATAACAGCCGCATGGTTGGCCAAAATTTGTTCATACTCTTGAATCCAACCCCGGATCTTTTCATCAGGCTCACTGTGAAAAGCGAGCCACTCGGCTAAATGCACCCGTCGGGTATTATCCCCAATACGGGACTTTACGGCCTGGTTAATCATTTGGCCAAACCGTGTTGAAAAATCAAACTTGTCGGCGGCATCGGCCGCTTGAAGCAACTCAAGGCTGTGTTCCGTGACCTCGGGGCCCAGAACAAACTGTAGTAACGCCCCAGAGGATTTATACTCACCCTCTTTTTGGGACACTGGCTTCACAGTCAGACTGTCCCATGTTTCGCCCAACACCTGTTGCCAGGCCTGGGCGTCATGCTCATCAATAATGGCCACAATTGTGTGGCCAGCGGCCCGAACTTTTTTAACAAAGTCGGCCGTCATGGCTGAATTTTGGTTGTTGACTGCCAGGTCAATAAACAGAACCTGGCGGTTGGGTTCCCAGCCTGAGATGTCGATCTTGTCAACCTGAAAGGCCTGGGTAAAAACCACTGGGACAATCCGCCCCAGCCAACTCAAAAATCCAGCAGTGGTGGCAACGCCATCAACACTGCCAACGGAGACTACCTGATTAACCTGGCTCAAACGATTTAAAGCAGTCATGAGAATTCTCCCTTTGAGGCGGCTTTGCCTCTTATAAAAGTTAAAAAACGTTAAGATTCGCCCAAACCCTCAAAGGAGGCGAGTTTCCACAAAGACCTCAGCAGCCTGTAGAAACAACACTACCTTCTACTCTTTTCCCAAGCTACAAACCACAAAAAAGCGCCAAAACTACTGGCGCGTGTCAAAAAGTAAAAAATGAAAAATTGGTTGTAGTTAGGTTGTAGCCCAGGCTACTTTCTCTTGCCTTGCGGCAATTCACCTGGTAAAAAGCACGGTTGTTCCTACAGCTGCTTCCCGAGAGAATCTAGCATATAAGATACCAACTGTTAAAGATCATTGTGTCACTCCCTTACGCCAGGCGTAGCTTCGTGTCACAATATGCCTATAGTATACAATATTATGGGATATTTGTCAAGCCTATAATATGGTTTTGGCTAAAAAATGAGGGGGATGTGCTCTCCCCCATGTGTACTGCTATAGAAAAATGATGAGTCTTTTGCTCAGTTTGCACTACTTCAGCCTGAAGTATATCGAAGCACATCACTCATAGCATTACATATTTTTGAATCTAACCAGACGCTCTGTACACCAGACACACAACCTCGTATGTATGCTTTTTCAACTGCAAGCCTCTGAGGATCACGCTCAAACTTAACTCCAAAATTAGTTGCATCGAGCTAATACCCTGTCGTTGCTTGTGGAGGTTTTTCAATTCTTCTCGGACTTTCTACTTGATCAACTTGAAACTCTGATTTGCTGTTATGAGAAGGTATATCAATAACTTCATTTTTTGACATACTTAATGAGATCAAGAAATGAGATTCAAAAACACAAAGAAACAAAAACTCACCTGAAGCTACGCCCCAATCATAAACTCAACCACATCATCTGGTTGCATAACGTAGTCTTTGCCTTCAAGGCGCTGCTTACCCTTCTCTTTGGTGCCCTTCCAGCCACCAAACTCGAGGAAATCGGCATACGAAACAACTTTGGCTTTAATAAATTTCTTTTCAAAGTCTGTATGAATCACGCCTGCCGCTTGGGGAGCCAGCGTGCCTTGCTTAATCGTCCACGCACGTACCTCAACCTCACCAGCAGTTAAGTAGGTTTGCAGACCCAGTTGTTCAAAGGCTTTGGCAATCAGGCGCTCCAACCCACTTTGTTTGAGCCCAAGTTCTTCTAAAAACAGAGCCGCATCTTCATCGGCAAGTGCAGATACTTCGGCTTCAATTTTGGCAGAAATAATCACAATTTGATCGGCATGGACTTCAAGCATATCGGCATATTTTGTCGTGGCTGCAGCTTGCTGGCCAACTTCGGACTCATCAACATTGACCACATAAATGGTTTTTTTCGCCGTAAGCAAACCCAAATCTCGACCAACGGCTTTTTTCTCTGGGGTATCAAGCACATTGGCAACAGGAGTACCTTCTCGGGCTGCAGCTTGCATTTCTTCAATCACACTCCATCTAAAAAGAAGATCTTTGTCTTTGGTGGCTTTAGGAGCCTTTTGTTTTTCGAGCGTAGCTAAATCTGCAAGCAACAACTCTGTTTCGATGGTTTCTTTGTCTGAAAGTGGGTCAACACTACCCTCACGCAACACCGAGTCATCGGTAAATCCGCGCACGACGTGACAAATTAAATCAACTTCGCGAATGTTGGCTAAAAATTGGTTTCCGAGCCCTTCTCCTTGAGAAGCACCTTTAACCAAACCAGCAATGTCAACAAACTCAACAGTAGCTGGCTTAATGACTGTTGTGCCAACTTTTTCTGCTAAGACAGCTAAACGTTCATCCGGCACGGGCACAATTCCGGTATTTGGATCGATGGTAGCAAATGGATAGTTGGCAGCCAACGCAACTTGGCGCTTTAGAAGCGCGTTAAAAAGTGTGGACTTGCCCACATTTGGTAAACCGACGATTCCGACTGAGAGTGACATAGATCTGTATTTTACCAGGTTTATGCAAAACTATGGAGACAAAGTTACTGCTTCACAGGCTGTGGAGCTAACTGTGGATTTGACATACTACGTTTTTTCGTCACCCACCACTGGGCAACTTTGAGTGCTACAAACGCACCATTAATCAAAATAAACTTGGCGTACTCCCCTTCTGCCTTGGCCGCATGAAACGTTGCCAGTGGCAACACCACATACGCAAGCATCTGGACTTTTTTCCAGTTACGTTTGAGTATACGCTGCGAAAAATTATTTGATGTCAGGCCCAAAATCCACATACCTGATCCTGCAATTGCTCCCCAAATAAGAAATCCCTTTGGATTAAGCACAAAATCAATCGATAATCCTCGACCTAAAAACATACCCATTGAGTGAGCAAGATACAACCAAAAACTGGCAACACCAATTTCTCTGCGGAACGTCATAGCTTGAGCTAACAGTGGTTGTACTAGGGGGTGTCTGACTAGTACTGAAACTGGCTTTAAAAATAAATTGGCCGCAACCAGATACACGGCCAGCTCTCCAAACTTCACAAAGATACTGTCGGTCGCAAGCGTGACTGCAAAAATGACTAAGCTAAGCGGCAAGAAATAAAAACTAGTAAGCTGAATGAGTTTGCGTTGAGTGGGGGTGACAGTAATCATAACGAGATTAGTGTATCACCACCATTGGGATAAAAAAAAGCCCCCTCTCCACATGGGATCATCGGGGGCTTGGATACTACTTTATTTGGTTGTTTTAACCGCGCTTTTTTGGGCCCCGCTGCTGCAGCTTCACTTCTACGCTTTGAGAAAGTGCTTGGTGAGCAGTCTGATCGGCCACCTTTCGCGCAAATTTTTCCAGTTTTTTCCGGGGTTTGCTCGAGAATTAGATGTACCTAATCTCGAGCAAGGATGGGATGATATATCCCTGTCCTCTTATTGACCAATAATGGCCTCCTTTGACACTTTCCGGCCGCTCAATACTACTACAGTGTGTCTACTGTTTCTTCAAAAATGAAGAATGAGTATTGAGGGACTTCGTCAACTGCCCGTAATCGAGCTAGCATCACTCCTCATTTTTGAGCTCGTGATGCTACTCTGCTTTCATTTCCACCCATTGGGGGTGGTGGTGCTTGAGGGCCTCTATTTTGGTATTGAGATTGCTAAGGCAGAACATAAAAGCTCGCGAGCTGAATAAGTTTACGTTGAGTGGGGGTGATAGTTATCATAGCCAGGTTAGTGTATCACCACTGTGAAAACAAAAAAAGAAGCCTCCTGTCATTAACTGACTGGGGGCTTGGGTACTACTATTTGGTTGTTTACCGCGCTTTTTTAGCCCCGCTAATGTCGATTATAGGAATCACTGCAGAAAACTTCCTGAGGAATCCAAATTGGACTGGGTCTGTCGAGCTCTGTAGCGCATTTTACTTGATTTTTTGGTTTTTGCTCTTAACATAGTTTAATACCTATTCTCGAGCAAGAATGGGATGAAACATCCCGATCCTTTTGTTGACCAAATTTTGACTTCCTTTGACACAAACCTTGATGGCGAAAAATCAGTATCTCTTTGCGATGCGTCCTTCGCTCCTCTGCTGGCGCTTGAGCCAGGTGAGGATAGATACTAATTTACAGTCGCTGCCTTTTTTTGATCTTTGCCACTATTCATCTAGAACTCGCAACAAAGATCAGTGGTGCATTTTTCCCACCCACTTTCAGCCGAGGTGGTGGCGCTTGCGGGCTCTAAATAACTTTGGGTCGCTACTCCATAGCCATCTAGCAAACAACCAATTCGAACCACGTATATTCGAGATATACATGATATTGCTTGTATTTTGCTATGAAAAATAACCTTCAGTTAGACTAGTTTTGCTCTAGTAGAATGGTTTTCCCAGTGCCCTCTAAGTAAATGGGAATTTCCTTTGTGGTTATAATAGAGCCTTCGAAGTTGACTTCCAAAAGCAAACCATTCCTAACTGCAGGCTCAAAATACTGGTCAAAGACAAAATTACCCAGCGAGTAGTAAATTGGCGCGCCGGCCACTGTTTCAGACTGCTGGATGACATGTGGATGAGAGCCGATGACGATGTCTGCGCCTGCGGACACGAGCCGGCGCGCCAAGCCTTGGTACCGCTCAGACGCTTGTTTTTGGTACTCTACCCCCCAATGGGTGTAGACAACAACATAGTCAAACTCACCTGCTTGCACTCGTGTATGCAATTCTTCGACTAACTCATCCTCATCACTCCATAAAAATTCATTGAAATTCACAAACAAAAACTTCTTCTTCTTAATAGAAAGCTCTAAAAAAGAGTCCTCAAGCCAAGTCTCACCACCGGTGTTTCCCCAATACGCAACACCAGCTTCATTTAAAAACTGCTGTGTCTGCAACAAACCCTCAGGACCGAAATTTAAAATATGGTTGTTTCCGAGATTTACCGCAACAAAGTTAAGCTGTTTCAAAACCGGAGCTACCTGTGGGCTAAACGTAAACAAATAATTGTTCGTACTGCCTACGACAGACCCCACACTCACCGAGTCAAACTCGGTAATTGGTCCCTCCAAATTTGCAATTACCCCATCACTAGCTAAAAATAATTCCTTAAGCGGTTCGTCAAAAACTCCCTGATACCCTCCTAAAAAACTACTTTGCTGACGAATGTGCCGATCAAATTGAAGATCACCCCCAAAGAGCAAAGTAATTGATTCGTCTTCCACTGCGTCAGCTACTTCACCCTCTTGAGTTTCAGGCACTTTAAGAACAGGTTCTGGCAAAATTTCAACATTTCCCTGTTTCGGCAGCTGTTCTTGCACATACGAAATACCAAGAACACCAAGTGCAATCAAAATGATGCAAATAAGAAGCCAATATCTTGGCTGAGCTTGAGCAATTTTATGGTGTAGCATGTTTTGCGCATACATCACACAGACCAAATATGGTCACGTGGTGATGCTCTGCAGTATACCCCTTAGGCATTTTTGAGTAGTCTAATTGACACTCAAATGTCTGAATTTTATCACACTGCCGACACACAAAGTGATCGTGGTGATGGTGGTCAGTATGACGAAGCTCGTAGTACACCTTATCGGTACCAAAGCTATGGCGGCAGACCTGCTGGTCCTCAACCATTTTTTCGATACTGCGGTACACGCTCGATTTATTAAACGAACGCCCTTGTTTCTCTAACAGCGTCATCAACTCTGGCACCCCAGCGTAGTGCTTTTCCTCGAGTATCGAAGTAATTAGATCTTTAAGATTTCGCTTTTTGACTGCAGTTTTATGCAACCTGTTTCTAAGAATTCCCATACTATACTCCTACTCTATCTCGTATTTTTTTGAAAATGACACTCACCACAAATATACACCCTGCAAACACAGCAATCACTGCACCTGTTGGTAAATCAAAGCCAACCGAGAGCACGATTCCTCCGAGAACAGAAATCAGCGACACAACGGGAGTCAAGAAAAATAATTGCTTGAGCGACCTGGCATGCAAACTAACCACTAACGGTGGAATAATCAAAAAAGCATTAATCAGCACTACTCCTACCAACCGTACACCAGATACTACCGTCAAAGCTAACAAAAAGTGGTAAACCAATTCATACACTGGAATATTCAAACCAAGCAATCGAGCCTGATTTTCGTCCAAAGAAACCAACAGCAACTTCTTTGCCAACAGGGGCAACAAAATAACTACAACAGCCGCTAAACCAAGTAAAAAGAACATGTCGGTTTGGGTCACCGATAACAAATTTCCAAACAAAAAACTCAGTAAGTTTGGCTGGTAACCAGGCAAAAGCGAAAATGCGATCACACCCAAACCCATTGAAACTGGTAGTAATAATGCTAGTAGTGAATCAAAAGAAAACCCTGTCTGTTTACGCAACCATGGCAATAACAGAGACAAAGCTACCGCGTACACGGCCGCCGAAAACAATGGATCCACAGAGAAAAACAACCCTATTGCCACTCCTGCCAGAGCAGAATGAGCAACTGCATCTCCAAAAAAAGCGGCTTTCCGAATTGAGGTAAACACACCTACAATTCCAGCCAACAATGCCAGCAACACACCAGCAAGCAACGCTCGCTGAAAAAATGAGAAAGCCAGTAAATCAATGAATTCTTGTACTACTTCTGTCATATCCCTCTGCCTTACTCATGATTTCCATGATGATGATCATGGTGGTGATCATGGCCATACATTGTCATGCCGTCCCCATATAATTGCTTAAACGTTGATTGATTCAGAACCTGGCTAGGAGCGCCACTACAAACCAAAGTATTTTTGACACAAAACACAGTATCAGCAAATTTCCGTACTAAACCAATCTCGTGAGATGCTAATAAAACCGTTACTTTCTGATCTTTTGCCAGCTTCTGCAACAAATCATACATAATTAACTCACCCTCAGCATCAACCCCAGCTTCAGGTTCATCAAGTAACAATACTTCAGGTTCATGTACCAAAGCCCGAGCCAGCAACAACCGCTGTACCTGTCCGCCCGATAAATCACCAACCTTCTCAAAGCGTTTCAAACTCAGATCAACTTGTTCTAACACAGAAACAATCATCCGATTCTTTTCTGCTTTTGTGTGCGAACACGTCACGAGCGCTAACTCAAGAAACTCAGAAACCGTCATTGGCACTGACTTATCAATTGGATACCGCTGTGGCACATACCCAACGTGATTTTGAAGCGATGTGAGCGGCTGACCTGCAAATTGAACTTCTCCAACAAACTCTACCAAGCCAAGCATGGCCTTCATCACTGTTGACTTCCCAGATCCGTTTGGTCCAAGCAGTACGCCAATTTTCCCACGGTCGAGTGAAAATGAAACGTTGCGAACAACACTTTCATTTTCATTTGGGTACCTAACCGTCAGCTGCGAAACAGAAATCGCTGGTGACCGGTTGGTTTTTGATTGTGTAGTGGCCATAGTAATTAAAATGATTCTGAAAGTTGAGTTGCAAAGTGCTCTAAGTTGGCATAATAGTCTGCTGCAAGCGGATCAACATACTCAACTGTAACTCCAAGTTCTGCTGCGACAGACTCTGCAGTACGAGTGGCAAACTGTTTTTCGAGGAAAATTGCTCCCACTCGATCATCGCTTGCGGTTGAAATCTGCTCTTTAAGTTGTGAGGCTGATGGCTCTTTACCCTCAACTTCTATATGAACCTGCTTCAAATTAAAATCTCGAGCAAAATAAGAGTAGGCTGGGTGATACACCACAAAGGTACGTCCCCAGTGCCTGTCAAGTTTTTCGTGCAAAGTTGCAATTAATTGCTCGAGTTTGTTTACCACAACTACAGCATTATCTACATAATACTGAGTATTTGCCTCGTCGACCTCTTTAAGGGCAAGGACAATTGAAGGTAATTGACGAATTACTAACTCAGGAGATAGCCAAGTATGTGGATCCATATACTCACTTTCATGACCGTGGTCATGCTCTTCCTCACCTTCGTGCATCTGTTCATCTTCAGTATCCTCTTCTTCCTCGTGAGCATGAGCATCTTCCCCTTCTTCCTCATCACCATGGCTGTGCTCCACAAACGGCATCAGTTCTGACTCAGTCAGCGCATCATTGAGGTGAATAATTTTTTGATCAGGGTTATTTTCAATCAAAGTCTGTTCAATTTTATCTTCGAACGAAAAATCTCCGTTAAAAATAACTACATCAGCATCGCTCAGACGTTTCATTTCTTGAGGGGATGGCTCGTATGTTTCTGGACTGTAACCGGCAGGCACAACACTAAAAACGCTGCCTTTATCGCCCACAATTTCTGAAACAAGCCCTTCATATGGCGGGATACTCACCGCAACTTCAAGACCTGTCTCACTGGGCTTTTGAGACAACGTACAAGCCGACAACAAGAGACCTGAAAAAATAACTGCTACAAATAAAAGGAATGTGTGTTTTAGTCTCATAGTAGCGGTACTGTACCACACCCCCTCAAATAAAGCAACATTGTTGCAATAGTACTATTCCCGTGAAGGAATTAAAATCCAACACAAAAGGTACGGAATTAAACCTGGCAAACCACCGGGGAGTAACAGCAATACCCAGACAATTCGTACCAACGTCACATCAACCTTAAAGTAGTTTGCAAACGCTGCTGCAACGCCTAAGAAAACTTTGTTATTTTTTGGGATTTCCAATTTTCTGTGTGCCATAACGTATATAGTATCGCAAGAAAGCAGGTCTCTCGCAAGCCACTGTTTTCTTAAGATCTGTTTCTTGGGATCTGGAATTCAGAGAAAATATCGTATAATGCTACTATGCACATCAAGAAAGCTCTCATCACGGCAGCCGGACTCGGCACTCGGTTCCTGCCTATCACCAAAACTCTCGAAAAGGAAATGCTCCCTGTCTACAACAAACCCGTTATTGATTATCTGGTTGATGACTGCATTGCTGGTGGCATCAGTGAGTTTGTTGTGGTAGTTAATCAAATGAGTACTCAAGTTGAAGAGTACTTCAGTCCCAAACCACAACTGATAGCACATCTCAAAAATCTAGGCAAACATAAAGCGGCAGAACAACTTGACCATCTTCACGAAAAAGCCATCTTTACATTTTTAGTCCAAGACCCTTCACTAGGGTATGGAACGGCTGTTCCCCTTTTGACTGCCAAAGATCACCTCGTAGATGAAGATGCTTTTTTAGTCTTGATGGGAGATGATTTTTTGTATAACGGCGAACGCTTTAGTGAAACCAACGTGATGGTTAACCATTTTCTTGAGGCCCACAAAGAAACCGATGCTCAAGGATTAGTTACCTGTATTGAGCGGCCTGAAAGCGATCTCCACAAATATGGTATCGCCAAAGTTCACACCCAAAAGGGACTTGCCTACCTCGATACTTTAGTCGAAAAACCTGCTCCAGGAACTGCGCCATCTAGCTTGGCAAACATTAGCAAATATATTTTTACTCCAACCGTGTTTGAAATTGTACAATCCCAAGTGCCAAATGCTACATCTGGCGAACTCTATATCACCGATACTGCTACCCTACTTGCAAAGCAAGCTCCTGTGACAATCTACACCCCACAAAGTGAGTATCTTGACTGTGGAACACCAGATTCCTGGCATCGAGCTAACGTTGTAGTTGCTAAATCTAAACTTTCTTAACTACCTGACCATCAGCAGTATCTTCAACGCTGTATCCTTTTTGAGCAATTTCGTCTCTCAGCCGATCGGACTCCTGCCAATCTTTGTTATTTCGAGCTACCTCACGTTGAGTCATCAACGCAGAAACGCCATCTGGGATATCTCTTGGTTTGTTTCGATACTCTTCTACAAGTGCCGAAAAATCAAACCCAAGAATCTTATCCATTTCTTGTAGCACTGTTTTCATCTCTGCAGCTGAAAGTCCAAATTTAACCATTTCCCAGAGCACCGCAACAGCAGTCGCAGTATTCAAATCATCGGCGATGGCATTTTCAAAACGGGTCATAAACAACTTGGCTTCACTAGAAAGTGCAGTGCGCTCAACCAACTCAGCGTCCCAAACTGCGTCTAAGTGACCAATCAACTTATCAAGCGCTTTCTGCGTTCCTGCGAGCGTATTCCAAGTAAAATTAAGTTCACTCCTGTAGTGAGAACCCAAAAAAAGTAGCCGAAGTGCCTTTGGCTGATAGCCACGCTTGATCACGTCATCAATAGTGTAGAAATTTCCCAAAGACTTACTCATCTTCTCGCCCTCAATTCGGAGGAAGTTGTGGTGCACCCAATAGTGCACAAAAGGAACTTCGCCTGTAGCTGCCTCAGCTTGGGCGATCTCATTTGTGTGATGCACTGGAATGTGGTCAATGCCACCCGTGTGAATATCAATTGAATTACCAAGATACTTCATGCTCATGGCACTACACTCGACATGCCAGCCTGGGAAGCTGCGCTCGTGCCAAGGGCTTGGCCAAACCATAGCCCGGTTTTCACCTTCGCGCTCGAATTTCCAAAGCGCGAAATCCGTAGGATTTCGCTTCCCAGCAATCATCTCTACGCGGGCACCTTCCTTTAATTTTTCAATATCAAGACGAGCCAACTTGCCATAATCATCAAGTTTGGAAGTGTCAAAATAGACTCCATCGCCTTTAATTACGTAGGTATACCCTTTTTCCTCAAGGGTCTTTACCATCTCAAGTTGTTCATCAATGTGCTCGGTGGCACGGCATGACACATCAGGGCGGAGATTGCCCATCTTGTCCATACTCATAAAGAAGTAGTCTTCAAACTTGTGGGCAATGTCGTATACAGACTCGCCATACTTTTTGGCCCCTTTTTCAAGCTTATCCTCACCTTCATCGGCATCAGAAGCAAGGTGGCCAACGTCGGTAACATTCTGCACAAACTCAACTTCGTACCCAGCATAGCGCAGCGCACGAATCAGCACATCATCCATGGTATATTTGCGAAGATGTCCAAGGTGAGTGAAATCATACACCGTTAATCCACACGCATAGAGACTCACCTTTGGTGGGTGTTGTGGTTCAAACGCCTCCACGGAGCGACTCATGGTGTTATACAGGTTCATGTTCATAGTTTTGCTTTCTGATGTGTGCACTTCTGGTTATAAATCAAGGACGGGCTCCCCTTCAAGATACAAAAAAACCGACTTGGAGTCGGTCTGGCACACGAAAAACTCTCCAAGTAGGTTCTACTTGAGATTGCAACAACAAGTTGTGTGTGTTTTTAAATGCATAGGTGCAGTATACCAAACTTTTTCGAGAAAAGTCTCTTAATTAATATCTCCAGGCCCACTCATTTTTTTGCGTTTATCCTGAAGCATCTGAGTTGCCTGCTTTTTCTTACTTCCGCCACCAGGACCTTGTGCGCCCTTTTGAGGGCTGCTGGGCATAATCACCTCGCTACTGGCGGCCTCATCCTCTTGTTTTCTCCGTGCAGCCTCTTCTTCCATCATCTTTTTACGTTGCTGTTCCTTCTGAAATCTTTCTTGAACATATCTCTGCTGCTGCTCATCAAGATTTTGAAAATTTTGATGCACCGTCTTAAGTTTTTGCTGCTCCTCCGGGGTCATAGTTTTGGGATCAAACCCAAACCATGTGGCAAAACTAAAGAACTCTTTAAGACCCACCACAACATCACTGCCCATTCGCTTCACCTCTTCACCAATGGTTCCCATCTCCCGAGGTTGTTGCTGTTGTGATTTCTGTGCGGCTGCCTGAGCCATCTGTTGAGGCGAAATAGTTCCACTCTGCTGTGCTTGGGCTTTGGCACCCATTGCCTGCTGCAAAGCAGCCTCATCCATATGTTCCGAGAGTCCTCCTGGAGCAGCATTAAAACCGCCACCGGGGCGCATCTGCATTCCACTGGGATTTGGTCCACCTGGTTTCATAAAATAATCCTGCTTATACTTTGTCGTGATCCAGCTGGGTGATCTCAAACCCATCACTTGCTTGCTGTTTCTGTTCTGATTCTGCGGCTGCTTCTTCTTGCTGCTGCACACGAGCTTGGTACTGTGGAGTATCTTTAATTGTCTGTAAGAGCTCTTTTTGTTTTTCAAGTTGCTGAGCATCAACCTGAGCCTGCTCAGCCTGTTTCTGCTCAAACTCTATTCGTTTTTGTTCGAGTTCTTCTTCAGTGAGTTCAGCGGGCTTAGCTGGGTCTGTTTTCGCCCCGCCAGCACCACTGCCACCTCCGCTATCCTTAAGGAGTTCCTCAAGAACGTCAAGTGGATTCTTATCATCTGATTTGGTTTGTTGTGCGTCGTCTGCCATCTTTGGATACCTTCTCTTACTACTTGTGGAGGAGGGAGCTCTTGGCTTCCCTCCTCCACAATACGCTACTTTACCTATAGAAATCAAGTTCGAGCGACTACATCACCGCCGGATCGGCATCAACTAAATCAGCATCCGCCTCCACTTTATGCTTTCTGTACACTGTTTGCTTTCGCTCGTAGTGTTTTCGCAACTGCCGCACAGCTCCTGAAGTTGCATCAACAATAGCGTCGTACATATTCACAGCTCGTTTGGTGATAACAATGTTCTTACCTGGAATTTCAATCAAGAAAGTGACCATATTTGAGAGCGGATCATTGGACTTTTTCTCAACTGTCTCAAGATGCACACGAACTTGTGTGGCATTCTTATTGAGCTTGACGAGTTTGCGAGTTTGTTTTTCGATAAAGGAACGAAGTGCGCTCGTTACTTTCATACGTTTGGACTCGACAATTACTGTCATAGTACCCCTTTCCATCTCACTTGACGTGAGACTCTTTACTTCAGCATGCCCACAACATACAAAAAACCGCCCTTCCTCAAAGAGGAATTGCGGCAACACAGAGTATGTTGTGAGACTTGCGTCATCTATGTATAGAGTAACAAATAAAACCAAAAGATCAAGAAATCAGAGTAGTGCTCTACTACTCAAAAAATAGTTACATTTTGAAGTTAAATGATATTGTTTGCCCCAAGAAAACAAGGGAATTTACAATTTTCGGCGACCTTCAAGTGCTCGTGAGAGCGTCATGCCATCGGCATACTCAATGTCAGCACCAATTGGCAACCCATGACCAATTCGACTGACAGTCACCCCCCCATTACCAGTTTTTCCTTGCTGCTCTAAATATTCAGTAATATAGAGTGCCGTTGCCTCACCTTCCATAGTTGGATTAGTGGCCAAGACAACTTCTTCAACCTCATCCAGGCGTTTCACTAAGTCATGCAAGTACAACTGATCCGGACCAATATTATTAAGCGGAGCGATCACTCCATGCAGTACATGATAACGGCCTTTGAATGCGCCTGAGCGCTCAATTGCCAACACATCCAACGGTTGTTCGACCACACACAGCATGGTTTCATCACGGCCTTCATCGGCACACACTGGACAAGGGTTTGTCTCACTAACATTGTGACAAACCTCACATAACACCGTATTCTTTTTGAGCTTCAACAGATTCTCTGCAAAACTTTGTAGCTCATGGTCTGGATTATGGAGTAAATAAAACACTAAGCGTTGGGCAGATTTTGGCCCAACACCTGGTAATTTTTCAAAACTAGTGACGAGATCACTGACAGCTCGGGGTAACTTGATTCCACTCATAACTCTCACATCCTACTAGGAATTTTACCTTCTGCCAAGAAAGAACTTACTTTTTCTTTCCTTGAATCGCAGCTCTAACTGTTCTAATCAGAGAGCTTACTCTACCCACGTCCGTTTCTCTGTTATATGCATAGGGTCTAGTGAAGATTAGAGCGGATTTTCTCCCAAATTTCTGAGCAATAATTTGTACAAATCATCATTACGATGGTTCCATCTCCATTCACTTTCTTTTAAGTGTACCAAAAATTTGTCTTTTCGTACACCATTTTGTTTTCTCATTCGTCTTTTGCAGAAGCTCCAGAACGATTCAATTCCGTTGATGTGTGATTTTCCCCTGACAAACTCATCTTTTGAATGATACACACGATAATGTTTAAAATTTTTGATGTCAATCAAACCGTCATAGCTTTTCCAACCGTCAGTATGGACTGTTGTTTCATCCAAAACTTTTCCTTGTAATATAGGTAAAATATTCTCTTTATCCGCATTTGAAATTATTTGTGTATAAACATTCCCACCTCGTTTCAAAATACCAAGCACAAGTACTTTTTGACCTGCTCCACGACCTCTTTTTCCTCTTATTCTTCGTGGTCCAAAGTAGCTCTCATCTACCTCAACTTCTCCTGAAAATGGTTGCTCATTTTCAAGCAGGCTCACCACTCTTTTTCTAAGTTTTTGAAAGATATCATTCACACTTCTACGAGAAATGCCTGAGATTTCAGCTGTTACATATGTGTCCAAATCTTGTACAAAACACTTCAAAATTTGTCGAAAAATATGCTCTGAGAGTCGTGAGTATTTTGAATATCTATTTTTCATCGGTCTAGCAACCATATTAGCACCTTTTTAGTCGCTAATCTTCACTAGACCCATGCATATAAATTGAAACTATCAAGCTCATCACTAAATTTCTCTTGAGCAACCGCCACAAAATCAGACAGCGAGTACCCTACAGATCCAAGCAATCCAGGCTGATCTCTATCACCTAAAAACGGAATAACCTGCTCGAGGAACATAATCTCGCGCTGACAAAATTGAGACATCCGTGAATCAGGCGATTTTTGTAAAGCTCCTAGAGCTTTTCTCACTTTTTCCTCAACCGAGACTGTTCTTCCCTGAATACTATCCAAATAGAGTTTCAGGGCACCATTGTAACCAGCGGCACGTGAGATTGCGTGCTCTACCAACTGATCAAGACTTCTAATTTCATCAGACTCTAGATCATTTTCATTACTTCTCTTGGCAATAAAATCGATAAAATGAAAAATCGTTTCTTCAATTGGAATGTTCTGTGGATTAACTAAAGAATCATCTTTTGAAAAGTAGCGGTACTCGTGATTAAACTCAAACTGAATAAGTGGCGGCTCAATGCCGAGTGAATGTGCAATAAGATCTGGCATACTCTCATGTAAGTCTTGATGATGGGTAGCCCACCGACCAATGTCATGCAACAACATGCGCACCTTCATTCTGTTCACGTCGATGTTTCTATACGTCCCATCTTCTTGTCGAAGATACCCAAACGCTTTCTCTGGTAACACCTGCCCTGTCTGATTGGCTTGGTCAATCACTCTATTCATATGTGTGGTTAACTCCTCGGCAAACAATGGAGCCAACAAAACATGAGTACTTAAACGATGATAAAAGTTAATTTCTTGAGGAGTGTGCCCATCAGCGTCAAATGCCTGAGGGTCAGTATCACGATAGTAGTACCTAACTTCATCCGAGGCATCTCCAGGCTGTTTCTTGTATGCAAACATCTCATCCCATTTTGGGTAGAGATACATATTGGTACCTGCTGGATACCCGTAGCCTTCCACTTGTTGGTTTTGATAGGCTCGAATCGCCTGCGACGATTCTCCATAGTTAGCGAGGACCTCATCTGGGATACCTTTTGCCAGTGGACTTAAATTGAGAATCACCTGACGAACTTTTTCAACTGTTACATCAGAAACTGCAACATCACTCCCTTCATTAAGAATCTCGGTATCTCCAAGGGCTTTTTTTAACTCGGCAGCAATATACTCAGTTCGTGCCAGAACCGATAAACACGCTTCTTTCCCATATTTCTCGAGTAATACATCGCCATTCTTATCTTTAATTGGGCGCTTTGAACCATCTGAATTTCGTACATATCCAAAAATATCTTCAAGATGCTCCTGGGCAACCCTAAATGTTTCTTCTGGAGGAACGTCGTCTAAAAACTCAAAACCTTCTCTCTCGGTTTTTTCATCAGGGTTTTTATAGCCTAGATCAGAAGAAGGTTGATCGGCTCGCTCTTTTATCGGCATACATTGATTGCATTCTAACAAAAGTATTCACTACAACTTAAGCACTGATTTTGTCTTCTCCCAAAGAGCTTCTTCAACAGCTTCTAAAGACTGAGAGGCATCAATAATGTGCCAACGACCAGTATCATCAGATTTTGCCAATTCTAAGTACGCATCGCGGACCTTAACGTGGAACTTATTTCCTTCCATATCTAGGCGGTCAACCTTGCCAGATTCCACTCTTCGCTGCAAACCAACTTCGAATGGTAAATCAAGCAAAAAAGTTACATCTGGAACCGTTTCTTTTGTTGAAATAGCATTGAGTTTCTCTATCATATCTTTCCCGAAACCTCGAACCATACCTTGGTACACAACCGAGCTATCACGAGAACGATCCATTATCACAACCTTGCCAGCTTCGAGCGAAGGTAAGACAATTTCGCGATAGATTTGAGCCCGAGCTGCTTGGAACAATAACACTTCAGTGGTGAAAGCGATACCAATATTTTTGGAAGACAACACCACATCACGAATCTGCTCACTAATAACCGTACCCCCGGGTTCACGAAGAGCCACCACATCTTTCCCAGCTTTGGTGATACGATCTCGAAGTCGCACGATTTGAGTAGTCTTACCACCACCCTCACCACCTTCGAGAGTAATCAAAAAACCTGGTTGTGATGTAACTGCTGACATAGTCTGGTGTCCTTACTTGTTGTTTGTTGTGATTTGATACGAGCGGTAATTCTGAGTATACAGAACTTCTCTAAGTTTTCCCATTAGATTGGAGAAGTTCATACATTTCCCTTTGCCTTCTCTAACTCAGTTCTGAGTGCAATCTTCCCTACTTGGGAAGTGAGGTTGTACTCAAGCACTGTTAAGTTTGTCTCAGATTGAGTCCAGTCAACGAGCTGTTGATAGTGGGGCTGCCAATCACTCGGCAGTAAGGTTCGATTCACAGCCTTTCGAATCATTCGAGTTCCTCGCTCAAGATGCTGATACTTTCGGAGTACTTCTTCATCACGAAGTTGACGACCAAGAACTGGACAAAATGCTGTGTACAGCTCCGGCGGTCGATTACGAAGTACTTTGTCAACTGTCCGCTGCATCTGTTCAAAAATAATGTATCCATTTGGCATGTGTATGCCAACTGATGCAAGGCGAGCAATTACTTCTGGAACAGCACGGTATGGATCGTCCATGGAATCCATAATGACGGGACCGAGTTGATCAAGCGCTGCAGAATGACTACCGTACCCATTCGCCGTATGTAGAGTGCTCATCATGTCGATATGCTGAGCATTCCTCTGAACCCAAGAGTAAAAGAACACGCCCACATCATTAAGCTCATCTTCACTGCGAACACGATTATACCGATCTGTTCCATATAAATCTTGTTCTGCTTCGTACTCAACTAACTCACCTACAGCAAGCGACAATAAAAAATCTGGCGGAGCAAAGCGATCGACTTCTTCAAGCAAATCTAATACTTGACGCATAGCTCTTACTCTTGATCTGGCTTCTAGAGCTGGATGCGACATTATGTGAGTGTTCCCTCAAATACTGTTACTGTGTAGCCATGTTGGGCTGCTAAGACATCCATTTCATCTCGTTGTGCTCCAACGATCAATTCAAGCAGTGCAAGTACTTGCACCCCTATCATATGTGCATAAGCAAATTGCTCAAGCGCGAGCTCCGCTTCTTGATTTGGTTGATTTCTATCTGTCACAGCTTTAATTGTTTCGGTAGGAATGATATCTTCAACTGCATTTGCAAGGAGCTCAACTGTATTAGCAAGATATGTTTGAATCTGTTGCCAAGCCCCACCTAAACCAGCATCCATATACACCTCTAAGTACTCTTGCATTTCCTGTGTGACTTCCTGAAATATTTCTAGTTGTGCCGTATACAACACTTGGTCGATAGCATTGAGAACCGCAACACCAGACACATGACCCAAAGTAGCCCCAACCTCAAAAACAACTTCTTTATACCAGGCAGCAAAATCCTCTATAGATGTCCAACTAGCCACTTCTCCATCTTCTGCTGCAACTTGTGCTTCAATCGATCGCTTATAGTTGACTGGTTTACCCATTTTGATGGCTCCTTCAACCGAGACAAAATTTGAAGAGGTTCCCACCACATCACTTGAAATAACCAAAATGCTTTCTCCTGCAAATTCTTCACCAAAACGCCTGACTTTATTTACTGCCTCTTTAACAGGGTTGTCATTATCATCTGACTCATCAATCTGGGGATATGCCCAAACCGGGACCCCCTCAAACTCCCCAAGCTGAAGTGCATGCGTTAAAGCCAAGTCTCCATTGTAGATGTAGGTATTAAAGTACTCCTGAATTTCTTCAGGAGTTTGCAACCCAGCCATACCCGGGCCCTTAATTTGGAGATTGAGATTTGCTAGATGATCAAATGAAAAATCATGCAAAGCCCACGAAAAAATTACTGCTTTGCGCACGCTAGAAGTAGCGAAAATGACCTTATCTGGCCGCTCGCCACGCCATACAGATTCATGCTCTGAAACACCAAAATGCTGACGGATTTCACGACGAACCAACTGAGACATACGTTACAATAAAACCACAACATCTTGTGCTCACGCAACCCGTAAATCACCACATTTAGGGTGATATCACAGTTGAAAAAAAGACATATGGGCACAAAAAGCAGTATTGAACACTAAATGTGTATCTGCTGAAAAAAGCTACTTTCGGCCTGTAGTTCCGTAGCCCCCACGGTCAACGCCATCGAGCTCATCTTTTTCTGTAAGTCGTACATGATTTTGTGCCAAAATGAGCATCTGCACAACGCGCTCAGCACGTTCGATAACTACATCTTTTTTAGTGAAGTTAAACACTGCGGCTTTATATTCATCATTCGGCCCACGGAAATCATAATCTCCCACACCAATGCCATTGGCCAACATGAGGCCATGCTTATGCAACGAGCTACGAGCTACCACTAATGCCCAGTATCCTTCGGGTAATTCTAGAGCAATATTGAGGGGAATGTAACCTACTGATCCAGCTGGGATATACACTTCTTCCCGGGCATACAAATCGAATGCGGCTGCTCCAGAGGTTTTATATTCTGGGACCGGCAGCGATTTGTCGAAGCGCTTAAACACTACTTCTAATGGCTTTTTACTCATGGATCACCTCGTATTCATGTACTTTTGTTTGGTCTGAAAGGTCGTAAACCTTCGTGAGTCGAACATTGACATCAACTGGAGCATTAAAGAGTCGCACCCCATCACCAAAAATAACTGGCTCGTAGGTGAGAAGTAAACGATCAATGACTCCGGCTTGTAAAAACATCGTATAGACTGAGGTGCCTCCACAAATAAGGAGCTCTTCAACACCTTCTTCGGCTAAGCGAGCAACCAAGCTGGCTGGCTCTTCTGAAACAACTTCTATTTCATTTCCATGCGGATTCTCTACTCCTACACGACTGCTGTAGACATACATTTTTCGGTCTGAAAGTTTTCGATTAAAAGTTGCAAAAGTCTTTGAGCCCAAAACCATCTGACCAATCTCTTTGGAAACCTTGGCAAAAAAAGCGCCATCCTCTCTACTCGTCCACCTGGTAGATAAATGAGCATCATTTTGACCAATATAGCCATCTGCTGTCAGTGCTGCGATAAGGGTTACTTTGATAGATTTCATAGTCACTACTCTACCACAGATTCGAGAGCAAAACGATTTGAGGTGTGCTAGGATGGTTTTTATGAATGAAGAAAAGATGGTTTCTAGTTACGACAAAATTGCTGATATTGCCAACGCTTACCGTAAACTCGGCAAAAAAATCGTCTTAACACAAGGATCATTCGACATGCTCCACATCGGTCATGGCCGCTACTTAACCACTGCCAAAACCTACGGCGATGTCTTATTCGTTGGAATTGATTCTGATGAAAAGATTAGGCACCGTAAAGGCCCCGACCGTCCAGTAGTACCAGAGGAAGAACGTCTCGAAATGGTTACCTACATCTCTGCAGTCGATCACGCTATTGTCAAAGAACTTGGACAGCCAAAGTGGGAATTAATTAAACGAATTAAGCCAGATGTACTTATTGCCACCAAAGAAACATATACTTCAATCCAAATCAAACAACTTGAGAAAATTTGTGGTAAAGTTATCGTGCTTGAACCAATGGCAACCACTTCGACGAGCGCCAAACTACGTTTGGTACAGATGGGTATGGCTAAGAAAATCAGCAAAACCCTTTCAACCAGAATCATTGCCACGATGGAAGACGTGATTGAAGAATTAAAGGCACTCTAAATGACCGATACTATTGTCTACATTCCTGCTCTGCACGCCGGAATTCTACAATTCCTGTCAGAAAGTGATGGTACTGTGTGGGTACTTGGTTCAGATGTTATTTCCCTCATTGATGAAGAATTTGATTATCTCCGAAAAGAAATCAGAGCACTGAAACCAGAAGATTCTCTCACAGCTGTAACAGCAGTTCTACCGTCTCGAAATTGCAAACTCCTTACAACTACTGAACTCAAAAAACTCAACACAAAAACGACTTCCCTTCTTCTTCCACAGGAAGATATCTTTTCATGGCTTTACGAAACACATCTCCCCCATGCCAAAATATCATTCTCGACTACTTTCCTCAGATGGAACCGCTCAAACACACTCGAAACACACAAGCCAAACACTCCAATCGCAGAAACATTTGCCGTGGCTAACCAAAGCAGCGACTGGTGGCGTCAAGTCGGTTGTGCACTCGTGAAAGACGGCACAATTATTAATACTGCCTTCAATCATCACCTACCCTCACCATATACTCCTTACATCGATAGCGATCCTCGGAACAGTTTTCATAAAGGAGAACATATCGACCTCTCAACTGCTATTCATGCTGAGGCTGCTCTGATTGCCGATGCAGCACGCAAAGGTATTTCTCTTGAGAATGCCGAGCTCTATGTAACAACCTTTCCTTGCCCTGTATGTGCTAAACTAATCGCGGCAAGTGGCATTAAGAAACTCTATTTTTCTGAAGGGTACAGCATGCTCGATGGCGAAACAGTTCTTAGCCAGGCAGGCGTAAAAACTCACAAAATATCAGAACCAAAGTAACACATTTGTGATATACTTATTTCCACTATGTTCGGCTTAAAACCCTCCCCAGAAATTCGTGCACAATCAACGGTTCGCCGTGCAGAAGTGCAAACAAGCACAGACATCGAAGGTTCACTCCGACGCTCGGTAGTTGCTCTCCTCGTTTCCTTTTACTCTGGAAAAGATGCCCTTCATCACAATCAGGACGCAATTAAACTTCCAAACATCGACACACAACTAGAAACTCTCCTAGAAAACTATCCGCAAGTTGCCCAAGCTATCTTGGAAAAGATTGCTTCTCTGAAGCAATAAAATCTATCTTGATTTTCCCACTTTGACCCGAACCGGCTCATACCCTTCGGCATCAATATCTGGCTGAATAAACTGCGCGTGCAAATGATGCACACTGCCCGCAGAATAATTTGTGTCTCCAAAGCGCATGACAAAGCCACCGCCTGGAACGTTAAAATGTTTAGACGCCCATTGAAAAACTTCGATCAATTCTCGCCCAGCTTCGGGATCTACTTCAGTGAGGTGCTCGGCATGCTCCTTATAAATTGCCAAAAGATGAACTTTGGTGTTCTTATATGGCCAACGGTTGTAGGTTAACAGCCAGTACTTGCCATCAAACAAGGTTTCTTCTGTCTGATGTTCAACAAAGTTCACAAGGCAGAACGGACACTTTCCTGTTGCAACAATTTTGCGCATAACTTGACGCTGTTCTTCAACACGAGAGTTATCAAGATCAACAACAGCTTTTTTTGTCATAGCATCTTTCCGAAATCTAAATCGCCACTGGTATATCCCACATGCCTTTATGTGGATGATAATCGGTTAGTTTGAAGTCCTCTACTCTAAAGTCAAAGAGATCTTTTTTTTCCTTATTCATTCGCATGGTTGGCAGGGTTTTTGGTTCTCGTTCAATCAACTCTTTGACATGAGCTAATTGATCGACATAAATGTGTGCGTCACTAAAACTATGCACATACTCATAGGCTTCGTAGCCAGTGACCTGTGCAATCATCATCGTCAACGCTGCGTATTGGGCCAAATTCGCGGGTAATCCAACCGGAGTGTCACTGCTCCGTTGGAACATATGCAGCGTTAATTTCCCATCAATGATACGGATATGAATCCACCCATGACAGGGACAGACAACTACTTTTTGTTGCTTGCCGGTGACGCGAATCGTATACTGCGGAATCCAAGGCGAGATGAAGTGCGTGCGCAGGTGCGGCCGCTCTTTGATCTGCTGGATAATGTTTTCGAACTGGTTAAACGTAGAACCTTCGGCAGTTGGAAAATCATGAAAGGCCGCACCATAGCTACCCGGACCCATGTCTCCCGATTCCAATCCACGCTTGGCACACTTGTCGTCTGTCACCCAAGAGTGCCACCAGTCACAGCCGTATTGCTGCAACTCTTCTTGAGTGCGAGCGCCATTGATAAATCCAATGATCTCCCCTATGGCCTGCCCCCAAATACGTTTACTAATTTTTCGCTCAGTTATAATCGGAAAACCATTTGCCAGTTTGAAGTGAAGTGGCTTTGGCCCAATTAACGTCAATGCATCAACTCCTTGCTGAGAAGGTGTACGAACACCATTTTCAACAATTGATGAAAGTAGCTCTCGATATTGAGTATCTGGGGTCTTCTCTACTGTTTGTGAAATTGATTTTGTGGACGTTGTTTTTGGCATCACCCACTGTTATATCGTAAAACGCTTATTGTTTGTAGAGTTGATGTTTGTCAATGTACTCGGCAATAGCCTGAGGTACATATTCAGCAATTGAGTCACCATTTTTGACTGCATCTCTAATCTCAGTAGAAGAGACAGTAACTTCATCCATATCATGCAGTCCAACCATAAAAGGATATAAGTTTTCAAGTGGATACCCTTTGCGGGGATACATATAAAACGTAAAATCAGATAGTTTTGGATGACCTTCCAAAAATGCATCAAAACGAGAAATGTACTCTGAACCCATGATCCATGAAAACTCAAAATCTGGAAACTTTTGGCTGAAGTACTTTAGGGTGGGATAAGTAAAACTTACATCGAGATATTCCGCAATTTGTTGATTTTCACCAAGAACCATCCTGAGCATGGCTACTCGGTGCTCATAGGCAGCAAGCACTTCTTTACCATATTTTTCTGCCCAAGGATGCTTGAACACGGGTACAAACCAAACCTCGTCAATGAAATCCGTCGCCACCACACTGGCAACTTGTACATGACCATTGTGTACTGGATCGAAAGCTCCCCCAAACAAGGCAACGCGTTTTTTAAGCATGAGTGACTTCTGAACTATTTTTTTGTAGTTGCAGCCTTTTTCTTTGTGGTTTTTTTAGTTGATGATGCCTTTGTTGATGAAGATTTCTTTCGACTTTCAAGCCATTTTTTCTTACGCTCCACACGTTCTTCTTGCTGCTTTGTCCATTCTGCTTTGGTCACCTTCATACCTTTTTCTGGCTTCTTCCATGAAGCCCAGTCACATTCTGGATAGCGATCACAACCAAAAAATGACTTTCCCCACCGTGAGTTCTTGACAATGACGTCGCCTTCTTGGCACAGTGGGCACTTCACACCCTCAACTGTTTCGTTAATGTTCTCGGTAAATTTACAATCTGGGAAACGATTGCAACTTTTAAATTTTCCAAAGCGGCCGGTTCGGATAACCAACATTCCACCATCGGTAGCATTACAATCAGGACACTTTTCTCCTGTTTCCTCGACAGGAATTTGTTTGCGCTCGGCAGAATCAGTGACTTTATCAATTTTTTTGCTCAGCGGTTTGTAAAAGGTCTCAACTACCTTCTTCCATTCTTTTTTGCCAAGAGCAATTCGGTCTAAGTCTTCCTCCATCTCGGCGGTGAACTCATACTCCATAAACTCTGGGAAGTTCTCCATGAGAAAGTCAGTGACTGTCAATCCAACTGCAGTGGTAAAAAATCGCTTCTCTTTTCGCTCAACATACCCTCTGTCAACTATTACAGAAATAATTGACGCGTAAGTACTTGGACGACCGATACCTCTTTTCTCGAGTTCTTTAATCAAAGAAGCATCATTGTAACGTGCGGGTGGCTGGGTAAACTTCTGCATAAAGGTGCTATCAGAATGGTAGAGAGCCTCACCGGTTGCAACTTCGGGCAGCAGTGTATCTTCTCTATTTGGAAAAAGTGCAGTCCATCCATCAAATTTCATGACTGAACCATTTGCTTTGATCTCACCACTTTTAATTTTTTCTGTCTTTTTAGAAGGTTTAAAAGTAATAGTCACCGTTGTTTGAGCATAGACAGCATCTTCCATTTGACTGGCAACATAGCGATTCCAAATCAAAGAGTATAATTTGGCATGCTGTTCAGTAAACTTACCACTTTTGGCGATAATGTCTCTGCCTACAATACCAATTTCAGTCACACGAATTGCTTCGTGAGCTTCTTGAGCATTCTTACTTTTCGTACTGAATAGTCGAGGTTTTGATGGTAAATAGTTTTCTCCGTAAGAAGACTGAATATACTCACGAGCCATATTAATTGCTTGATCTGAAAGGTTTGTAGAGTCAGTTCTATGGTAGGTAATTAAACCTTCTTCATAGAGACCCTGCGCCAACTGCATCGTTTTTTTACCACTATATCCAAATGTTGTTGCAGATTTCTGTTGCAGCGAAGAAGTTGTGAAAGGGGGCAAACTCTTACGTTTGCGCTCTTTCTTTTCTACATCAGTAATCGTGTACTCTGCAGATGGAATAATCTTTTTTAACTCAGCTACATCTGCTTCTTTTTTAGGAGCAAATTTTTTACCGTCAAGTTTCTGAACTTTTCCGAGAATGATTCCGTCTGGAATGTTATCAAGTACTTTACCTTCTTCATATACTTTTGAAGCTCTCTTTTCTTTCGAGAGAGCGACATCTACTTCCCAATATTCTTCTGGTTTAAATGCCTCGATCTCACGTTCACGCTCAGCGAGAAGTCTGAGCGCAACTGATTGAACACGCCCTGCAGATAATCCACGGCGAATTTTCTTCCATAAGACTGGTGAGACTTTATATCCCACCAAGCGATCCAAAACACGGCGTGCTTGCTGTGCATCTACTAAATCCATGTTGAGTGTAGTAGGTTTCTCAATTGCTGCTGTTACTGCAGACTTAGTAATTTCATGAAACGTAGCCCGTCTATACTCGATTTTTTTGCCAAGTTCCTTATCTTCTGTAAGTAAGTGCTTAATATGCCAAGCAATTGCTTCTCCCTCTCGGTCAGGGTCAGTTGCTAAATAAATAATATCAGCATTCTTAGCTTCATTCTTGAGTTTTGTAAGTACTTTCTTCTTGTCGGCGTTTACCTCATAGGTTGGCTCGAGTGTATCTTCGTCTACCCCCAAGCCACTTTTAGGCAAATCTCGGATATGACCTACTGATGCTTCAACTCGAAAATCTTTTCCCAAGTAACCGCTTAACTTCCGGGCCTTAGTTGGTGACTCAACAATAACTAGCTGCATGAATAAAGGTTACTTTCTGTGTTACTTGCTCTGAACATGTTCTACTCTATCAAATGGAACGAGAAACTACAAAGATGCAATCTTCAGCCCACTGTGCTACTGATTTAGATACCAGAGTATACCATCTTTGACAAGCTCTCCCCTAATTTCCATCTGAGCAACAGCAATCAAAACCTCCTTAAGCGTCACCTCAGTTGCTGCCGCCAACTGCTCGACTGTCGCCGGTCCCTCATTCACAAATCGAGCAATAGCAGCTGAAAGCGAGCCATCATCAATCCCTTGGATAGGCGCCGTTCTCAGCCCTTCTTCTTGAGGTATTTTTCCCAACACTTCTGCAACCTCGTATCCTGATGTCAGCAGGGTTGCCCCCTGGTTAATAAGCCATTTTGTTCCTTCGCTATAGGGGTTAGTAATAGCACCTGGGACGGCGAAAATTGCGCGGCCGTTCTCGGCCGCGCAAATCGCTGTCGAGTGACTACCACTCCGCTGAGCTGCCTCAGTCACTACTACTGCTTTGCTGAGTCCTGCAATAATTCTATTTCTTTCAACAAAATATCCTGGACGTGGCTCTGTAGCAGGTGCATATTCACTGACAACTGCACCTCCCCGTAAAAGAATTTCTTGCCTCAAACTTCTCATTCTTTCTGGATATGCATGCTCAAATCCATATCCCAACACCGCCACTGTTTTACCACGGCAAGACAGAGCTTCTCGATGAGCACACTCGTCTACCCCATACATACATCCAGAAACGATTACAAAAGCATCACCCACAAGTTGTCGAGTTATTGTTTTGGTGATCAGAGCTCCATATCCAGTCATTTTCCGAGACCCCACTACTGCCACCATTTCCTTCGACAACAAACGCACATCTCCCTGAACATACAGCACCAGTGGTGGATCATCACAGCTATATAACTGAACAGGAAACTCTTCTGATCCCATAATTATGACCGAAGCATTTGATTTCTTTGCTTCCCGAAGAGTTGATATGTAAAATTGTTCGATTTCAGATATTTTTGGCAATTTATCAATATTTTTAAATAATATTAAAAAGGACTTTTGCGCACTCCCCCACTCCCAAATAGCATCGGGTTTGATTTGGTTGTTAAGTATTTCCACCAACATAGCGATAACACTTCTCCTCCCAATACCAGGAAGAGAGAGTAAGTACAAAATTAACCATTGATGCCATGGTTGGCAATTACGAAATGAATCGAGTGAGTGCATACACTGCAATCTATACGACAAGACTGACAGGAACTGTAATCACTCCCAAAGAAACTATTCCTCCGGAAACTCCCCATGCATCCAATCAAAAATGAACTTGGCTACAGGGGCCGCATCTCGAGAGCCTTCTTTAAATGGCTGAGCGTCATCACTTTCAACTAACGTCACAATTACAAGATTTTTGGGGTACTCTTCCACAAAATGTTGGCTCCAAATCTGGTACAACTCTGAGAGTGAGTAATCTTCAGCTCGACGCTTTTTTATCTCCTCGAAGGGCACTTCTTCCTGAACATTAATCTCCATAGTTTCTGCAGACCCAGTTGCTTCTTCAGTCTCGACTATATCTACCTCATCACTATTTTCGCTCTGTGCTCTCGCTGTATTTTTCATCTCAGTAGTGACCGAGAAAAACATCGAAAACCATCCATGCGTCTTTTTATAACCACGCTCATCTGCAATGCCAAACTCTGATGTACCCGTTTTACACGCCACTGCCCCCTTAGCAACCTCTTCGTAAGCCGAGAGTCCTTCTGTGCGATACTGCTGATTGTACTCAAAAAAAGGATATGCCGTACCTCCCGTAGAACAAGCATCAAGCATCCCCTCAACAACGAGCTCTATATTCTCTTCAGACATGCTGAGTTCAGAGCAAGTAGCGTCAGTCGATGATTTTTCAATAACCCTAGGAGCACATCGGGAGGCATGGTTCGCAAATGCCTGTGTTGCAGAAGCTACCTGCAACGGCGAAACTAACACATCACCCTGACCAATACCCATATGGAATGTGTTTCCCAGATACCATTTTTCACCGATGGTTTGCTCTTTCCAGATTGGTGTGGGAACAAGACCAGCGGCCTCACCGTACAACTCGATTCCGGTTTTTTGTCCGTAACCAAAAAGCTGTGCATACTCACCCAGCTTAATAGGACCAACCCACTCGGCTGTTTTGTAAAAAAAGATATCATTGCTCCGTGCGATCGAGCGAACCACATTAATATCACCCTCTACTCTACCGTACTGCGTGTAGTACCAGTTTGCATAACTATACTCACCAACATCAAGTACCCCTTCGTCTCGCACAGTGGTCGATTCCTCAAGTTTTTCCTCTTCCAAACCAGCAATAGCAGTAACTAATTTGAATACTGATCCTGGTGGATACAGTCCTGCCACAGCCCGATTAAAAAAAGGCTTGAGAGGATTTGAAAAATATGCAGAAACTTTTTTTCGCCGGATAAGTTCATCGGCTGCGGTAATGCCGGTCTGGCTGAGTAGTGTTGCATCATAGGACGGAGCATTCACAATAGAAAGCACTTCACCTGTGTCACTGTCCAAAATCACCACAGAGCCGCGCTGATCACCAAGTGCCCGATATGCAACTTCTGACAAGTAGGGATCTATTGTCGTCTGTATATCCTTACCAGGAACTCCTAAAACAGAATCGAGTGTGCGCTGTTTTTTACCTAAAGCATTAATTTCGTACGTCGTTGTGCTTGGCTGACCACGTAGCTCCTGATCATACACGAGTTCCAAACCCATCTTCCCAACACTCGCACTGATAGGAATTCCAGGCTCCTTTTCGAGCTCTTCAGCGGTAACTTTGCTCACATATCCCAACACATGAGAGGTGGAGTTTGGGAACAAATAAAAACGTTCTATATCAAAATCAACAGCATCGAGTGCTTTGGTCATCTCAACAAGCGCCTCTGAGTGTGATATTGCCTGACGTTGTGAGTACAGTGACTCTCGATCATCAAGCTTATAGTACTTAGGAACATTGACCACTAACGGATCCCCAAAGCGATCAAAAAATACTCCTCGTTGCGCTGCACCATACCGAGTGTAAAAACGATTTCCATCCGCCTTCAATCTAAAAAAATCGCCACGCATCACCTGTAAATCAAACAATCGTACAAACAGTAAGGCAAACAAACTACTTGCCACAACTAGAAAAAGCGCTTGAGGCAGTGAAATCATCGCTGCCCGCCATGTTTTAAGTGGACTAAATACGTTTTTCATGTACTGAATCTGTAACTACCTGATGCTCCCAGTGATACGACTGTGTCATTCCTCGAAAAACGACTCTTCGCACCCAAATAATAATCACGATCATCTGAATACAAAAACTCACTACTACCTCTAACTGAATGACCACACCGGCAATTAAACTCAGTGTAGCCGCTTGAACCAGAGATACATAGACATACTCCCAACTTCTAACCTGCAGTGATCGATTTCTTCTCAGTGCTAGAAAAAGTACACCTGCGCTAAAAACCGAAGTTGTCACAAGTGGGTTGATCATGTACAACGAAGCTAATAAGATCGCAAAGAAAACCAGTGCTAATATCTGGAAGAAAACATTTTTTGAACCAACTAAATGATGAAACAAAAGAATTGAAAGAAGCGGTAAACCAGCAACCTTCTCAAGAACCATAATCAAACTTATCAATACGATGGAAAAAAGTAGAGATACTGGAGAACTTTTCATTTACCACACCTCCACCACTAACTCATCATAAAAGGATACGTATTGCTCGATCACAGCTTCTTTGGTCGGAGCACTTGGAGCACTCATGATTTTACCAATCTTTCCCACAAACATATTTTTTCGAATTCCCTCCTGGCCCAAAGTAAAAACACGCTCACCCTCAGTAATTTCGATTTCACGAGGGATATGTTTCATAATCACTGATCGTCCATTCCCAATAATTACCCCTTCGACTCCTGACTCGGTTCTCACTAACACTGGAAAATCATAATTTTGAGAAAGTAGTGTTACTCTTGATTGATCTCGATACACTTCTGATACGATTCCAACGAGCGTGCCAGATATCACCACAGCTCGATTGGGGAAAATACCATCTTCCTCTCCTGCGCTGATAGCTGGGTATGCTAAAGATACAATTGGGGTGGTCACACTCACGGTATCAAGTGTGCGATCACTATTTTCTAACAAAGCTCTAAGTGCTTTATTTTCTGCCTCGACATATTCTAAATCTGATACTCGTGCATGCAGTAAACTTACTTCTGTTGATAAATTATGTATTGTTTCTTCTTTCCGAACCCCAGAAAAAAAACTTTCAAACGGAAATGTAAGAACCGAAACCACTTCAGAACCAACTTGCAAAAGAGGCCTGGACCCAAAAAGTACGGTGTTCTGGATTGCATCATACATTGCAGTGAGTTGCATCAAGCCAACTAGCAACAAAGGAAATACAACCATACTTACATATCTGGTTGAACCAGTAACTGCTCGAAAGCCCTTATCTTTCTGTTTCATGCTGTCCAATATACAATGCCAAACTCTTACACACATCAAGCTGAGATTGAGTACTCATTCGAACTGGCGTAGAAAAGGTAGTCTCAAGTAACTCACGCATACCTGCCATCGCACTCAATCCTCCAGTAATAAACACCCCACTTTCGAGTGTTTCAGCAACCAAGTGCGCAGGCACTGTCGAGAAAAAATACTGTAATTCATCTAATAACTCTTCGACAAAGAAACTAAAAGTATCTGTGAAGTCCTCAGAAGAAATAATCACTGTTTTTCCGGCCTGAGTAACAACATCCTTGCCTCTAACAGTCATTTTGATTGGCTTTAACCGAGATCCTCCCGTTACAAACGGTGCCAGCGTACAGATTTCTTGTTTAATTGTCTCGGCAATCTGCCAACTGATTTCAATATTGTGCTGTAAACGAACCTGTCGCTGAACCGCTTCTGTAAAAAGCACTCCCCCCATCGCAAAATCATGAGTCTGAATCACCTCATCTAGAGTAAAAATGACCGCCTCGCTCTTCTGTCCACCTAAGTCAAAGTAACAAAACGTTTCTTTTTTACCTTTTCCACCCACTCCATCTAACAAGACATCAGATTCTGCAACCAACCGACATGATCGAAAGCCTGCCGCTGCAAATACATCTTGGTAAACTTGTTGCTGCACTGGCGAAAGCACGGTTGGTACCACAACCACTACCGAGAATCCAACTAACTTTGTAAGCGATTCGACAGCAACTTTTTGCAGTAGTGCCTCCAAAAAGAGGGATGCCATCTTATCTGAGACAAACTCCCCTCCTACCATTGGAAAGATAACTTCAAACTTGTCAGATACTTTCCCGAGTAACGAAACAGCTTTACTGCCAATCGCAACTACATCTCGAGTACGAGCATGAACAGCTATACACGTTGGTTCTTGATGTACTATTTTTCCCTTGTGCATCAATCGTGTAGTAGTTGATCCCACATCGAACAACAAAGGGTACTGTGTCGTCGAAAATACTGGCAATGCTGATAATACTGCACCTACTCTGCTCATGTGCGTAGAATACCTCACCTTACCGGGATTACACAAGCCCAGTCATACACAAACAAAATACTACTGTATTGAAAAGTGTTCAAAGAAAAAAAGTGCAGTGAATTCTTAGAGTGAATTTAATGTATCGGCGGCTAAAGCCCACGAGCCCTCATGTATGTATGATTCAGCCTGCATACACATCTCAAGTTTCTGTGGATCATTGACGTAAAGCGTCTTTAAACTTTCGACTCTTTCTCTGAAGAGATCAGCTTTCAGTCTAACAGCTTTATCAACCATAATTTCTTCAAGGTCTGGAATAAGTTCTTCGAGATACTCGATAATTTTTTCTTGTGTTTCAATAGAAAGATTTGCACTGGATCCCCCAATGATGTCTTTGAGTTTTTGATGCTCTGAATCAAGAATCAGCAAAGCCACATCATTCTCGAGAAAATCTTCCCAAATAACCTGTTGGAGATCATCTAGGAAACGTGATTTCTCTTCTTCTGTTCCATCGGTAACACCAAGTAACGAAAAAATATTTTGATCTTCTAACAACTGACTTCGAGATTCATCTGCGGGCTGGGGTGCTACTGGAGCACCAGCGCCAGGTGCTGGAGAAGTGTAGTCGGTAACGTAAGAATCGTTCATAATGGCAGGCTATTATTTTAACTACTATTATAGTATAGTTTTTTTAGTAACTCTGCAAGAGTTAGGTGCCGGATCAGAATAGTTTGAAATGATGTATACTGACACCATGTCTAAGAAATCTAGTCTATTCACCCCTCAAAACATCCTACTTTTTTTATTCTACTCACTTTTTTTTCTCACTCCTCTCTATTTTCGATTTATAACCGAAGAACTTTTTGAGTTCAATAAGATGATCTTGGTGTACGGCTTCACCACCCTGATTTCTGCCACCTGGATTATTCGAATGGTACTAGAAAAAAAAGTACTACTCTCACGATCAAAACTTGATCTGCCACTAATGGCTTTTTTGGGCATTCAGTTCCTAGCATCCATTATTTCGCTTCACCCACGAACCTCATTCCTTGGGTACTATTCGCGATTCCACGGGGGCTTCCTCTCCACTCTCAGCTTTGTTAGCTTGTACTACGCTTTCATCAGTAACTTCGATAAAAAACACATTACTCAACTTTTAATCGCCTTCTTTAGTAGCGCAAGTCTTGTCTCAATTTGGGGTATCTTCGAACATTTTGGTCACTCCCTTAGCTGCGTCGCACTCAACAATACTTTCGATGTTTCTTGCTGGGTTCAAGACGTGCAAAATCGTGTCTATGCTTCTCTGGGTCAACCAAACTGGATGGCAGCTTTTTTAATTGGGATTATACCTGTAGCGCTTGCACTCGTGCTAACAAAAACCAAACGCGTGGGAGAGAGAATGCTGCTTTTTAGTACATTAACGCTTAGTCTCCTTGCACTCTACTACACCAAATCTCGATCCGGATTTTTGGGCCTAGCTGCTGGTCTGGGAGCATTTCTCTTGATCGGAACACTATTCTGGCAAAAAACAAAAAAACAATCTCCTATCACCGCATCACAACTCAAAGCTGCTGGGTTAAGCCTTGTTATTTTTCTCGCCACAGCACTAGTAACGGGGACGCCTTACACTCCATCTCTCAAAGAACTCACCTCAGAACCTAGCCCCGCGGCAGAAACAGACCCTCAACAAGTCGTCAATCGACTTGACATTGGAGGTACTGACTCTGGTGAAATTCGAAAAATTGTCTGGCAAGGTGCAATCGATGTTTGGAAACGGTATCCAATTTTAGGATCAGGTGTAGAAACGTTTGCCTACAGTTACTACGCAGATAGACCAGTAGAACACAATACTGTTTCGGAGTGGGACTTCTTGTACAACAAAGCACACAACGAACTCTTAAACTATCTGGCAACCACTGGGCTAGCAGGACTTCTCTCTTACCTGGCAGTTTGGATGACCATGGCAGTTCTGGTTATTAAGATGGTACTCACAACAAAAAAAATGGAAACCGATCATATCTTGGTGATTGGATTAACTGCCGGAATTGGAGCCATGTTTGTTTCGAACTTTTTTGGTTTTTCTACTGTTACCATCAGTCTTCTTATGTATGCCTTCTTGGCAATGATTGCTCTGCTCACCGACTCAACTTGGCCATCAAAAACAACTTCAGCAAAAAAGCATACACCACATACTTCTCAGGGATTAGATGGAAGCCAGTACATGGCAATTACATTCATCTCAATCGTTACCATTTTCGCACTGGCAAAAATTTCGAGTTATTGGTCTGCAGACGTGCATTACGCAAGAGCAAAGACTCTTCTCAAATCTGGCGACTACGAAAGTGGTATTGCTCAGATGCAAACAGCAATTCAAAAATCCCCAAAAGAAGCCCTCTTTTATGATACCTTCTCGGTAGAACTCGCCAACATTGCTGTCGCACTAGCAGAGCAACAAGAAACAACTGCGGCCGCACAAATTGCTCAATCTGCAATTGCGATGAGTGACACTGCCATTCAACTCAACAACGCCCACCTCAACTTCTACAAAACACGAACTCGTATGTTCATCACCCTGTCACAAATTGAACCCCAATTGTTGACCAAGGCTCAAGAAACGCTGATTGCAGCAATTCAAAGATCACCAACTGATCCCAAACTGTACTACAACCTCGGAGTGGTCGAAAGTAGCCTTGGTAGCGTCGAAACAGGAATATCATATCTAGAAAAGGCCGTTGAACTCAAACCCGACTACCCATCTGCTCGCCTCCAACTTGGAAAAGAGTACGCCGAGAACCAGCGATTTGCAGAAGCAAAACAGCAATTCGAGTTCATCCTAGCCAACATTGATCCACAAAACGTCGCTGCTCAGCAACAACTTGAACTCATTGCCACAGCTTCGGCAAAAACGGAATAAACTTGAAAAAAAACCGATCCTAGGAGACAATACGGACCTAAAAGTATGAAGATTGTAACCATACCACACGAATCACTCCGCAGGGAAACTGAACTTGTCACCGACGTTGATAAGAAACTACTCAACTTTGTTCGTGATCTCCAAAAAACCCTCAAAAACAAAAAAAATCCTCAAGGGGTCGGCTTAGCTGCACCACAAGTTGATAAAGGCTGGGCTATCTTTACCACACTATTGGACACGGTTCATGGTGCACTCGAACAGCGCATTTTTATCAATCCCAAAATAATTGATGCTTCGGACGAGCTCATCACCGGACCAACTTCTGAAGAAGCTCAATTAGAAGGTTGTCTATCTATGCCAGGTTTATATGCTCCCGTGCTCCGTCACGAATGGACAACCTTTACTTTCCAAACTATTGAAGGTACAGAACTTATCGAACACACCGAGACCTTTCATGACTTCGCATCTCGAGTCATGCAACATGAACTCGACCACCTCCATGGCATCCTTTTCACCGACCGTGCACTCGAAGATGGCCTACCTGTCTATAAAGAAAATATCATTACCAAACAACTAGACGAAATTGACCCGGAGTTACTTTCACTTTTTTAAGATCTATGAAACCATACACTATAGCCATAGCCGGAACTACTCACCGTACTGTATTGTGTGCAGAAGCACTTCAAAAGGATGCTCGTTTCACAATTCCATGGATCCTCACACCAACTCCTAAACCAGTTGGACGAAAAAAAGTGATAACTCCTTCTCCTCTACACAGTTTTGGGGAAGACAACGACATCCCAGTCGTCATAGTTGAAAATAAAATCACTCCAGAGTTACTCCAAGAAGTACAGTCCTTTGGGGAAATCGACTTCCTTCTAGTTGTAGATTTCGGCTATATTGTCCCACGATCACTCTTAGTTTTACCAAGTATTGCTCCGCTCAATATTCACCCTTCAAAACTCCCCGATTGGCGCGGCAGCTCACCTGGCCAATTTGCTTTGTTGTATGGTCAAACACAGTCTGCGATCACGCTCATGCACATGAACTCACTCCTCGATCAAGGCCCGATCATCTCTCAACGTGCATTTGTTATTGAACAAAGCTGGAATGCAGAAGACTACTACCACCATGCATTCTCGCTCCTTGCACCACAGCTTGCAGACCTCATTATCGAGTACGCTCGAACTCGAGAAGAATCAAAACAACCATTTGAACCAACCACAAAAATCGCCCACCGAATCCAAAAAAATGATTCCTTTATTCCATGGGAAAACATCAAATCGAGCCTCGGCGGGGAAAACCCACCATCACTTTCAGAACTATCGCCACTTCTTCGAGATGCTCAGGCGGCACACCCTCACTTCGCAAGTCTTGTTGTTGCAGCAACCAAGGCCTTCACACCTTGGCCTCATGTCTGGACACTCATTACCACCTCTCAAGGTAAAAAGCGTATGCAGATTCATGATGCAAATCTGGATGGAAACAAACTTGTTTTGAGCACTGTACAAATTGAAGGTCAATCATCTGCTCAGTTCAACCAAGTCAAGAATACTATTCTGGACTAATTCTCGTATCTCAAAAAACAGCACAAAAGAAACCCGAGTAGATCGGGTTTCCTAAATTCGCAACTGATGTGTACTACCGTATGAACTATTTCTCTTCTGGCTTGGTCCAATGAGAAGTCATACCGGCTTTTTTAAGCATACGAAGTACCTTGGTTGGTACACGCATTTTCTGCTTAGCGCCTTCAGATACAACCGTCACAGTGTGAAGATTGTATTTGAATGCTCTCTTGCTACGATTTTTAGCATGAGAAACTTTATTACCAGTATGTGCTGTTCGTGGGTATTTGAACGTAAAACTTGACATAACAGACTGTGATTGTAACACCAGATTCATTTTTTTTCAAACAGTAATCTGTTGTCAGCTTCTTTTTCAGTTACACTCCTGAATAAGTCGCTTCTATGATCAGACTATACAAAACACTACGTTAACCCTCAAATAATCTGTGTAGCCTTCACAAAACACTGAAGGGCAAGCTGACAACAAATTTGTGCCACAATGTGTCACAGAATGAATAAGAAATGATAAGAATTACAACTGGCAAACAAGAATCATGACTGCTATACTGGCCGTCAGTTATGCTCTTACAAACACTTTTTGAGAACCCAATCATCTTCTTTCTGAATGTTGCTGGTCTGGTAGTTGCACTGACTATTCATGAGTTTGCCCACGCCTTCGTGGCAGACAAACTTGGTGATCCAACTCCAAAATACCAAGGCCGCGTTACACTCAATCCTATGGCACACCTTGACCCCCTCGGAACTTTAGCAATCTTAATAGTTGGATTTGGTTGGGGCAAGCCAGTACAGTTCGATCCGTTTAACCTGAAAGAACCAAAGCGTGACACCGCATTAATTGCCCTAGCCGGACCTGCTAGCAATATACTTTTGGCAATTCTTTTGGGAATTGGGTTGAGCCTACTACCTGCCACTGGCGTCCTAGCGCCGATATTGGCTCGGTTTATGGTTTTTACTCTCTACATCAATGTGATGCTGGCTATTTTTAACCTGGTGCCAGTGTATCCACTTGATGGTTCAAAAATTTTCGAAGCGCTCTTGCCACCAGACACTGCACTGGCCTACGAGCAATTTATGCATCGATATGGTTCAATTGTTTTACTCATGCTGATTGTGCCCTGGTCTGGAACTTCTGCAGTCTCAACACTCATTAGTCCAATCATCAACTTTATCGTTACTCTTTTGATTTTCTAGAAAAATCTATACAAGCGGTAACACTTCTTCAAGAGAGTGAATTGTTGCAAAAATAGGGTGATTTTCTTCTGTTTTTCTATTGATCCAAACACCCCCAACCTCGATCGGCAGAGTTTCGAGATACTCTACTTTATCATCGATAACTATTGAAGGTTGTGAAAGCTTTGCAAGCACCTCAGGAGCTTGCTTTCTGCGAGCAATTACAATTTCTGAAGGTTCTAAATAATCACTGAGTCCAGTAAAGGTAATTTTGTTGGTCTGGAAATCTGTATACCCCTCAGAGTATACCCCCATCTGAATTCCTCGATCAGAAAGCTCTCTAACTAACGGCATCACATCTGAGAACAACATATCTCGGTATAGCTCTGGCTTTTCAAATAACCCCTGAATTACATGTTCTGGAGCAGTGCCTCCAACGTGAGCATATGTTGTTGCTAAAAAAGATGCGAATGCTTGGTACTGAAAATCGGTACTTTTTTCAAGATTTCCGAAATACTCATTTTCGGTTTGCTGAATTTCTTCGAGTGGAACCCCCAAGAGTTCTTCAAGCTGAGGATCAATCCGGGTTTTCTTAAACAAATGAGTGGTAAATACGGTAGAATCTATATCGAAATATACTAACATAGAACCATTGTACCTCATGTCCACACAACATCCAAAAGTGCTTACGCTCACCTTAGGTGAACTCGATACAAACTGCTACATCGCATGGTGTCCCGAAACCCGAGAAGCAGTTATCATTGACCCAGCCGATGCAGGAGATGTAATTGCAGAAGAAATCGTTCGTAACAATCTCAAACCCACGGCGATTCTACTTACGCATGGCCACTTTGACCACGTTCTTGGCTTACTCACACTGCGGCTTACCTTTGATGATATTCCTATTTTCTTACATCAAGATGACCTTTTCCTAATCAAAGACGCTCAAAAAAGTGCCGAGTACTGGCTCAAGCATGAGGTAGATCCCGTGCCATCTCCAACACACAAACTCACTCCTGCAGCAATCTTTTCTTTTGGAAATTGTTCGCTGTCAACTCTCCCCACCCCTGGACACACACCTGGAAGTGTCAGTTTTGTTTCTGAAGTTGCCGAAGACGACATCCGAATTTTTTGTGGAGATACTGTCTTTGCGGGTGGCGTGGGTCGCACGGATTTTAAGTACTCAAGTGCACTAACTCTCGAGAAGTCACTGTCATGTCTGATGGAATTTCCAATAGATACTCTCCTCTACCCTGGTCACGGACCAACTACCACAGTTGCACGCGAGCAGAAAAACCTCGGCTACTAGCGACGAAACACCTTCATGAGTTTAGAAAGTAACTGAGTATAGACTTTCAAGTACAGTGGTTGAGACACTTTCTTGGTCAAACTTCTCTTCAAGCCTGCACGACGATGGAGTTGTAAGAATTCCTCCACACAGATCTGATGAAACGCCGCAGGCGTGAGTTCTTGTTTTGTAAAACGACGACATCCTCCAGCATACGTAACAAACCTCATCTGCATCATCTCCCACCTATTTATTGTAAACAACACAGGCACATCTGGTGTTAATAATCTTGTGACCCCTTTTCTGAACCACACTTTTCTAACGTGTTGCCCGCCGTACGGCGCGAGAACAACAATAGTTCCTGGTGTAGCTACAGCTTTTTCTGCTGCCTCCATATACTCTTTGTTTACCTGGTGCATTTCCTCATTTGTTGCACCAGTGAAATCTGTAACTTTTAGGTCGGTGTACCCAAACTCTTCTTTGCGATACACAAGAAGCAAACCAAACACACTTTTGAGTTGCTTCAGGAAATGAAACCAAAAAACACTGTAGTAGAAAGATGCGGCAATTGGCAACAGTGCTCTTTTGACTTGGGGTTGGCGCAAACAGAGTGTCTCTGTGGCAAAAATGTCAACAACACCAGGATGAGCATCTAACACAACGCCTCCAGTCTTTTCTACAGAGTCCATAAATAATCCAAAGTTGGCTTGAGTTATTTGGTCGTCACTCAATACTGAACGTGTGAAAATACGACCATATGGAGTGCCAAAATATCGAGAATCGTTAATTTTGCTTAAAAATTTTTTATTCATACATACGATTAATTTGAACTTTTTGATTATTTTTAGTACTCTTATTGTTTTTTGCCTAAACTGAGCTCATAAAACGAAAGAAAACCGAATCTCTATACTTGTGCTCTGACCTCACTATACGATATTTTGATACGTGTAGACTAGTAGAAACGAAATCAGCCGGGCGCAAGCGCCCGGCTGAGAAACTACACCTAATCGAGACGGATGCTTTCAGGAGCGAATGGACGCTGCTGGATGCCACCTGACGAAAACTAACACTCGAGGCACAACATGAGGGGATCAACCAATGGCTTGATTCTCACTGGTTCTGCCGTTACTTTGGCTATGGTAACGGCAGTCGGGTCGCAGGACCCAAACTCCTGTTGAGGTCTCCACCAGTTGAGGTAAGTTTCAACTGGATACTTCAGACATTATTCCATCACAGTTATGTTACCGTATGGAGACATACCGTGATGGGTACATTCCTGAAAATTTTACATTATTCTGGGCACTGTCCCAGGTATGGGACAGTGTCACGTTGGACGAGTCGACAATTGTCAACTCACCAACCGAATTTTCATCAACTTCCTGTGGCGCCCCCGGAAAAACTACTAGTGCATTGAGAGCACCGTCTGATAGGCAGATGTGAGACAGCCTTGGCCCCGCAGGGATCTCGGCTCTCACCGACTGCGTCAAGTTGCAAAAGATCGGCGCTACAAAAACGAGAAATAAGAAGAAACGCATGTATGTTGCCTTCATTTTTCCTCCTGCTTTTCTGTGGATGACGCACAGGCCTCAAACTTACTGTTGCATGTGCGTCATCACGAGTGGTGTGTTAAAGATCGCACATTTTGAGAGCCATTGCTCTCTGATGTACTGTTGAAGTCAAGTATACAATCTAAACATCGATAAATCAATGAAATATTTCACATAGGGGTTTTGATATTTCTAGTCGGCAAAATGAATGGTGAATGGTACAATTGTGAACAACAAGATGCGTAGTAGGGCCGTAGTTCAGCGGTAGAATAGAGGTCTCCAAAACCTTTGACGGGGGTTCGATTCCCTCCGGCCCTGCAAAATCCTATAATATTGACTTTTGCGCTATTCATTGCTATAATCACTGAAGTTTAAAATCATATTTTCTAGATCACAGGAGATCAGATGAAAAAGAAACAAAGGCAGACTGTCAAGCGCTCTTTTCATAGACAGTGAGTTAAGATAGTTGGCGTGGAATTTAGAGGGCGGCATTTCAGAGCAGAGTGGATTCTTTCGTGGTTGTAGCTGTAAAGTGTGGTGGATGGCTTCTAGAAAATGTCCAGTATCTTCAAAGTGGTCAAATTCTAGACCTAAATCAGTCTTAAAGTTGTTGTAAAAGCTCTAGTAGCCGTTCTCCGAGGAGAGGCCTTGGCACTCATGGAAACTGTTACTCCAAAATTCTTTACTAAATCTGTGTAATCCTGGCTGGTATATTCCGCTCCTTGGTCTGTGTGGACAAATGTTGGTTTTGGAAATCTCGGTTTACTAAGCCATCTACAAAGGCTTGCATAACCAGATTTTTGTCGTGTCTTTGGGAAACCTGCCATCCCACAATTTCTCTGGTAAATACGTCATAAAAGTAGCTAGGATAGAAAGCTTTCCTTAAATGGCAAGTACGTAAAATCTCCCACCCAAGTGTGGTTTGGCAAGATTGGACAGCTTCCTTTATCTCATTCTGGTATGGAGCTGGTTTTCTTTGCTCGTCCCGGCTTCTCCATCTGGCTTTTCTCTTGTATGGCTTAAGCCATACTTGTGCATTAATCAATGCTCTTTTTCCTACGCCAAGCTCAATGGAGATTCTTCGGTAGCCATAGCTCGCTTGTTAGAACTGAGCCCCAAAGGCTTCTATCTGCTCTTGAGCACAGCATCTTTATGCTCCTGTACAAAATCTTTTATACAACCATTGCCTGAAACACGAAAATATCTGCTACTACATTCTTGGCTATCTCTGAAACTTCTTGCTACAAAGATCTCGCTGTTTCACTTCTTTTTTTTTTGTTATTACACTGCTTTCCCCCATATCTTGGGTACCCAATTCTAGTAAATCAGTTTCTCCATGTCCCCCAACGAGTACTACATCTAAGTCTGTTTCTGGATATTCACTCTTTAAAAGTTTCATTCTCAAGTAGACATCAATACCGTTTCCTGCCTCAATGATATTGAAATTAAGCTTCTGTGATGCTCCTAAAAGTTCTGCAAAAGTTTCTTCATCTTCATAAAAAACACCGGCACGATCTGCATAAGGGTATATTAACGTGACGGTAGGAGCTGCAGGATCACGATTCAAAAATCTATGAAATACTTCAATAGGATATCTGCCAAAGTGACAAACACCATAATTGCTATGTATCTTTTCTAAAACCTCTGGTCCATACTGTTCTCTAAGAATAGAAATTGTTGTAACATTTCTTTCTAAATTAGAAATATCATAAGATAAACCTAATGCCCCCTTTTCCCATGCCTCAGCTAACAGATCTGCATCTAAGATGTCCGAACTAAATGGGACGGCATACACTTGTTTAATTAATTCTCTCTTTGCAGGTTGTGACAGAATTTGCATATAGTTATGTAAGACGTTAAGCACTGTTTCTTTATCTTCTTGTTCTCTTAAACGACTCAAAATTCTCAGTAGTCTTTGTTGAACCTCAACTCCACGATCACCTTCAAGCATAGGTTGAACAAATATTGGGGCATGTAATACTAGACTTGCTAATAACTCTTGATTATCAGCAACTAAGGATTCAATTTTTGAGCTACAGCTGAACTGACATCAGAATCTAAATACCCGTACAAGTAATCAAGGATAGCTAAATACGATGGTATCAACTCAGTGTACTTTACTGGATCAAACAACACTAAATAATTAACATTAGACGACAAAATAGATTCTACTCTTTGAATAATTTCAAAACTAATATTAGAAGTCTGCAAATGAGCGGTGAGAATTGCTAGTGAAGGTACTAATTCTGTTAATAGCTCTGTATGTGCGAACGCAAACTTAATTTTATCTTGGTTTTTTTCTAAATATCTGCTTAAACCAGGTAAGACTTTTTCTGAACTTTGTGATGCTTGCAAGCTTCTAGATAACTCTGAAAGTTTGTTAACAATTTCTAATGACTGCTCCCATTGTTCGGAATGCAAATCATATCTACCATCTAAGGTCAAATCGTCTGCCGAATATCTTGTTTCTGTCATACACAAATCATACAGACACTTTCTGGATATTTCATCTCAAGATAGGTTCTAACATCCTTCACTAGCCCCTGTATTTTTTATTTCTCTTGAATTTTAAAGGTGGCATCAACACATTACATCGTGTTTTTATACTATAATCTATTCATGAACGACTTTTCGAAAAACGCTCCTCCTTCAGCAGATGTTTTGAAAGCATTTGGTATCTCAGATGAAGCTATTCTATTACCTGGTGGCGAAGGCACATCATATCGAGCTGGAGATATTGTTCTTAAACCAACACAAAACAATGCTGAATCAGCCTGGATAGCTACTACGCTTTCCTCTATCAATCAAGATGGTTTTAGAGTTACTCAGCAAGTAAAAACAACCACTGGAGAGTGGGTGTCTGATGGTTGGCAAGCATTTCGCTACTTAAAAGGAAAATACATAAAAGGTAGATGGGAAGAAAAAATAGATATTTCCAGAAAATTTCACGGAGCACTCTCGACTATAGAAAAACCAAATTTTATCGGAACTAGACAAACACCTTGGGAAGTTGCCGACTCAGAGATCTGGGGTAGTAATCAAATAACATTTGACCAGCAGCTACAAAAAGTGACCAATCCTCTTCTAGCTGTTAAACAAGATATCTTTCCTACCGAGCAACTAATCCATGGAGACATAACAGGGAACATTCTATTTTCAGAGTCTCTGTCACCTGCAATTATCGATTTTTCTCCCTATTGGAGACCAGCGGAGTATGCAACAGCAATACTCATTGTTGATGCACTAGTTTGGGAGGGTGCTGCTGATTCATTATTTTCTAAACTTGAAAATACTTGGGTAAATAATCAATTGCTCATACGTGCTGCGCTATGGAGGATAAAAACTTCTGAACTATTCTCTCAGAGAAAACTGAAAGACTTAAAAAATGAGGCTAGTGCGTATGCTCACTTTGTTGATGTGCTCTTAAAAAGAATTAGTCATGAAAGAAAATAGGTTCTCACATCGTTCACTAACTAATCCTGCAAAAAAATAATCCCGATATTGATAACTTGAAATATTCTGCTATATCTTGAGAGATGTCAAAAACTGAAAACAGTGTGTATGTTATTTCTTCAGTCAGGGGTGTCTCTGAACTAGAAAGAACAGAAATTGCGCAACATATAAGAAACTTGCGTCAGTCGGGAGAAGAAGTATTTGATCCGTATTTAGACGCACCTCAAACTGATACAAGCGGTCTTGCAATAATACTCGCAGAATTGAATTTCTTGGTAAAGCTGTCAGAGTCTAGTGATCTTGGAAGGGTTGATATTTTTTGGAATCATACAAGTGAGGGTTCAAGGGTAGATGTTGGGATGGCTATAGCCTTAAACCTAAGGATTAATCTGGTTAAAATTTTTAATGAGAATGAGAGCTCTTCTCCCCAACTTGTGTTGCGACTTATTACCGAAATCTGTGAGCTTCAGGAAATGGGTAACTGGCCACCACAAAAACGAAAAGAAATTAGCCCTGATCTTGCCAAAACACTCAGATATTTAGATGAAATAAAAAACTCTGAGCAAATATCAATTAATTGGAATTCATTGGATTCAGAAGAAGCTGAATTTCAGAGATTAATCTTGGGTTTGTCGCTGGGGACAATGGGTAAAAGAAACAAAAATTTAAAAATAACAATAAGAGATGTTGATGGGTATGTTGACCCCGATGTAAAAAGTTATCCTAATGCAATTTCGGCACTAAATACATTACTGACAACTGAAAATGGGTTCTAACATCTTTCACTAGTCCCTGCAGAGTCATGAAATACCCTATTTATCATCTTAATGTTTTAGATTTTTCTAGTAAAAATAGTATTCCATTTAAAGGTTCGCTGGTTTACAATTAATGCTATGAATGAACAAAATACTTTTTTTGATACTGGTAGCCAACCTTTTGATATCTTAAGTCATATGAACATAATTGAACATATTCAGAAGAAGATGGAAAAATTCAATGTTTCTGAAAGAGCTGAGTGGTATAAAAATATATTAAAGCGCATGCTAGGTATTTTTGATGAAATGGATGGACAAAAAATCACCCTTGATATGCAACAATTGTTTGAGAAATTATACACTGAAACTGATTTAACTGGTACTTCTACGAATTGTAATAATTCAATTATCGGCAATATTCAGCGAACTGGTAATGAGCAACTTCAAAAATGTTTTCTACTAGCTACGATTGAAGACGCGTCCAATGATACTAACTCAAAAAATCAATTTTCTCCTGATATTCCACAGTTAGATAAAAATGTGGTTAGACAAAATGCTCAGAATATGGGAGTTGTGCAGATGGAATTGCATAGGGTGCTAAGATATTGGTTAACTCCTTTATCACCAGAGAAGCGCAAAGATTACTTCAAGCGACTCTATCAATTGACAGATTTTGACGAGAATGAATCAGATACAAAATCTAAAGAGCAATTAGTGAATACAAGTGGATCAACGTGTGCATATGAATTTCTTGTCGCCTGGCGTAGGTTTGGTAGTGAAACATTAAATAGCAAGCTAATTAATGTTATTGAATCTCCAAGTGATATTTAATTTTCTTATCCAAAATAATTTCTTAAGAGTGAACAATCTCTTCGGCTACAAAAAGCCGGAGCTTCATGCATGAGGACTAATCGCCCTCAATACTTACTTTCGTAAGTATGCAAGACATTCTCATTTAGCCTCCGGCTTAAACTACGCTATTCATCCCTAGGCTTGAAACGTAGGGTTTTCTGTATTGGAGGAACAAAACGGTATTAAGCCCTCGAAGCTATGGGCTTAAATATCCGATTGCGCTTGATAGAAACCGAGTTCTAACATCCTTCACTAATCCCTGCCGACCATGTGGTGATGAAATTACGAGTTACTCTTCCCAAGAAAAATAGTTTTAAAATATTCGAAAAAATCTCATTCTGGAAAAACAATTACATTGATTGGTCTAGCATCAGAAGCTATCAAATCTTCAATTCTTAATCCTGCTTGAATTGCGTTTAGACCTGATTTTATGGCATCAAAATGTATTAGGATCAATTTTAAATGCTCCTCATTTTGCAAGTCTATTGGATCTTTACGTGCTGGACTATCACCCCATGCCATACCTTTTAATGCAACTGAAACCGATCCAATCGCAAGCCTATTAGAAACAACTGCACTAAACTCGATTAACATAGTGTATGATCCTCCCTTAAAACACTCTTTTTGGGCTGTTATTTTCCCAACATGCATGTTGGCCGCTGGTTCTGCAGTTAGTTTTACGGTAAAGCCTGCATCTCCTAGCTTATCTTGTAGCCATTCTGCAGATTTCATGGCCATTGATTCAGGACTGTGATCTGCGAACCTTTCATCAATCATATGTGTTCTCTCTTCCTTTTTATATTTTATATGAAGAATAGGGTAATTAGAAATGAGTGTCAAGAATCCTAATTGGCTTATTTCATTATTGAATATGGGAAAATCCTCCCACATAAAAACCGTTACTTTTGGTAGCTTTCATACTATCGTCGTTTCATTGAGAGTTCTAGATCAAATAGTTATATAGGTTCTCACATCATTAACTAGCCCCTGCAAAACCATAAGTCCACTCTTCCCGCTTTACCAGAGTACATTCCGTGTGCTATTTTTAAGATATGAACGAAAACATCCCCACGCTTAAACAAGAAACCCTTGCATTTATGCGGAACATGCCGATTATGTCGGCAGCAATTAACGGCACTCCTCCTGTCTCGACAATTCTCCTCTTCGCGATTGATGATGATTTCACCATGTACTTTGCTGCCCTCAGCAACAGCTATAAAGCCAAAGCTCTCGAGAAAGATTCAGGTTTTTCATTCTCAATTTGGGAACATGATAAGATGTATATACAAGCAAGTGGAAATGCACAGTTACTCCAAGATCCAGAAGAGATCGATGCTACAATCGACAAACTAGCAACGGCAGCTTTGGGTATTGAAAACTTCTGGCCACCTGTTTTACAAATAAAAGGTCAGGATTATCAAGTCTATAGACTTGATCTTAATTGGATTAGAATTCGCAGTCTTTCAGACAAAACACTTGTCGAAAAAACTAGTAAATTTGTGGAAGTACCCCTAAAATGAACAAAAATCTCTTGATCGTTGAAGATGACCTATTTTTAGGTAAGCTGACTGTAAAAAAACTCGAAATGGAAGGCTTCACTGTCACTTTCCTCAACGACGGCAGTTCTGTCCATGACGAAGCAAAGCGACTACAACCAGCCGCAATCTTACTCGATATTATCATGCCAAACAAAGATGGTTTTGAGGCACTCTCAGAATTAAAAGGCGACGACGCGACCAAAAAAATTCCTGTGATCGTTCTGTCAGCACTCAGTGATGAGAAAGACAAGAAAAAAGCAAAAGACCTTGGAGCAGAGTCATTTTTTGTTAAATCTGACGTAGAACTTTCTGATATTGCTAAGTATGTTAAAAAAATTGCAAGCTGATTAAATTTATCATACATTTTATACACTATTCACCAGACTTAGCTCTGTTTTGCAAATCGGTGCTAAATGCTAGCTAAGTCTTTAATCTCTCATACATTTTTTGTATATGGTTGAACTAATGCGCTCTGATCATCAGATGTCACTGCCTCACGAATTGCTTCAGTGGCATACATACGTCTACTAATCCTCTCTTCAATTGAGAGAAGCATACTACTATCGATTCTTTCTGTTTATCGTTAAAGCAGCTATACTGTTCCTATGCCAGAACTTTTCGACCCCTTCCTCGTAAAAAGTCTCAAAGAGGACAAAGCGTATTTAGAGACAACTACCGTTCCAATCATCACTGTCTCTAGTAGTTATCGCGAAGACCTCAAAGAAATGCACGGCTTTCCTGCCAAAGATGACACCCCTGACATTGTTTTTTCTCGGGCCCACTACTCTATGGCTCTCGCAGTAGGTATGGCAGCATGGGGAAAGAAGATGGATCCAAAAAAGGCCTGGATTCTTGATCCAACTAACTATGTTTCAAAAAAGGACTGGGGTTCAATTGTCTTTACTGAGGAAGTTGGTAAATTAATTGCACGACATGATGTACTAAAAACTCTTAAAGCTTTCATCGATAGGTTTGGTCGCAATAAACTTCCTATTTTGGAAAGCATCACTCCACCACTGTTGTATGTCACCGAAAAAATTTCAGGTCCAATTTTATCGTTCCACATTGCTGCTGGAAACATTTTAGCACCACTCGGAAAAACAGTAGTACAAGTGATTACCGATCCGCATGTTCGTGATGAATATGTGACCAATGCTTTCCGCAAAAATATGTATTTTTGTGTCTTTGATGAGAACACGAAAACAGAGTTCCTCGAGAAAGCCGCATTAATGGGGGTAAAAGCGGATCCAAAACGAGTTTTCGTTACCGGTGCCCCGATTGATCCACGAACACTTGCAGCAAAACAAAAAAAGAACCCCTATCGTAGTGGTGTTCTCAAACTGTGTCTCACAACCGGCGGACTCGGAACGAACAAACGCGAACTATTGGAAGTAGTTGAACAACTCTTACCCGAACTGCGCAAACAAAATCGCAGTTTGGGATTGGTTGTGTACTGCGCAACCCACGAAGACATTTATAAAGAAGTGGTAAAACTCGCGAAAGAAAAGCGCGTTGCAGTGGGTGCAGAAACAGACAAATCAGCCGCACTTCGTGTGCTCTATCATCCTCAAATCGTGGATGCAAATGAGAAACTTCAACAACTTGCATTCCCTTGGGCACACGGCTTCATTACCAAACCTTCTGGAGACATGGCGTATGATGCCGCAGCATCTGGAAGCTTTGTGCTCACTCTCGATGAGTGGGGACCTTGGGAAGTGCATATCCGAGAAATATTCGAACAGAAACAAATTAGTCGCAGACTCGTACTCGAATCAGTTGTTCCTCAACTTGAAAGTTTGCGCAGCGCCAAAGGTCAACAACGTTCCTGGATTGAGCAAGCTATGCTCAATGCCGATGCGCTACCAAGCGCGCTTACCCATGGCGCAAAGCATATTGTTGAGGTGGTAAAAAATGTTAGTTAACTATATATAACTAACTAAAAAAAGGCTGCAATATGCAGCCTTTTTTGTTTCTTCGTAATAATGAGCAATTATTTAAGCTTTTTAGCTTGCTTGTGCTCAGTGTGTTTGCGGCACTTGTTACAGTACTTGTTGATTGGGAAGGTAGCTTCGCCAGCTTGTTTTTTAAGCTGCTCATTGTTTTTGTTCATTGAGGTGATGTAACCAAAGTTATCACACTCGCTACACTTTAAACCAATATGTTGTCGTGGACCTTTTTTCTTGCTTGCCATATCTACTTTCTGTATCTTAATTCAAGATGAGTATAAACGTTTTACAAGATAAAAATAGTTATAATTTTGCATATATTTGTGAGTTTTTGAAGGCTCATTTGTATGATAGTAGCCGTAGCTACTTGATTACAAATGGAACGCTCAAAAACGCCAAATAGATGTAAAAGAATGCTATTTTTTATTTTGCAAGGCGTTTATTATATCAAAGTTATTAGGCTTAGTAAATAAGCCTTTGTGAGCCACCTCGGGGATTCGAACCCCGGACCTACGGTTTACAAAACCGTCGCTCTAACCAGCTGAGCTAAGGTGGCAACTGTACCTCCTGCCAAAAAGCAGGGTGCCAGGTGTAGGATTCGAACCTACGAAGGCTGAGCCAACAGATTTACAGTCTGTCCTCGTTGACCACTTGAGTAACCTGGCACTATGTTTTGTTAAGAACGGTACAAATTATATCCTGAATCTAGAAACTAAACCAGACTAAGAACCCGATTCGCACATCGTGAGCCGAAGACGGGAATCGAACCCGTGACCCCCATCTTACCAAGATGGTGCTCTACCACTGAGCCACTTCGGCATTTTTTCAATCAGCAACTGTGCAAAACACAAGGCTTGTAGTGTACTACACGATCTCTAAAATCTCAATTGAAAACGAGAGTTATATTGTACTAAATCTCTGTTCTTTTCTACAAGGGGAAAGAAGAAAATGCGCGGCTTTAAAAAGCCGCGCATACATACATCTATTTCAAACTGTTCAATCTACGAACGAAGCTCAACTGGCCAGAATTGATCTCTAGCCATTACACTGAACTCAATTCCTCTTGATGCAGACACAACTTTGAACTCCCCAACTGGGTCATAGGTGTCGCCATCCGGCCACAGCACTGGCTCTTGTCCAAATGCTCCAGCCAAAAAAATCAGTAAGTCTACTGGATTTGGTGTAAGTAAGTCAAAATGGATTTTTTCTGGTGCATCAACTTTTCCAGGAAAAAATTGGTGTTCAACATACACAACCCCATTGGGTGCCCTGCCATCGACAATATCAACTGGCAAGTACAAACGTTGGTGATCATCAGCCGGCCTATTTAATATATCTGTCTGATTCTGCCGTGCATATGCAATAGCCGCATCCCACATCGCATCCTCACTACCATGTCGATATCCGACATGGTGAAGACTAACGTCATTCAGCATTGCATACACTAAAGTAGCAGCAATCACACGATCAACCTCTTGAGGAAGTCCTGAAATAGCAGCTGCCAAATCATCAAATAAGACACCCCCCATCCAACCATATGATTTAACATAATCCTGGAAAGGCGTAACAGCAAAGCGATTAGTCTGTCGCTCTCTCGAGGCGACAATCAGCTCTCCAAACTTTCCATAGGCAATACCCGATACAGTAGGATCACTAAGTGATCCTCCCAAAGGTTGCCCAATGGCGATCGTCCCAAGTTGCTCATCAATGTACCCCAGTACCCCGTATGAAACGGGAAATGCTGGGTGTCCAAAAACTTGCAACATTTGAAAAAGTAAATCTCCCAGATCAATACCTCGTTGTAACTCTTTTGTATCCATGGTTCCTCCATTTGGATATAGCTTGATTTGAAATAAATTAACGAATAACAGCAAAATGTATAACAAGCCTTTTGTCATACTTTCACTGCAAGTGCTGTATTGTAGCATAAAAAGAATGATGCAGAGGGAAATAAAGTAAACAAAAACAGCCCTGCGTGAGAGGTGAACGATTCCCGGAGGAACCAAGTGGGTAGGAAGCACACTACTCCTCGGAGCAGAGCGACAATCCATAACCCGTTTATGAAGTGTTCAGGAAAACTCTTCAACCTCTCACGCAGGGCTGTCTTTTAATGTTCTAGATTCCTTTCGGAATTTCGTTCAGTTGTATCTTAAGTATACAACAGTTCTTTTCAACTCAAAATATGAGTAAAGACCTCACTTTAGCTCAGTTCTTTGACCCACTCTGATACCTTTTCTCCATATTTTTCTTGATCGAGGACAAACTTTAGATGAGCTTTGAAGTAGTTTTCTGGATCACCAGTAGTCATCCACTCTCCTTTAGTTTTACCAACTAAGATTCGCTTGGTTTTAGCAACTTGGGTAATTGCATCTACTGTCCAAAGTTCATTGTCTTTTCCAGTATTACTTGGAACGAGATACTGCATCACATCTGGAGTCAATAAGTAGCGACCGTATGAGCCTAGGCGAGATGGTTCTGTTCCTTTGTTTGGTTTTTCAACAATATAGTCAAGATCTGTACTCGAATCTGCTTTAAATTTTATGATTCCATACTTATGTACCACATCTAAACTAACTTCTTGAGACATGATAATTCCAGAAACATCTGGATTGGCTTCATACAAATCTACCATTGTCTTAGCATCTCGTTGAGCGCCAAAAATAATGTCATCACTATACATAACCAAGAAAGCTTCCTCCCCATCAATAAATCGTTGAGCTGATGCCACTGGAGAGCCATTCCCATATGGTAAACTTTCATCCTGAGTAATCACCACAATTTTTGGAAAATCCAACACATGTTGGACTGGCTCGTAGCGATCCTCTTTTCCCTGTGCTGCCAGTTGTTTACGAATACGGTTTACATTGTTATTAAAGTAGTCTTCATACACTGGCTTGCCCTCTGGAGTAGCCACAATAATAATTTCTTCAATGCCCGCTTCAGCACACTCTTCAACGATAAACTGCATAATTGGCTTGTTTCCGAGAGGAAGCATACCTTTTGGTACTGTCTTGGTGATTGGCAGATAACGACTCGCGAAACCAGCGTCAGTTATGATCGCTTTTCTAACTCGTTTTTCGTGCATAAGATCTCCTTAGTGATCGTTGTACTATTCGTATACGTCTATTGTACACGGTTTGATGAGTAAAGTTGAAAACCAAGTTTTTAGCCTGGAGCATCATGTTTCAATGCTCTAAACATCACACTTTTTCATACATTGTAGCATTTTTTTGTCTATTCCACTCATTTTTTAAGCACAACTTGATTAAATTGCTCAAAAATTCAGACTAAACATTCCTAAAAAAATCAGGTAGTATGTATGTGAGCATACTAACTAGTGCGCACATTTATGGCAAAACATCCACAGCAAACCTCTCCTCTTCAGACCCTGATGCAAGCTACCAGTGATTTTCTAGTTGGCTTTAGTGTCTTCTTGATTATTTCTGGTTTAATTGGAACTGTGTTTGTGCTTCAAGACTTACAAGAGAATACGTCTCAAGATGTCCGTTCAGATGCAAGTACTGCCACACCACAAGTAGAAATTGCGACAACCGAGCCGATCTGCCAAACGCTCGATGTCTGTCTTTCCGAAGCCATCGAAGGTCAAACTCAATCTTGTAGTCCTACAGAAATATGTGAAATCCCTCCAGGTTGTTACCTCGAAACGATTAGCTGCTTCAGAGAACCATGTGACGTAGATCCTCAAGTTGTTATCTGTCCAGAAAGACTTGATGATATCTTCTTCGCAGATATCACAGAACTCGACTCACCTCGCTTCTACACAGATGAAGCCATGACACAAGAAGTATCAGAAGAAAGCCTTGAAGAAGGCAATCGCTACTTCATCAAATCACAAATTGAGGTACAAAATGTGGTCAAAAATAGTCTGCCTTCGGACCTTTCTTTTAGTATACGAATGAAAGTTAATGAATCACTTGACTCAGTGAAGCTAGCAAAATACAACATGCTAACTGAACACCGTGACGGCTACGCCGATATTCTTTCGGGACCTTTTACCGCTAAAAGAAACAACATCGTTGCCTACGAAGTTGGTTCACATGATAATAATGGCAACATCCTCATCCCAGAAACAAATTACGACAACAACAAACACCTACACACCTTTTCCGCACAAGCTTGTGCAAACAATCCAGATTTAAATAATGATAACAAAGTCGATCTTCGAGACTTCTCCATTCTCAGCCGAGAATTCTTCAAAACAGGCACTAACACTCCAGCAGATATCAACTGTGATGGAACCGTCAATATTCTTGATTACTCGATCTTAGCAACCAACTTTAGTGTCACAAAATAAAGGTACAAAGCATGAAAAAAACAACTCGCTCATTCTTACAAAAACCTTCTACAACTGGAGTTCTCATTGGGGTATTGGTAGTTGCCTTTAGTGTCGTCGGATTACTCTTAGTCCAAACTCCGCTTGAGCAACCTCAAGACGTACGTCGTCAAGCTTCTATTGATAGAGGTCAAGTAACTGTTTCACATAGTGTTCAGCCAAGTGAGCTGTCTGTTGGCCAAACCAATACAGTCATGCTTTCAGTCAATACTGCAGGCGTACCCACTGACGGTATTCAAGTTCTTTTCAATGTCGTCACCGACACCTTCGACAGTATGACCGCAGATATTGTTACTGATGGCGGTCTTCAAGCTGCAGGAACACAAATTGAGCGCACTCAAGATGGCTTCTTGGTTCAAGCACTCGCCCTACCTGCCACAATTGGGCAACCATTTGTAACTACTGGAGATATCTCACTTGTTTTTCTTAGGATGAGCTTCACCCCCACAAAATCCGGCACAATTGCCTTTAACTTTGACCGAGAGGAATCGATCTCCATTCTCCATGGGAGCAATCCCCTCGAGGACAAACTTAACCATATCAGCCCCTTCACTTTGACTGTCACCGAGGACGGTGATCCCGAAACTTCATCATCTCCATCTCCGACAGTAACTCCAACTCCCACCCCATCACCTTCTCCATCGCCAGATGCAGTTGGTGGTATTCAAGTTGTAAGTTGTAATCAAGAATGTTCAAGCAATGCCGAGTGTAGTGTCAATCAACGCTGTTACAACGTTGACGGCACAAACCGCTGTCGCTTAGCAGTCAATCCAACTAACGATCGATGTATTACTGCCGACGTTGGACCAAACTACAGCTGTAACCACGGTTGTGCAGACACAAATGAGTGTGTAGCTGGTCTTACTTGCTGGTACAACCAATGTCGAAACCCACTTAATGTCGAAAGCACCAGCTGTGCTGAATTAACACAAACCCAAACTGAAAGTCTTGCTGCTAATTGTAACGCCAGTTGTGAAAGCAATAACGATTGTGACATCAACCTACGTTGCTACAACGGAGCATGCCGCTTGGTAACTAACCCAAGTAGTTCGACCTGTAGCGCAGCAACTTCTAAAACCATTTCATCTGTTTACTCTACTCCAAAAGGTGGAGCTCCATCAGAAATCATGGAAAAAACAGATTCGACTAAAACTGCGACCTCAGCAGCAAACGATTCTCCATCGCCTGTAACGACACCACTGCCAGCTACTGAAGTCACTGAAGAAACCACGACTGGCATGACACTTGAAGACACTCCAGTTTCAGAAAACGAAACTGCACTCGACGTGTTGATGACGATGATGAAGAGTCCAGACTCTGCGCTGCCACTCATTATCATCGGATCTGGTATTGGGTTGCTTATCCTGTCTCTAATCATTATTGGCGTGCGCCACATGACAGGTGGCAGCGCAAGTCCTGCCCCAAGCCGCACTGCAACACCAACCACCACACCAACCCCAAAGCCACAGCCGGTTGTCAACCGCACTGACTTGGGTACGCCATTAACAACAGCACGCAACATGACTACTCCAACTGCAAGTATGCCAACCCAGCACAGCCTGCAAACGCAGTCAGTTGCTGCACAAGGCATGCCTCCAGCTGCCACCCAACCAAGTGCAAGTGGCCAATCAAGCATGCTGCAACGTATGAAGGATAAAGGAATTTCTGCACCACAGACACCTTCCAAGACACAAAAATAATCAGAAAAAACTCCCTAAAAAGTGGTAAAAAAGATCGTGAAGTTAGGGTATTTCAAAAATCGATGTTATTTGTTACAATACTTGCCTATGAACTCACTGCAAAACTCCAATCAGTTTACTTTTAGTTCTATTTTGGCACAACAAGTTTTTTCTTCTTTCTCAAGTAGTCAAAACTACTATCGGCATCAGAAAAAACTGTTCTGCTCAAAATATACTCAAAAATTAAATCTTACTGGAGTTTCACAATGAGTTCGTTCAAACCTGCACAGTACTTTAAAGAAGTTGCTCGCGAAGTCAAGAAAGTTTCTTGGCCATCTAGAGAACAAACACAAGAAAAGACACTGCTCGTGCTTACCGTCAGTATTATTATTGGATTGTACATCGGTGTACTCGACTTTGTGTTCTCAAAGTTACTCGCAGCTTTGGTCTAAAAATTACAGGAAAAAATTGGTATATACAACTGCCCAAGTAGGTTGGCACGAAAAAAATTATGACAGACAACACACCAACACCACCAGAAGTTCAAGAAGTTAAGATCCAAACCCCAAACTTGATCAAGGTTTCTGACGCTGAAAACCGTAAAGCTCGCTGGTATGTCGTTCACGCCTACTCTGGTCACGAAAACAAAGTTGCTGAAGCACTCAAACAACGTGCAGAAACTCTCAACTTGACCGATAAAATCCTCGGAATCCTCATTCCAACTCAAGAAAAAATTCAAATTAAGCGCGGAAACCGCAAGACAGTCAGTGAAAAAATCTTCCCAGGATACATGCTGGTGCAGATGGAACTCACTGACGACTCATGGTTAGCTGTTCGCACTACTCAAGGTGTGACAGGCTTTGTCGGTGTTGGTAACAAGCCAACTGCCCTTCCAAAACACGAAGTTAAAGCAATCATGAAGTACATGACTCAGGCTGCTCCATCATACAAGGCAGATTATGTCGAAGGTGAAGCTATCCGTATCGTCGATGGTCCTTTCAACGACTTCCTCGGTACTGTCAACTCTATCAACGAAGAAAAGGGTCAAGTTGAAGTCTTGGTCAACATCTTTGGTCGCGAAACCCCAGTGGTTCTCGACTTCTTACAAGTAAAGAAAGTATAAGCACTCCATAACAGGACAGAAATAAAACGGAAACACGTATTATGGCAAAAAAAATAATTAACATCCTCAAACTCAACCTCCCAGCTGGTACTGCAACTCCAGCTCCTCCAGTTGGACCTATTCTTGGTCAGGCTGGTATCAACATGATGGACTTCTTGAAGCAATACAACGCTGCCACTCAAGATAAAAAAGGTCAAACCATCCCTGCTGAAATCACTGTCTATGCAGACCGTTCATTTACTTTTGAACTCAAGCTGCCTCCAGTTTCAGCTATGATCAAGCAAGCACTCAAACTCAAAGCTGGTAGTTCTACTACTGGTCGCCAGGTTGTCGGAACTCTCACTCAAGCCCAGCTTCGTGAGATCGCTACCGAAAAACTTCCAGACCTCAATACCAACGATGTTGAAGCAGCTATGAAAACTGTTGCCGGTGCTGCTCGCAGTATGGGTGTTAAAATTGCTGAGTAAGCAACGTCTTACTCACCCAAAATTGTATATTAGTAGTTACTTATACCCCGCTTAGACGGAATTAAGGAGATATATGGGATCAAAGAAAAATGTCGACATGTCTCAGTCAGAAACTGAAGTCAAGATAGTCGAATCTACCCAACCAGAAGAAGAAGGAACTGTTACCGAAACTTCAGTTGCAGCTCCAAAAAAAGAAACTCGTGGTCGCAGCAAGAAGTATGTTGCTGTTCGCTCACAAGTCGATAAAACTAAGGTCTACGACCCGTTTTCAGCTATCGAGTTAGTTAAGAAGCTCTCTTACAGTGCTTTCGACGGAACTATTACCGTTGACGCAGTCCTTAGAGAAGTTGGAGCAGTTGGGAAACTCACCCTTCCTCACTCAACCGGCAAATCTGTAAAGGTTGCCATCGTTGATGACGCTCTCATTGCTGAGATTGAGGCAGGAAACATCGACTTCGATTTTCTCGTCACTACTCCACAGTTCATGCCAAAATTGGCTAAACACGCTCGTGTGTTAGGTCCTCGTGGATTAATGCCAAATCCTAAAAACGGAACTGTCACTGGTAACCCAGAACAAAAGAAAGCTGACCTCGAAAAAGGTGAACTTACCATTAAAACTGAGAAAAAGCGCCCCGTTATTCACGTAACAATTGGAAAAGTCTCTCAAGACACCAAAGAACTCGTTGAAAACTACAAGGCACTTATCAAGTTCCTCGGAATCAAAGTAACTAAAACAACCATTTCAGCTACGATGAGCCCTGGTGTAAAGATTGATTTTAAAGGCTAAGTTACCAAACTGGCAGCTTACAATAATAAAAAAGGGCATTTAAAAAACATGTTCTTTTTGCAAGTCAAACTAGTGTTCTTTATTATTGGAAATCGAACCCTCGACACCAATATCTCTAAGACTAATTTCTTTAGTAATTCTATGCATAACTTGCTCAATAGTTAACTCAGAAGTGTCAACAATTTTTGCACTATTTGAAACTGTCATCGGCGAGACAACGCGCTCTGAATCCTTGCTATCTCGAGCAAGGATCGCGTTAAGAACTTCTTCATATGAAATTGAATGCTGTTGTTCCACCAGCTGAGCATGTCTTCGCTGTGCTCTGACTTCTGCAGAAGCTACTAAAAAGAAACTATTTTGAGATTCTGGAAATACATTCACTGCTAAATCTCTGCCAGTAAACACAATCTTTCCTTCGTGTTCCATTGCAACTTCTCTTAATTTTGCGGTTGACTTATAGGATATTTTCGATAAAATTCAATAATTACACATCAAATATGTACGATTAATTGGGAAAATCAGTATGAAAAGATGTATAGAATCATACCAGTCTGAGCACCGAGCACTAAACCATCGAGGGAAAAACGCTGTCTTAGCCACAAAAGAGTATCTGAAAGAATATGCACTTACTCAAATTGAGGTAGCTGATTCACAAACAAACTGGGCCACCAATAGTCGTCCAGTTGTAGAACTCAACAATTTTCGTAGTACTGACACTACTGCTGAGCAGCGCTTCTTTCAACCAATTATTCCCAGTAAAATAATTGATGAATCAACAGAATCATCATATAACTCTGAAGTAACACACTCAGACCAAATGGATATTAATGCGCTCTACCTTTCCTTGCTTGGTATACTAGCTGGGGAAATTCCAGTTGATGCCGAATTCAAAGAAACACTGTTAGACAGAGCCTCAGCACTACTTTTTGGTGAAGCTAGCATTGCTCACTTTGCTGTTCAAAGCAATTTAAACCAAGCATACAACTCACTTTACCCTAACGGACTAAAATATGTTGACGCTGGAAAACTCGACCATTACGTGCTCACCGCACAATCTTTCTACGCAATTCTGGCAAACCGTGGTGTCCCAACTGTAGATATTCATGACTTTGTACACCATGCTGCACAATTTCGACAGTGGCCTGAATTTTATATTCCACTTTATAACATTGCTGCACTAATTAATGATGCATTACGTGAAGATGACATCAATAACAACACACCTCTCTATAAAGTAAAGCAACTGGTAAGCTTTATCTCTTTTGCTACTGCCGAATACTCAATAGTGGCAGATGGTAATCCTCAAAATAATTATAGTTTTGGTTGTTTACTCTACCAATATCCAAGAAAAAGTCCCATGAGCCAGGTAAACCTATTAACAGATGGTGTTAGCCCCAGAGAATTTACTCACTGGAACAGCGTTCGAGCGCTAATGTCGCTCCAACGTCGAGTTCTTGAGGCTCGCCACTTGTTTGGAAATGATATTCACTGGTTAAACCAACTTGGATACCAGCTTCCAGAGCAGTATCATCCTACTCTTTCTAAAAATGGTAAAACACTTCATGAACCACTCAGACATGTTCCAAGAGAACATCAGCTCGACTTTGGTGGCCTTCGCTTTCCTGATGGACCAATTGATTTATTCGAAAATGCAACCACTTTGCTACTAAGTGAAGTTCAACACCCCGCTCTGCTACATGCACTTCCACAAACTTCCCAAAGTACCCTCGAAGAATGGACAGAAGTACTGAGAACACAGTATGGAAAAAATTAACCGCACCAAACCACTTCTTGAACAAATGAAGTGGCAGCCAACACAAAAAAAAGAATACCTAGAACCAAAAAGAAAAAAATGTATTCTTTTCGCAGGGCCATCATGTGCTGGAAAAACAACCTTAATCACGCAATTACTTTCTGCTGATACTCGGTTAGCAATTCCGCATCAAGTAACTACTCGTGCTCAAAGAGCTGGATACACTGATAAAAGCACTGTATCGACAGCAGAGTTTGCTCAGCTTGAAGCTGGCAACGATTTCTTTCACAAAGGCACAAGTTATGGCAACCTGTGTGGGACACTCAAATCTTCAGTCGAAAATCTAGTTCGGAGCGAAAAAATCCCAGTTTTAGATTTCCCGTTAGCACTTATACCAGAACTAAAAGCTGCCAATCCTGACTTTGAGTTTATTGTTTTCTACATTCTGCCAAAAACACTTCAAGAGTGGTACCAAAGAATGGTGGCAACTGAACGAAATTCTTTCACCCGACTTAAAGCATCACTGTCGGAATTCCATCAAATTTTAGCACATGACCAACAAGATACTATGATAATCATAGAAAATGGTGATAATGCCCAAAACACTGCGCTTCAAAAAATACAGCAGGTAATTGAATCTTATCTTGCCGATACTGGTGACAATGCATCAAGTGTTGAGTAGTAATCTTTAACCAACAACGAAAAAAGCGGGTGCGCTTGATCTAACGGTAAGTCAGCTAACGAAAACCAAGACAGCTGAATTAGTTTGTGAGGTTCATTGTTTAGTACTGCATCTCGATCAACCAATACCAGGTATTCGAATGTAATCCAATGAGAATCTGAATTCACATTTTCACGAACTCCTAGCAACTGTGTATCTCGGGCACTAACCCCATACTCCTCTCCCAGCTCTCTCTTCAAAGCTTGGGCTGATGTTTCACCAACAGCAATTTCGCCTGATCCAGGATCCCACAGACCATGATTATCTCGAGTGTTTTCACCTCTAAGAGACATTAAAAACTGCCCAGCACCATCATGACAGAGAAAAACTACATTAGCTGAAATTGATTGATATTTAGTACGAAGACTTTTCACTTTTTCACTTCTTCTGCGCAATCTCTGAAACAACTTGTGCCACAAAATCCTTAAGAGCAACAACATTTTGCTCTTTGGTGTCACGTCTGCGAACCGCAACTGCGCCATCGGCCTGCTCTTTTTCACCTACAACTAACATGTAAGGGATTTTTTCCAGCTGTGCGTGGCGAATCTTTGCCTGCAAACGCTCGGCACGTTCATCTAAGTGCACACGCACGTTGTGACGTTGAAGCTCATTGGCAACTTCTCCAGCGTACTCAAGATATTTATCAGAAATTGGCAAAACGCTGACTTGAGTTGGAGACAACCAGACTGGGAATTTACCCGCATAGTGTTCAATCAGGAAAGCAATACTGCGCTCGATGGCTCCAATCGATGAGCGATGTATCACAATTGGCTGTTCTTCCTCGCCTGCTTCATTGATGTACTTAAGATCAAAACGCTGTGGCATCACAAAGTCATACTGCACAGTAAAGGCAGTGTCTTCTTTACCGTTAACATTACGCATCTGGATATCAATCTTTGGACCGTAGAAGGCTGCTTCACCTTCGGCTTCGACATAGGCTGCGTCACGTTCGACCAAAACCTGGCGTAAGACATCTTCAGCAAAATCCCATGAGGCATCATCTTTGAAGTACTTCTTTTCGTCACTGCGATCACCAAGTGATAAACGGTACGAATAGTTTTTACCTTTTTCGAGCCCGAAGACATCGGAAGAAATGTACTCAATGAGATCCAAAACTCCGTTGATCTCGGCTTTTGCTTGTTGCTTGGTACAAACAATATGAGCATCTGCTAAGCAGAAACTACGAACACGAATCAGTCCAGACAACTCCCCAGATCGCTCGTAGCGATAGAGCTTGGCTAATTCGGCGATACGCATTGGCAACTCTTTGTATGAGTGTGGAGTAGATGAATATAACTCAAAATGATGCGGACAAGTCATTGGCCGGAGCATGTACTCTTCTTCATCTATCTCGATCGGCGCGTACATGCTGTCTTTATAGTATGGATAGTGACCAGACTTTCTGTAGAGGTCCAAATTAGCGATGTCTGGAGTAATCACATGACTGTAACCTCGACGAATTTCTTCATCTGTAATAAAGCGCTCAAGCTCTCTGCGAATTGTGGCACCCTTCTCTGTCCAAAGAGGAAGACCTTTCCCAATGGTGTCTGAGAAAACAAACAGTCCGAGATCTTTTCCAATTTTTCGGTGATCACGTTCTTTGGCTTCCTCACGCATCTGAAGATTTTCTGTAAGTTCTTCTTTGCTAAAGAATGCGGTTCCATAAATACGAGTCAACATTTTATTTTCCTCACTGCCACGCCAATAGGCACCCGCAAGCGAGAGTAACTTGAAGAAACGTAATTCCTTCTTTGGATTATCGATGTGTCCACCTCGGCAGAGGTCTTCAAACTCTCCAGATTTGTAAAGAGTCAGCGTTTGGTTTTCGCCAGCAAGTTCTCTAATGAGTTCTGATTTGTATTCGTTATTTTTGTAGATTGCCAACGCTTCTTGAGCGTCAACGACTCGGTGTTCGAAACCGTTCCAGTCTTTAACGAGCTCTTTCATTTTTTGCTCAATTTTTTGCAAATCTTTTTCTGAAATTGGCTCTACAAAATCAAAGTCGTAGTAAAAACCATCATCTGTTGAAGGGCCGATGGTTGGTTTTGCATCTGGGTAGATCTCGAGAACTGCAGCCGCAAGTAAGTGTGAGGCTGAGTGGCGAAGAGCCGCTAAGTCTTCGAGTGAATAGGCTTTCTGATTGTCGTGGTTATGTTCTGACATGTTGTTTTCCTTCTAGTGTAGTATAAAGTATAAGTTTTAATTTTTCGAATCGGTTTCTAGAGCTGTACCCCTAAAACCAAATAAGCTCCCCCCACGTGGGAGAGCCGCCGTTTTTGTCACGAGACCACTCTTCCCTACATGAGGGTGGTAGTAGTGGTTGTGGTGGATTTTTGATAATTGTGCATATTTTTTCCAGGCAAAGTATATCACATATTACTCTGATTGATGAAATAAGCTCGATCTGCGAGCTCCAATTTGATCAAACCAATCGTCCTCGTCTTTTTCGTTAATTGCAATACCAATTGCAGCACCTATATCCAGATAGTAGTTTAAAATACCAGCTGAAACAAAATCATCAGGACCATATCCAGCCACGCCGGCAAACACAACCGAATAAGTTGGTTGAGTGTCTTCAGGCCTCATTATTTCAAGAAATAACGCATAATCCTGACCTGGTCTTAATTCTGCTAAATTCATATTTTTGTATCTTTTTATTTATACGGTTTTTTAAGAAAAAACGAGAAGTTTGAGTTGGGTTGCGCCAGGCAAAATGCCTGGCGCAACTCATCTAACCAACTTTTTCCCTTTCCCTAGTTATTATTTTTTTACTCATACTTACTGGAGCTACTCTTCTTCTTCCTCAAGGTACGTGCTCCGTTCTTGAACAGGAAGTTGCTTGAAGGCAATACGACTGGCAGTAGCATCAAACCACATGAGATCCTTATGAATCTTGAGGGTTGAGGCTAATGCCTGTAATCCTTCAGCTGAGTATGGCAATTCGTCGCCAACTTTCATACTTCCTTTCCTGACACGCTTATTTTGTACTATCTCCATTTTTATAAGAAAAAACCTCCCGTTTTAGGAGGTTGCGCGTGTCTCTTTGTTTTGTTTGTCTACTCTTAGACGTCAACAGCGCAACCCACCCAGTTGGTAAGTTGAATCATGTGACGCTTGGTGAAACAAACAAAGCTGTTCATACGTCTTGAACTATACAACACATCAAAAAAACACGCAATATGTAATTGGTGTGCACTATTTTCACAAACTAACTTCCTGTGCAGGATGATATACTAAAGCGAATGTCTGTTGAAGTAGTTACACATCCACAATTCATAGAAAAAAAAATTCCCGAGAATAATCTTGTTCAGGAATTTATTAATAAGCTTGAAAGCAAATCAGAAACCTCGGCATTACATCTTGAGAAGAGAAAAGTTCAACTCGTTTCTCGGCTTTTTAATAAAGTGCGAGAAAAACTTTCTGTTACAAAGTTAGTAACTGCTCCCTCTCAACTTAAGGTTAGAAAAAATAATGAAGATCTCACCAAAACCCAAGGGGAAAGAGTTGTGTACCAAAGCGAGGGGGAACGATCCGTCCTCACACGTAGCCTCCGCAAAGAACTTCATGACATCTTAGTTGGTACTCCCAAAAAAGAAAAAGCACAGCGAAGAGAAATTCTTGACAGAGCCCATGAGCTCGATAGAATTGGTGCTGAGTTCCTCAAGCAATCAGAAGTCGCCGTCGATTTAGGTGAATATGGCGAACAAAAGTCCCGCTTCACTGTCCTTCATGCTCCAGAGCATAAACGCGAACTCAACCTACCTCCAGTTGTTCTGATTGGAGGAATCTCAAATGACCTCGACCCCGTAGCTGGACTGGCTCAGGCCTTGGCTGAATCTGGAAGAGATGTTATTGTAATCGCATACCCAGAGTCCACTCTGGGTTCAATCACTCCAAAATTTGCAGAAAACTGTGCCGCTGATCCCGGATTTACAGCCCACGCCGAATACTTCCGTCAAGCCATCGAAAGCATCAAAGCTCACATTGATGTCGATCTCAGCTCTTTCGAGTTGTGGTCTCACTCAACCGGAGGGCCAATTACTGCCCAGATGCTCAAAGACCCTAGCTTCCAAGCACAGGTGAAAAATGCTGTTATGCTCTCGCCTGCAGCTGCTGTTGATCAAAGTATGCTCAAGTTTGGGACCGGGGTACTTAAAGAAATTGCGCGAGATATCAAACCAGAAAAATTTGCCCTCCTAACTCGGTACTCACTGGTAATGGGGCGACGCGAAAGCAAAGATCTTCAAGCAAAAGAAAAAGGGGCCGTCTTTGGCTCACTATTAACTGCTATCAGGAAACGCTACCCTTCCTGGACCTCGGTTAGTGCCCAAGAAGGTGGTAAAACTGTCTTCTACTCGGGCGGTAAAGATACCCTTACCTACACCGGCCAAGCTCCTGAGCTCGGAACCGGAGAAAATCAGTATAGAATCGATCAAGAAGACGGCAGCCACCTGACTGCATTAGTACAGCCTCGCACCGTTATTTCAAAGGTTGATGCTATCCTGCATCCTGAAGTTACACATGACTTCTTACTGAACTAATTTCTTGACTACTGTAAATGCATCCCGGTATCACCACTCAGTATACGACGCACAGTTGTTGCCGACAGCTGTCTCGAATGTTTCAATATCAATCCCTCTAGACCAAATTTCCTGATGTAAGGAAGCGCTATTTTAGATCTATCAACCATGCTCATTAAATCGATCAAACTAGCCATACTTAGTAGTCCCTTTGCAAAATTCACTAAATCCATTGATATACCAAATCTAATTGAGAGCTCTTCCATCTTTTTTACTAAAAAATTGAGCGATGGAACAGGTCCATCAAACGCTAACTCTTGAGCAATGCTACGCTTGCTAACCGCAACTAACAGCTCAATCTGAGCCTGCCTTTTTGAAGCATCTTCTTCACTATCCTCTGTTTTTTCCGAAAGTAATGCTTGCATCTTATTTTTGCATCTTGTATATAAAAGCTCTGTCAATAAATTAATAGAAAGCCTATCAAGTGCCAGTGTTAACACCATCAACTCGCGCTTTTCTTGCCAAGAATCAGCAATACCTACCTGACCATGATCGATCACCGTAATTTTGGGATCGCCAGTATCCTCAATACTAACAAAAATATTTGCTGCGTGCTCATCTGTATGATAAATACCTAAGGTAAATACCTGCTCGAAGTAGTCTGATAGAACTGTAATTGCGATTTTTCTCAAATCAATTTTTTTATATTCTGGAGGCACGTTTTCACCCTTCATTATTTTTAAGAGCGAATAGCCAGGAGCCATCTCCATTTCTAAATGCTCTGGTGAACGATGTACCAACGCAGGAACAGCAACCCCGTTATCTAGACGTAATGCACGAAGTCTAGACATGACACGAATGTTTGATGATTCTGTCAAAATAAACAGTTCTTCTTCCACCATCTCGATAATTTGAGAAAATATTTCGGATACATCAATATCAATGTTGATCATTTTTTCTTCAATAAGTACCTTAATTACCTCTAAAAATGCGGTTTTCTCATGCTCAAGATCATTCATCACACCATCGTTGAGCACTTTGATAACATGTTTGCAACTTTGCTCTGGTGTATCGACATCTCGATCCATAAGCTGATACACTGTTGCTGTAGAGGCGGCACCTGCTAATGGTCCAATTCCAGCATAAGCATCTTTTCTACCTTGATTTACTAGAATGTCTCGAACGTAAAATTTACTAGCTGGCCTACCTGATTCCTTTGCAACAGAGGCCATATCTTGCATATGAGGTGGAAGTAATTTTTCCATCTGCAATAACTTTTTACCTAAAATAAATTCATATAACACATCAACAAAAACATGCTCCCATACAAACTCGCTGCCTGCATATTTTTGCTTTGCCTTAGCAAGCAAAACCAATACTTCTATCCGATCTTCACCAGGAAGATTGAGCAAAAAAGCATAAGCAGCTTTTTCTAATACTTGCTGTGATTGTGCAATACGATCATCCAATGCTTCTTCCTGAATACTTTCAACCAATTTATGAATAAGCTGTTCACCATACTTTGCAAAAAATTTGTCTGACATTAAGCCCTGATTAGTTAACGAAAAATTAGATATCAAGTCTACCAACTCATCAGCATCAAGCTGTGCAAGAGCCTGCTGTAGCGTTTCATCATTTTGTAAAGCCAGGAGCTCTTCTTTCCATTCTTCTGTACCGATAAACCCTGAAACACCAAGCTCCTTAAGCATGCTTGTTGGCTGTATCAGTTGCTCATCCACAGAAGAATAAAATAACCAGGTTAAAAAGGCAATATCCCTGGTGGCTTCTTTGCCAAGTGGAGACCTTATTTTCTCTGTAGACTCTGGGAATGCACTTGATAAATAAGACTCAGCCAGCTCTAAATCATCCCATGTTGTATATGCATGAGTAAGCAACTTATTAATTATTTTATCTCTATACAAACTTGGTGGAAAAATACTATCAAGAAAATCTAACTGTTCTTCCAACGTTGCTTGGCGTGCTTGTAACTCTTCCATTCCCTGCGCATACTTTTCTTGCATTTCGATGCGTAATGCAATTTCTTGCCCCAAACTTGTTTCAAGATACAAGTCCTTTGCAAAACTTAGAACATCTTTAGCTTTAGGTAATTGAATTGCTTTTAACTCGACTATAGACATATTTTGATCATAGCCCGTTTTAGTATCAAAATACAATCAGACTTTTCTTGGTAAAAGTATCTTACTACTTGCATAATTTAAATATATAGGATGCATTAAATCGTTTCTTGCACACTCAAACTAGTTACAACTACTACAATGAGTTACAAGAAGTTCTTTACCATTATGATGTTGGTTTACCCAGAACCTAGGGATAAGCTGCTTACTCGGCAGTTTTTCCCCGGGTTCTGGCACTTTTCTGCTAGATTTGACTAAAACCGGGATAACTCTTTTTAGGAGACCAGATGATTACAATAAATGCAGAAACCATTCGTAAAATGTTGCCCGCCAAAGAAACCGTAGTGGATCATGCCAACCGCATTCGCACCATTGTCGCCGACTCAAAAGGCGACAAAAATATGGCGCAGCTGCGGCTCATTCATGCCTACGGCCGGCCCTTGATGGAACTGGTCGAAACTTTGGGCGGCTACCTCGACATGGCCGCGGAAGTTTTGCCGATGATCGTCCAACAAGCCGAAATGGCCGTCCCTGCCATTGACCGTGGCGTAGCCTTCATGGCTAGCCATGAAGGCTATGAGACCGCGGTGCGCGCCTACCTGGCTGATCAGGTTGAAGATGAAGATGCCGTCGAGGCGTCTTATAACCAGATAGTCATGCAGATTGGCGAAGTTTTGCAGGCCGAAATGGCCAGCGAAAAAGAAATCGAAGCACAGATGGCCCCAATCGTCGTTGAGTACGGCGACACGGCCTTCGAAGTCGTCCTTTAAATAAAAATCAAAACACATCATAGTGAAAAGCCTCTCCAAATACGGAGAGGCTTTTTCGTAGTTTAGTACCATAAACTCTACTCCAACCAATATAAAGATGCACTTGATAAAACCCACTTTTAACCTTATAATAACCACCTAGTCTCCAAAGACAGTGTGCAACGCACTCACGAAACGGTCAGATTCCACGCGTAGAAGACACACCGAGGAACGAAACAAAAAATTTTGTTCTCCCCTAGCGGGAATTCCTCACGTCACGCACATTTTTGGATTCTGCACATTAAGTAGATACAAACCATGCTCGGCGTTTTTCGTCAGCATGATAAGTAAAAAAGTAGAAAGTAGATATGCCAAGTCAAAAAAACCTACAGCAGGTTGAGATGCTCAAAGCAAAACTTGATAAAGCACAGTCAGTCGCCATTGTTGATTACTCTGGAACCTCTGTGAATGACCAAGTCAAACTGAGAACTTCAATCTCTGAAGCCGGCGGTGAAATGCTGGTGGCTAAGAACCGACTTATCAACGTCGCCGTTGGTGAAGGTAAACTTAGTGAGTCTCTTGATGGTATGAACGCTATCGTCTTCTCTTACGAAGATGCAGTGTCAGCTCTCAAGAAACTCTTCGACTTCCACAAGGAAGAAGAAAAATTGACTATCAAGCAGGGAATCATGGACGACAAAGTCCTTTCTCCAGCTGAAGTCGAAGCCCTTAGCAAGCTTCCTGGCAGAGAAGAACTCATCTCAATGCTGCTCAACCGCTTACAATCACCTGCCACAGGCCTTGTAAACGTCTTGAAAGCGGGTCAGCGAGATCTAGTTTATGCTCTTAAGGCAATTGCTGAAAAAGGCGCATAATTCGGCGCTAAACGTATAAAGAAACAAAAAAGAATACTGACACATTAAAACTTGAATCACTCAAGTTACACATTCTTAAGAAAGGAATCTATGTCAGACAACGTTCAAAAAATCGTTGATGCAGTTAAGGAACTCTCACTCGTTGAGGTTTCAGAACTCGTTAAAGCTCTCGAAGAAGAGTTTGGTGTAAGTGCAGCAGCTCCTATGATGATGGGTGCTATGCCAGCAGCAGCTGGTGCAGCTGAAGTTGAGGAAAAAGACGAATTTGACGTCGTCCTCAAGGAAGCTGGATCAAACAAGATCGCAGCTATTAAAGCTGTTCGTGCTCTCAAGCCAGAACTCGGCCTCGGTGATGCAAAAGCATTCGTCGAAGAAGCTCCTAAGACCGTTCTCGAAGGTGCAAACAAAGACGACGCTGAAGC
>JACKFX010000007.1 GCA_020632255.1 Pseudomonadales bacterium
TTCTAACACAATTTCAGAAACAGGGAAGGGAACTGTATCAACTACCGTCAGTTGTTCTCGCTTAACCACTAATTCTCGCTGGTAATATCTCGAAAACAAAAGAGTAGTCTCTTCAATCAGTTGTGAACTTGGAACTTCTTGACCAAGAAAACACGCACTTTGTTGCGAGGGTCGAAAGAACAAGGGGACTACTTGATGTATAAAAGCGTCTATCGAAATAAATGACAAATATATATTTGGGTCGTACATCAGGTTTTTGTCGAGTTGAATAGTTGCTATCTCAAGAGGAAATAGTGAAGATCCCAAGAGGTTTTTTGCGAACATAAATACCGATTCATCAAAACTACCGTTAATATTCAAAATTATTTCTGTCTGTAACTCTGAAATTTTTTGCCAGGTACTCGAAAACGGAGTTGGTCTTGAACTCGTAATACTGTCCACAATCGGTTGAACGATAACTGTTTTCCGAGAATACACCGCAAGAGATTGCATGATATGTTGAACTTCTCGAGAAAAAAACTGCAACGCATCGATAACCCATACAATTTTGTAGGCGCGTTCTAATGTTTCTTGAGAAATACTGTGTTCGAAATCAGAATAACTTGACACTTCTGTGTGCAATCCCATTTCTGAAATAGCGCGCACCAACTCACTCCTGAGTTTCCCCGGAGCTGCAACCACCACAACAAGTGGTGCATCTGAGTCAAGATGAGTGACTAATTGAGGCACCATACTAAAAGCTTTCAGATTTCATTGTAATGAAATCTTACTTCCCGATACAGGAGTAAATTTAAGAAAAGCTATCAAACTAACTCAAGGAAATGTGATTACTTGGCTTGAGCATCCAATGCCTGATTTACAAGTGAATCAGCAACCGAATTTTCTGCACGAGGTACATATATAATTTTGTGCTCACAAGGAAGATTGCGTAAAATTTCCCAACATTTTTCAGCAAAAGCCTTCATGCGAGGTTCTTTAATCTTCCAGTTCTTATTGACTTGTTCAACTACAAGTTTTGAATCAAGGTGACAAGTAACATTGGAAACATCAACTAAAGACTCATATCCCCGCAACCAAGACAAGGCATGGAATAGAGCAGTGTACTCAGCTTCATTATTTGTTCCTATACCCAAGTATTCTGAAAAATCATAGGCAGCCATACCTTCTTTTTGGTCAACATACGCAACCCCACCAATGGCAGCTGGGCCTGGGTTTCCACGAGATCCACCATCTGTAAAGATGAGAAGTTCCATATAATCCTTGTCTAAACGACACCAAGAAGGTGGCGTTGTCTGTTAGTTTTTAAATTGAATCGTCAACTTGCGTTGTTTTCCAGTGCCATCTGAGACACTTTCTAGTTCAGCATACTTTTCATTGTCTGCCAAGCATGAGTGAATAATAAATCGCTCATGAGCTGGAAAATATGAATTGAATGTGTAGCTCTCGCCAGTTTCCAGGACTCTGTCTGCCACAGATTCAGTAATTTCACGAAGGCGGTCTTCGCGTTGTTCTCGATATTCATTCAAGTTAACCATAATCTTGTGATCTGGGTATTCCTCTTGAAAGATAATCCGAACTAATCGTTGTAGTGAGTCTAATGTTTCGCCATGATATCCAATGAAAATTCCAGAGTCCTGTTCTGGAACAGTGATGGCTACACGAAGGTGTTCGCCATCTTCCTTGACATCGACAGATAGCTCATCGGCAGCGACTCCACAGTGCTCCGAGAGTTGTGTTAAAAAGGAATCAATTGTCATGATTTTTCTCCTAATAGATATACTTCAAATACATTATTTTTGAAAACGAGCCATAATGCGTTGTGCATAGGTCGTAATTCCGCCCCAGCCAGACACATAATACTGTTGACCAACACTAAAAATAGTGGTTGCAACCCAATACAATGCTAACCCTGAGGGGAAGCGGAGAGCAATAAACCCAGTCATAATTGGCATGATAAACATCATCTGTTGTTGCATTGACTGAGCCATCTCGGCCATGTCTTCTTCTTTTTCGTTTTCTTTTTGAACTTTTTTGTTTTTACTATCGTTTGGCACCTTATCTTCACGCTCTGCACCTGGGGCAATCATGATTGAAAGTACTAGCTGAGAAAGTGCGGCTAACACTGGTAGCACGTATTTACTATCTGGATGAGCAAGATCTAACCAAAAGAATTGAGTATTTATTGCAATTGCAGGATCATTTAAAAATGAAATCAATGCTCTGTACAAAATGATCAAAACAGCAAACTGCAGCAATTGTGGGATACATCCGGCTAAAGGATTGACGTTATATTTTTTATAGAGATCTAGTTGAGCTTTTTGAAGTTCTTCCTTGTTTTTGCCGTGTTTTTTCTTAAGTTTTTTAAGTTCTGGTTGCAGTTCTCTCATTTTTTGAGTTGCTTTTAAAGTTGGCATAGAGAGTGGCAAAAGAGCACTTCTTACTAAGAAAGTGAATACTAAAATTGCCAAACCCAAACTTCCAGTTAAATTGGTAAGAAGTATGAGAAGTTGAATAAAACTTTCAGTCACAAATTCCATAATGTCTTTCTAAGAGGGGACTACCAGCATACAAGCACGCGCCTCAGTCCTTTTAGACCTCCTTTTAGTATTCCTTCTGATTTCATGGCTCGAAACAAATACGTGCCACAGGTTGGAGTGTGCTTGCAGTGAATAGTCATCCCAAACACCGTGTGAAGCAGAGAATAACGAACACTCCGTAAAACTTGATAGATAACAAAAAGTACCTTCAAGCGTCTTGTATTAAATTTCATGTTTTTTTAAGAGAAGTGTAAGCTTTCTTAAGTTCTGTTAGTAGTTCTGTTTTATCTGCGCTCACCGCTGCCGATTTTGCCACTAAACAAACAAAAAAGCTAGCGGAAGTGATTTTTACTTCTGGTATTGTTTCAAGCAGGTATGACTCAATCTCACGGCGAAGTTTGTTTCTTCCCGTTGCTAAACGCACCACTTTCTTAGGAATAACAACAACTGTCTTTAAAGCCTCTGCAGGAACATAAAACAGCGTAAAATAGTGAGAAAAATAGCGCTCTGCTTTATAGAAAAAACCTCGCTGTTGACGAAGTTTAAATGAATGCTGCTTGGGAAGCATGATGTTTATTTAACCTTTTTTTGTACGGTTAAGACTTTACGACCTTTAGATCTTCTTCTCTTAAGAAGAGCCTTGCCAGCCATAGTGCTTAAACGTTTGAGAAAGCCATGCTTGCGCATGCGTTTCTTCTTTTTAGGATTCCATGTTCGTTTTGTCATAGATCGGTATTATAGCAGGGATTTTTAGGATGAAAAGCCCAAATCAATATGTAATTATTTTGATTGCTCGAGAAACGCTAGAACATCTTCGATTAAATCTACCTCAACATTTTGATCAGATAAAACCATTTTAACTCGATCAAGAAGTTTTTCCGACTCTGACTCAATGGGATGTTCTTCAAGAAGTCTCGCTATAATCGGAGTCATTTGTCGTAATCGAGAACCAAATTGTTTATGAAATTGACTTATTAAACTTGGAGATGCTTCTTTCTTTTTTTTGAGCGGAATATACTTTTTTACTCCAGATAGTAAATCAATAACTTGTTGTATTTCAGTTAAACCATAAGCTGACATAGTAGCTGCTACTCGAGATATGATTAAAGCTTTATCTATTTCAGATAGTGTTTCATCAAAAGGAAACGTTGAAGCAAGGGACATATACTCTAAACCAGGACAATCTTGAAATAGCTCAGTAATCTCTTCAAGAGTTAGGTCACAAATAGCAACATTTTCAAGATGAATTCTAGCTTCATGTTCCAAATAATCTTGATTTTCTTGTGTGTTTGGACTCACAAACTTACCAGTTGCAAGGCGAATTCGTTCAGCTTCATCCAATGAAATAAACTCAGGGTTAGATTGCTCAGTTTTTATGGAATCAAAGTGAATATTTGTGGGAATTATTTTTTTTCTTGTAACTCAGAGATTTTTCGAGAGAGAGCAACTTGAGCAGTTGGAGATGCCTTAAGTAAATCAAGCAAAGTACGAGGACTAACTTGCGCGTACCTTGCTCTAGGCAAACTAAACTTAAAATCACAAGCTCTAAGCGTGATATTGTTCATATCTAATGCATCAATCTCAATAATCAGAGAATCAGGTAATTTAAGGCCTTTTGCTTCTGATTTAATTTTAGGATCAACATCAAGTAACAACACTCCAACTAACACATGACCTTCTGGTAAGAATTGAATTTCACCAGATTTTAGAAGATTAAACAAGTGAGATTCAGAAAAGTTCTCCCAAGATTTTCCAATATAGTTAGAGTGCTGAGCTTGGTCTGCTGCCTCCTTAAGCCTCTGGTCATATTCAGAAGTTAACTTAAAAGCTTCTTCTTCAAAAAATCGTTTGTCGTGTTCAGACATTATTCATTCACCTTAAACGGCATAATTACATACTCTGCTGCAGGAAAGTCTGAAGGACGACAAAGCACGGGTTTTAGACTTTCGCTCATACCCATCCAAACAGTTTCACTCTGTACTGCCTTAAGAATATCTTGAACATACTTTGCATTAAAGGCAATTTCTAGGTGTTTTCCCGAAACTTTAGAGCCAGCAATTTGCCCAGTGTACGTTCCTAGAGAAGGAGAGGTGGCCGAAATTTCAACTCCTTCTTCAGTGATTGCAAATCGAATAATATTTGATGAATCCCTAGCAAAAATCATTGCTCTCTTAATGTTATCGTCAAGCTCGCTAGCCTGAAACTCAACTTCTGTAGTAAAGATTGTTGGGATAATTTTCTCGTATGGAGGGTACTCCCCCTCTATAAGTCGCATGTAAATTTCCACATCTCCTATCGAAAAGTACACTTGTTTAAGTTCTTGTGAGACTATAAACGAAATTTCTGTTTCTTCCACCTGTTTCACAATTCGATTAACTTCTTGTAATGCCTTAGCTTGTAAAAGTAGCTTTTCAGCATCTCCTTTGACGTTTTTTGAGACTTTATAGGTACTCAAGCGAAATCCATCAGTGGAAACAGTCATAAGCCCTTTTTCGGTAGGCTCAAAGAGAATTGAAGTAAGCACTGGACGAGCTTGGTCTGTTGAGGTCGAAAAGCCAACAAACTTATCTATTGCTTGTAACTCTTCGCTTGAAAACGTATATGTTTCGCCTTCAACTTGAGGAAACTGAGGATAATCTTCAGCTGATTGACACTGTAACTTAGTCTTAGTTTTCTCAGATTTTATTTGGAGGGTACCTTCAGAATATTCAAGTGTTAATTTTCCATTTGGGAGTGAACTTATAAGTTCCTTAAGCTGCTTACCAGGAATTACTATTGTTCCTTCGGTATCAACTGAAGCTTGTAAATGAACACGAACCCCAAAATATAAATCTGTTGCAGAAATAATTACCCCACTCTTTGTGGCTTCAAACAATACAGAAGATAGTACGGGTAATTGAGGATTCGAAGGAATCGCCTTTGCGAGATAAGTTAAACCTCTTTGTAAGTTTTCTTGTAATACGTGTGTTTTCATATTCGCTCTAACTATCTTATTATATATATCTAGTTGTTGTAGTAGTAGGTGAAGTTGAATCCGTGGATAAAGCGGAGTTTCAACTCAAGTAAGCTCGTGTGAATAGCGTGTGGAATCTTATCTGAGCTCTTTGTGAACAACTTTTTTTCAAAATTGTGGACTCTGTGTAAAAGTTTTCCAATGTTTTGCACAGAGGGCTTTTTTGTTAACAACTTTACACTAATGTTTCCCCGCAGTATCCACAGAGTTTTCCACAAACGTGGATAACTGGTTAATAACCATTTATTTATCTTGATATAGCAGCCAAAGTCATTCTTAAAGCTGACACATCTTGATGAAATTGTTCATCCAAAATCATCTCTTTTTCAATCTTTCTGACAGCGTGGAGAACAGTCGTATGATCTCTTCCTGAAAACCATTTGCCTATTTCTGTGAGAGGGAGTGACAAGTCTTCTTTTAATAGATACATGGCAATATGCCGTGCAGTTACCAGAGGTTTTGAGCGTCTTGTACCTTTAATAGCCGACTGTTTAAGTTTGTAGTGATTGGCAACGGTTCTAATGATTTCTGCTGGCGTAACTTTAATGACTGGACGCTTTTCAGTAATTTCGACTCGAAGTATTTCTTCAATAAGCTCAGGAGTAATTGAGCGACGCTTAAGTTCTACCTCAGATCTAATGCTGGTTATGATACCCTCAATTTTTCGAGCGCTCTCGACTTGTGAGGCGATGGTTTTTGCTAGCTCGATGGGAATGTCTACTCGAGCTGCTTTTGCCTTGACCAAAAGGATGGCAGTGCGAAGTTCGAACGAGGGTTGGCCAATGTCGATCATGAGACCAGCTTCAAAGCGGGAACGAAGTCTGTCTTCGAGTAGATTCATCTCATGTGGGGGACGGTCGCTGGTTAAGACGATTTGACTCAGTTGTTTGGTTAAGGCATTAAAGGTATGAAAAAACTCTTCTTGAACGGCATTTTTTCCAGCTATAAATTGAATATCATCAATAAGAAGCACGTCTGCGGAACGATACTTTGCTTTAAATTCATTGGCTTTTTTGTTGCGAATAGCATGGACAATTTCGTTGGTAAATTCTTCTCCAGTTGAGTAAATGATTTTTTTATTTGGATCATTTTTGATAATATTGTTTCCAATGGCATGCATTAAGTGAGTCTTACCGACACCGACACCCCCATAGAGAAACAATGGATTATATGCAGAACCTGGACGATTAGAAACAGCAGTCGCTGCTGCATGAGCCATTTCATTGGTGGTTGAAACAGCGAAGGTTTCAAACACATAGTCGCTTCGAAGACCCACTTTTCTCGAGATGGCACTAATACGATCTGTTTGAGCAGAAGAAAGAGTTTGTTCCGAAAATAAATCTCCAACTCGAGGAGATACTGAAGTATTTGAAGCTGAATATGATTGCTGCGCTTGGGGTAGTACCTGTCCAAAGCTCTGCATTTCAGGAAATGCAGAGGCATCATTCCTTTGAGAAAACTCGATGGGAGGGGGAGTAATATCTGTCTTAATACTCTCAAATCCGTGCTGAGAATTTTGTTCTGACTGAGCATTGTGTGCAAAGGCAATGCTTGGATCACCAATTTTATACTCGATATTACAATTTCGACCAGTGTGTTTGTCTAACGCGTTTTTTATCTGAAGATGTAGATTCTTTTTTAGATTAGTTGAATGAAAGGCTGTTGGGCTGGTAATTGTTGCAAGCGCTTGAGTTTCATCTAAAAACATCATGTGAGTTAAAGGGTTTGAAACGATCCAGGTGCTGTAGACTGCGGGGGAGAGCTGTAACTGCAACTCAGCGCAAGCTTGTTTCCAAATTTGTTGTACTTGAGCAGTGGTGAGTCCGACTGAACTTGTAGACATATAAAATGTTATCTAGTTTTTAGGTTATTCAAAGCGGGGGCAGAGGGTTGGAGTGAGAAGTCAAATTCCTCATTCCTGAATTACTTTGTTATACAAAAAGTTTTCCACATTTTGCAAGCGGGAAAAAAGATTGATCAATCGGAAGGTCAATTATTTTTCAGGCGGAGCGTAGTCGTCAATGGAGTAGAGATTTTGTGACTTTCTCTCTGTTGGTTGTGATGACATTTTTTGTTGTAGTTGTTGTTGAGTCTTGGGTTGAGCTGGAGCCTGGGCCTGCTGTGGATACTGTTGCTGGGTCGCAGAAGCCTTAGCAGCTTGCTGACGCTCATACACTTCTTCGGGATTGGTAGTGATAAGTTCGTGCTCTTCTGGAGAAGCTACTACACGAAGGGCCACATGGTTTTGCCCAGCAAAGAAGATACCCTCTCCCACATCTGCTGTCACCAGTAGTTGACGTTCACCCTGAGACAAGTAGAAGGTTTCAGCTAAAACTGGAATTGAAGCAGTTGATTGCTTCATCAAAAACTGAATTGATGCGTTGGTAACGATGGCTTTACCGTAGTCATTATGAATAAAGTCCTCGACGTCTTGAGTAATAGTTGTAATACCTAAATAGTATTTGCGGGCACGTTTCACCATTGAGTGAATAAATGAAGCTGAGTCAGGGTGCTTCATGAAGTACCAAGCTTCATCAACAACTAAAATACGTTTTTTAAGGTCTTTTTTAACGCGTGTCCAAATAAAGTCTAAGATCATATACATGGCAATTGGACGCATCTCTTCTTCCATCTCTTTGACAGAAAAGACGGTAAGTTGATTGACTATGTTGATATTTGATTTTTGGTCGAAAATGCCACGGAATGAACCGGCAATGTATTTTTCTAGGCGAGCAGCGATATCATTGGCTTCAGAGTCTTCCATACCAATCAGAGATTTATAGACGTCTTCCATGAGCGGAGGTTCATTTGTTTGGGTAGCAGGATCAGGGGTAATGCCTTTGGCTTTGTAGGCAGCAACGAGCGCTCGATCTAACATTGCTTCTTGTTGTGCTGTCATTTCGCCAAGCATTACTTTTAAGAGGCCATGAAGTGAAATAATTTTTTGACCGAGCTCATTTTCACCTTCTTCATAGAGGTTAGAAAGATCAAACGGATTAATCTTTGACTCAGAACTAAACGTGAAGTTAATATATTCGCCCTCAACGGCCCGACTTAAATCTTCATATTCATGCTCTGGGTCGAGAACAATCACCTCAGCTCCAAACATGAGCTGGCGCAAAATTTCAAGCTTCACAGTGTATGACTTGCCAGCACCAGACTTAGCGAAGATGACCATATTGGCGTTTTCCATCTTAAAACGGTCAAAGATAACCAAAGACTCATTGTGCTCGTTAATACCGTACATAATACCGGTTTCCATAGTTAGTTCACTTGAAGTAAATGGAAAGGTCGTTGCAAGAGAAGTGGTATCCATGTTGCGGGTAACCTGTAACTTATCAACGCCCATGGGCAGAGTTGATTTAAAGCCATCATCCATTTGGAGAGTTGCTTTTTTTGAAACAATTAGTAGTGAACCAAGCGTTGATTGAATTGCTTTGGTCACTCGATCAAGTTGATCTTTATCCTTTGCCTGAATGGTTACATAGAGACCAAATTGGAAAAACCGTTCGGAACCTTTAGCAAGTTCCTCGCGAATGTAGCGAGCATCTTCAAGTTTTACCTCAGTATTAATGTTTGAAATTTTACCTGCACGCAGGTCTGACTGAATTTCAGCCTCCATTTCAGTGATTTTACGTTTAAGATTATCTAAAATTTCACCAGAATCAACAGGATAGACAAACATTGACACATTAATCTGGTGTGGGAAGTTAATGAGCGGAGATAGCCAGTTTGCTGGTACTGCTCGAGGATAGCCGGCCACAAAAATGGTGCGAGTGAAGGTTTCGTTGATTTTTTGAAAGGTAAAGTCGACCTCGATAGCTTCTGGGGCAATTATATCTTGAATAGCAACCAGTCCCCGAGAATATTCTTGGAGTTTTTCAAGTTCTTTTCTTTGTTTCTCGAGTTCTTTTGCCTCCGGAGTACTGGCCGCGTCGGTTGGAGCAGTTTTTTTCTTGCCGAATGGTAGGAGTGAAGCTAAGTTGGGCATTGCTTTATCTTACTAGATTTCCGGGAGAGGAGGAAGATCGTCTCCACTTTCTTGTTTTGGTGTGGCATCGTTTTTTTCTTGAAGTGTGGTGGTTGTTGATTTTGCAGGAGGCATATTTTCTACTGGTTCAACAGGATCAGCCGTCACTTCCGCAGATATGGTTGCAACTGTTGGTAACGTTGGTTTAGGCAAATCGGAGTTTCCAGTGGTTGACGAGAGCGTAGGTCCAGGCACAACAGGTTTGTTTGGATCAACAGATGGTGATATTGGAGTCGAAATATTGGCGCGTGCTTTTTCTGCCACATTTTTAACAAGTGGCTCAGGAACAGGTCCGTGCTCTTGAGTTTGTTGGGCTTCAGTTATTGTTTCTAGTTCAACAGAAGCGGAGTCTTCTGATGGTGGTGTTACAACTGAAGCACCTTCTGGAGTATTAATTGGGGTTGTTGGTTCCGGTGAAATTGTGGGGTTTGAAGACGTTGGTTCTGATGATAGTTCTGGAACTAACGATGAAACGACCGGCGTCTCTGCTGGTGTTGCATGAGTCTCTGTTGGAGTTGAATGAGTAAAACTTGAGGACTGTATGTTATTTTTTAAAGAAGTAGGAGCAGGTGAGCCTGGTTGATATTGCATCTGAGTTGGTGTGTAACCTGTTGATGGTGTGGCGGTGTGCGGAGTAGATTGAGCTGGAATAGTTGTGGGTTGAGTAATTGCCTCAGCGGAGGATTGAGCTGGAGTAGTATCCATAAGTTGCGGAGGAGTCGCTGCTGGTTCTGGAGTTGGTGTTGGCAGAGCGCTCTCGGTGGTTGCCGGAACTGGATTGGGAGTTGTTGTGGCTATTGCCTCCGTTGGAACTGACATTGCTGATTGTTGAGCTGCTGCTTCTGCTACAGTGATGGGTTGGTTTACCATGGAAGTTTGGGCGTCGTTCATACTGACTCCTTCAAATCCGGCTGTGACGAGTGGGGTGGTGTAGTTAGTGGTGTCAGAAATTTGTTGTCCCTCTGCTGCCTCTGGGTTGTAACTTACATAGAAGAACTGAATGATTTCTTGGGTAGCAAGCTGACGGGCAAAAAGACCAATTCGAGCAAATTGTGCAAGCAAGTGATCCTTTTTTGGTTCTAGAAGGTTTCGGGCTTTCTCGATTACAGCAGTGCGTTGTTCTGAAGAAATTGATGCGGCAGCCGATTGTCCAGGAATGACGCTTCCTGCGGCGATGATGCCAACCTCAATTGGTTCGGCCGAGATTACCACATAAAACTTTTTATCGAGAACATTCCGCTCTCTAATTAAGTTGCTCACAAATTCACGATAACGGTGAATGCGCTGTTGTTGAGTGCGAGATTCGGCAGCATCCTCTTGTTCTTTGAGGATTTGAAGATATCCAGTGACGTCCTTTGTTTGTGAGTGAACAATTATTTGAATAGGATAATTGAGCGAATTTAAAAGACCTGCATAGGCATACATTATACTATCTTGCTCTTCTTCGGCTAAAAGACCAAAGTTCATGGCATCAACTTGAATGATCAATGAACAGGTGCCATCCTTGAGAATTACCATGTTATTGGTGATATCAAAAATGTCGATAAATTTTTGAGTAGTGGAATGCAAAATATTTTCTGACATATTCGTTATTTGTATCTTATCTGTTTTCGAGTCTTGGCTCAACTCACACTTCTTATCTCAATTGGTTCTACTTGAGTACCTGTTAATAGAATACTCATTGGTTCAAAGATAAAACCATCTTTTTCTACCGAAAGAGTATAGTCTCCAGAATCAAGGGGAGTTGTGACAAAGAATTGACCTAAGGCATTTGTTTTGACTGCGCGCGCAACAGTCCCGTCTGGTTTGATAATTTCGATGATGGCATTCACAATTAAGTCATTATTTTGAGAAAGAACCATGCCCACTAGTTTATTCGGTTCTGTTGGAGGCTCTGGAAACGGGAGGTTGATGTTAAACTCTGCCTCGTCGACTGCTTGAGGTGAAGTTGTGTTGTCAGCCTGGTCAGTTGCGTATGACATCTGGTAGGGGGTGGTTTGCGGCTGCGCAGCAGCCGCTTCATCTCGCTCTGCCTGTTTTGCAGGATCGACGACAGCGATGAGCTCTGTCTCAGGGATTGCCACTTCTTGAGCTACATCTCTGGCAGATTTTTGTTGTTTGGCAAGCTGCTGTCTTTTGGTGTACATTTCTGCTAATTCCTGATTGACATCTGTTACACCAGGAACAGTTGCTCGCATGTTTCCTTGACCATCATCCTGATACACAACACGCTCTTGATATTGGGGTCTGAAGTTTCTCACACGAACACCAAGCTGTGGTTTTTCGAGCTCTATTTTTTTTGCAACGACTGCTGGCTGAGCGTCTACGCTTGAGAAAGAATTTAAAATTGCATCCATGCGCTGTACCTCAGAAGAATCAAAAGCATAGGGATCGGTAACACTTGGAACGGAAGTTAAATATTCTCTGATACGTTCTTTTTTATATGGGGTGAAGTCTACATCAAAATCGTCCTTTGCAGAAGTGTTCATATTGGGAGTAAAGTTGAAAAAATCTGGAATGATAGCTTCCCGTTTCCAGAAAAACTGGGTTGGACGATACATTACTCGTATAAATGTGATGATCCAGTGGTCTAGCGGCCGTTCTTCAATAGGAAGGAAGGCAACCATTCCACCTATAGCAACCGAAAAAATGATGAGTGGCCACTTGACAGGTTCTGGTAAATTGGTGGAATAAATGAGGCCACCGAGACCAACTCCAAGGGCAATTTCAACAAATTGCTTGAGAGTCATACTGCCGATAATATGAAATTTGTAGCCGGTGATATCTTGCGGAATTGGATGTTCTCTCATGATGGGCAGCCTTTTTTTGCTGGTATCATCATACCAGCAAACATCGGGAAGATGCTAGCTGAGTCTTAGGTGTTTTTTTTAGAGCGGAAATGCTTCCGGCTTACTATACTCTTCGCTCAGCTCAGATCCCCACAGAGCCATAAACATGTTTTTATCAGTTGGTTCAAAGTACCAAAGTTGTTCAACAACTTGTGTTTCGGCATTGGCAAGGACAGCAAGTCCCTCATCTAGAAATACATATGCTTTAATATTTGCACCTACTCTGTGATCGTAGAGATCAAAGTCTTGTTCTCCATAGAGAGAAATGTACTCAGAGAGTGTGTGTGTTTCGGTGTAGGCTACTGGAATCTTAATAAACTCAACCACCCCATCTTTATCAACTATGACCTCATTGTAGAAAACTTTAAAATCTTCAGATCTATATGATACTTGTTGTTTTTCTGCGGCAAGGTTTTTAACAACTACGGGCCCTCCAAGTTCGCTATTTAGTTTTGGGGTAATCCTAAAACCAGGTGTGAGACCTTGCCAGGTGTTCGCTTGAATGGGGGGCTCTTCAATAGGAATAAATTGTTGAAAGATTGTGACTCCAATAAAAATGAAAATGAGCACTCCAACAAAAATGAGCGCCGCTTTTCTGATCGTATTATTTTGAGGTTGTTTGGATTCCTCGAAAGCTAAATTTTGGCGTTTTGTGGCTCGTGACATTAGTACTCAATTCCTCCAAAGATATTATCTCTCATCCAATTATATTCTGCTGGGTAGTTTGTTTTGAAGGGGAACATTCCTGTCCAAGAATCAAAATTGAAAAAGAGAGTTTGGTATACAACATAATCAACAAGACCTTCGGCAAAATATTCACTTGGGCGACTCGAACATTCTTCAGGGAATGGATAGGTGAGACAGCTGGTTGCGATTTGTAGATATCCATTTTTCAATCCTGGATTACGGCCGTCAATAATGTGCCCGCTTTCATGGACAAGTGTATATTCCATCCACTCAACAGGAGAATTAAAAAATCCTTGGTAGAAACCGATAGTATTTTTATCAATTACCCAAGCAAAGTAATTTCTGTTTGGGTGCGGATCCCACTTGTAGACAATAATGTCCCCTTCTGTACAGAGTAGTTCTAGGTAGGATTCATTTGTTCCAACCCTACGAATAAAGGCCTGGAGGAACTTAATGATGTCAGACTTTTCCCAATTTTTAGAAATATTTTGTCTCTGTTGTCCATTTTCCGAGTAAGGTTCACTGGGTATTCCACCAGGAGCGAACTCAAAACAACCAATTGGTGGATCTCCAATTATTAAGAGACCAAGTGTTGTGACGCTTTCTCCTTGTAAGACGATTTTACCGCTGCTGTCGTACACATCAACAACAAAGGTGACAGTATTAATCACAAGAGCATCTTCTCCTGAAATGGGTATGGTGTAGGTGACGCTTTGTGGGGTGGTAATCCTTGTGCTTTCAAATGAAGCCACACTTACAGGAGACTCTCCACTTATTGTTGCTTCACCCCCTAAAACGGTAAATTCATCTGAAATGCGTTTTAGCTCTAAACTGTACCCAGTGCGAGCCGCGATTTCAATTTCGTAGGTAATATCTTCTTCTGTATTATTTTCAATCTCGTCGGGAGTAGCTGTTTTGTTGACAATAGCATACCTGGAGACCGTGCGTTCTTGTTTTGAAATAGTAAACGGCATTGGGACTAAGAATGCGCCCATGATAACAAGGAAAACAATAATGGTTGCCAATCCAGGAACCAACGTACTACCTCCTACCACTATTGCAGGGAGTGATGTAAAAATATTGGTGGCTGCGACAGTAGCAGTTTGAAGGGTTGCGGTAGCCGAGGCAGCAGCTGTTGAGGGAGCGCTTGTGACGGTTTGGGTAAAGCGAGTAATAGCGTTTGCTGCTTGTCCTGCCGAAGGGAGTGGTGTTTTTGGGAGAGGTCTGACAAAGGTAGGGGCTGCTGGAGCAGTGACAGTCGCTACATTTGGGGCACTTCCTGCAAAAGAAGGGACTGAAAACGATGTTGATGTTGCTGCTGTACTTGATGTTCCTTTCCCAAAAAGGCCTGTTAGCCAGTTTTGAAAATTGGATCCTGCTGTGGCACCTCCCAAAGCTCCAAACAATCCCCCAAAAGGTCCTCCATAAATCAGCCCGAGGGTACCTCCAACAGTTCCTCCAATAGCACCACCAACGGTTTGCATCATTTGGATGGTCTTATAAATGATGGCGCCAATGGTACCAGCAGCGATCCCTCCAAGTGCAACTAAAAGCTTTTTGGTGTTTTCTTTTCCAATGACCTTTTCGAGCGCTTTATAACCAACATATGCAGCTGTAAGCACTCCAGATCCCCCTGCGAGTTTCGCTGCAATTTTTTCGGCAACTTCACTTTTTGCCATGCTAGCTGCTTTGTTTTTAGCAACTTTTCCAAGGCCATCAACAATTTTCTTTTTTGGATCAAATCGTGAATTAACATATCCCCCAAGCCGAGAACGAATTGGAGATGTTCCTGCAACAGCATCAGTTGTGTCTTCTTCGGCAGCAATCATTTCATAGTAGTTCATTTGATCAAGAGCTTGTTGATCATGCATTGCAACTCTGATTGTTGCTGCTGTCTCTAAAACATATTCATTTCGCATTTGAAGCGAAAGGGATTCAGCTCTGAGTGCAGCGTTAACATATGAGTTAACTTCCTCTGCGTAGGCAAGCTCTGCTATGGACTCAGTTGCAAGTTGTTCGCGACGCTGAATTTCAAGTTTATATTGTTTGAAAATCGCAGGATTTAATTCTGCAATATTAATAGGTAGTTCATAGCCTTCGACAGGATGTTTTTTTTGAACAAGATGTCCGGTCCCAAGTGCAGTTAGGGCTATGGCTTGTTCTTCTGGAGTTAGACTATTCCAATATGCTCCAAAAATTTTAGAGTTTTGTTCAAGTGCAAACTTAATTTTTTTTCTGGTTTTACCAGAAGTTGTTGCTAATCCGTCAGCAACAATTTCACCACGTTGGTTTCCCTCATCAGAGTGAGCAACAATAGTATCTCTAACAACGTTAATGAGCGCGAGCGAGTCTTCAGGATTGAGGTCGCCTTTGCCGACCAATCCTTTTTTTGTATCTTCACTTTCGGTGTAGACCGCTAGCTCTATAAGGCGATACTCCGCATAGTTTTTAAGAACTTCTTTTAGTTCAGATAGTTGTGTTGGAGAGAGGTTGTACCCATCAAATCCAAAAATAAGCTCAACCTTTTGCTTGTCAAAAGAATCAATAATGTCGACTGCTTTTTCACCATGGCTAATAACAATAGCATCGATGGTGGTTTCAACATTTTTGTTGACAATGGGGTTGCCATCTTTTGTAATATCTTTGATTTCTTGCTCGAGGGCCTGAATTGGAGTATAAAACGTTCCCATGGGAATGCCAGCACGTTCAAGAAAGTTTTGGAACTTTTTTAGGGTAGTTGCTCGATCTGTATCTGTACGGAATAAAAATGAAAAATCGTCACCATTTTCGATAAATTCGTTTGCAAGGTCGGTGATTTGACGAATGAGGTCAGGGTCAAGCTGACTGATGGGAATGTCTCGATCTCGAGCTGCCTGACCAATAGAGAATTGGATAAGTAATTGTTGTTGGTTCTTGTAGCGACGCTGGAGGTCCTGACGCGTAATTCCGGCAGCAGAAAGTTGTTGGGCTTGCTCGGGGGAAATATTGGCAGGAAGTTGAGTGGAGTCAAGTTGACCTTGTGGGGCATCGTCTGACCCAGCTGCTTCAGGAACAGCTGCGGTAGCATTTTCTCTGTTTTGTTGTTGAGCTGCTAAAGCGGCTTGGAGTAGTTTTGCTTTATCGTCTTCTGTGACAGAATCCTCATCAGCAGGCTTTTCAGGTTTGTCAGCTTCTTCTTCTGCGACTTCTTCAACACCAGTCATGAAAGCTCTAGCTAATTTTGCAGCGAGTTCGGCAATGTCATAGCGGTGCTCCCACGTTGCGAGTTCACTTACAACGGTTGAGTCAGTATTCGGTGCATGAGCCCACTCTTCCAGTTGAATATCTGTGGGAGCATATTGAGCAAACTCGTCTTTAAGACTAGTTTTTTTGAATTTTGCGGCTACATCTAACAGGATGGCAGCGTAGTCAGACCAGTAAAGAGTATCGTCCTGTTCACTTTGGGGAACACCATCTCGAGTGTAATGGGAAACGGTAAGTTCTTGAAGTCCTCTGTTTCTGAGTGGCACACGGACAATGAGTCCAGTTTGAAGTTCTTCATTACGAACTACACGCTGAAGTTCAGTTAGTGCTTTTTCTAATTGAGGGCGATTCCTTTTGAGCGTGAGTGACGGATCGAGCCGTTTTACCTCGTTAATACGCACTACTTCCGGTGAATTGTCTTCGGCCGCCATACAGGCATTATACCAGGGAAACTACACCTTTGCCTAACCTTTTTCACACGCTCGCCAACAGCTCGCTTCGTCTCAATGCTTCACATTAGTACGTGGAACCTTCTAGTAGCTGTGGCACTTTGAGAGGGAGTTCAAAAGGTTAGGCAAAGGAATGGTAAAAGACCATATTAACGAGCCAGTGTGGCCAGTTCCGAATCGCGAGAGAAAAGAGTCACAATGTTTTCTGCGGTTTCTGTTGGACGTAGAACAAACTCAGAAAGATCCATTTTCTTTGAAAGTTTACTCAAAAGTGGATCGGCTAACATCATAAATCGATCAAAGTAGTCGTTAAACAGCATGTCTCCAATACCCACGGAGGTTTTTAATGCTTGGCGGAGTAGCTCTACAACGCTAGAAAGTTCTTTCTTCTGTTGTTCAGAGTCAGCCAGTGAAAGTAGTTCTTCGGCAAAACTCTCAAATCCTGCTTCTGGATTATCAAGTAGGTCGTGGAGGAGCTGGGCGCGGAGCAGTTGAAATTGGTTATATTCTGGTGCAGACAGGACGAGGTTATCGTTGCCGCGAGGGTCGCCGCGGAGCGCCCAGCCACACGGCCCGATTGGGATGCCATCTTCGGAAAGAGTTAGTGGGTTTGTTTCGAAAAACTCTTGGTAGGTAGCAAAGTGTTCTGCTTTGATATACCAGGTTTGGTCGTTACTGAGTGTGAGTGGGAAATATGCTAAGGAGTTGAGGTGGTTAAGTGCTTCTGATTTTTCTTTGCTTCCCGTGCCGCCAGCCATCCCAGGAACTGCGGGGATAGTTGGTCCCAACTGCACCGAGAGTGAGTTTGAAATCAAGCGAGTCGGAATAAATGTCCCAATCCCACACTGGCCTAAACTCAAACCTTTAGAAGTAGTAGAAAGCAACATGCTCGCCAATGAATTATAGTTTTGTGCTTGGCCTTTTTGAATAGTTTCACCATGTAGTTTAGCTAGTTGAAGTGAATACATTGTCATCAAGCCTTCTTCAACCTGAGTATGAGAGATGGAGTTTATAGAAGGTCCGTCATTTTTTTGTCCAAACAGTTGTTTCCAGACTGATTTTGACTCCGAAGCACTTGTGTCACTAGCTTCGACCCACTTTACCAGAGGTTGATAGGCTAACAGCCCAAAAGCCAGATCTAACTGAGTAACAAGTTTTGAGTATTCTCTCGAAGTAACAAATGATTTCCAGCGAGGATCTTGATCGCTTGAAACTTCGGGTACTTCAGTAAGTAGTAACGGAACAACTTCGCGAATATACAGGCTTAACAAGAAATCTCGGAACACTCCATACTCTTTGTCATTTATTTGGGGCATCTCCTTTGGTTTAACCTTCCATGAATCTTCAGATTCATAGGCTTTTTTTTCTAAAACTGAAACTAATTCAGCTGCGGATTGCACGCCGTGATCTTGAGGAGTTATTGTGCACGTGTTGTTGATGATTTCATGTCCACTTTTTTGGGCTAGCTTTGAAGGTGTTTCTTTTTGGGTTGCAAAGTTCTGAAATGCTTGATGTTGTTCTAATGACATCCAGGTTCGGTATTGGTGAAGGATAACTTTGGTTGGACTCGTTTTTTCATACACGAAAATAAATGAGTGCGAGCTGAGGCCAGCATAGCCCTCACTAACCAGGCCTGGAGGACTATTCCAGATAAATACTGAACCAATTGGGGCAGACACCGACCATTGGTCAAGTTTATACATATTATTCGTCTCGATTTGTGCTCGAGTTGGAGATTTTCGCTGAGATGAGAGTTTATCTTCAAAGTTTTCTCCCATGCCCAACATGCCTGTTGTGTAAGAAGAAAGCATTCCCAACAGCCCAGTGTGAGGATCTACGTCCATTTCAAATTCAGAAACAACCTCTCCTCGAGTGTATTCAGCGGCAAAGGAAATAAAGTTTGCAGTTAGGAGGTCGTAAGAGCATCGTAGGTACGATACTCAGACAGGGCAGCCATCTTGATATAGGCAGTTGCATCCCACTGATCAAAACGGCTTTCAGGCTGCTTTTTTTTGCTAAAAAACTAGTGAGCTGCTCTTTGGCTAACAAAAACTCCTCATTCTGAGGAGCAAAGGGACGCTGGTTCTTGGTGGCTCTAGCTCATCCGATGCTCGTCGGTTTACCACCTCACCGACCGGGCTGAGCGAGCTGTTCTTGGGGGAAGAACGCTTACATTACCGTTGCGGCACAGCTCTGGATTTCACCAGATTCCGTGAGGTTAGTACACTCTACAAACTTTTAATGTTTCTTGCAAGACATATTATCACGAAAAAACTCCTAGGATTTATCGAGTCAGAATGGTATAATTCTTGTATGTCTGACGAATCTGTAAAGATACCACTACATGAACTTCCCCATAAAGATCATTATAAAATTCTCTTGAGAGATTTGGTTACTGCAATTAAATCTAAGAATGAAACCAAGGCAAATCAGGTGCTGATCGATTTACAAACTTTGATTACCTATGGTATTTCTTCTGATGATTCTGACAATATGTTCAATCAAGAAACCTATCCAGGCCTTGAAGAAATTAACGATTTTTTGGTAATCCAATAGAGGAATGGAAAGACGAACTTCCATTTTACATCAATATATCTCTGATGAAGCTAAAGATGAACGAAAAGAATTTCACCTGATGAAGATCTTGTGGAAGAAGAAAGCTTAACAGCTGATACATTGCCTGATCCGAATAAAAATGAATTTTTCTGTTTGGCATCCAGTGTATGTTGGAATTAGAACTGCCCTTGCTCAAAAAATAGCCTGCAAAGTCAGTAAGTAATTTGTTGACTTTGATGTTTCTGGTTGTATGGGTGAAAATCATTGAACATACAATCTACTTGAAAAAAGGAATATTTGAAGCTCAAGACGTTTATGTTGATAGACCATTAATGAGCAATCTTTTTTCCTATTTTAGAAAGAATGAAATCAGATATTGTGTTGTTGCTTGAACAACAAAAAAGATATCTATGAAAAATGGGTTTTGAATATTATTGACACCAACAGTTTCCATTTCTTCATCAGTTGGGAGCTGAACTGCAAAAAAAACCATCTGCCAAGCCATATGTTGACGATGAAAATCCCAGAAGCGATGTTATTAATGCTCGTGGGAGATGCTGATAACGATGGACTTATTGAACAGGCAGAAGCTGAAGTCGAAGCTGCAGATACCTATGTTGATTCAATGAAACAACAACAAAAAAATACTTTTCTGAAAGGTATTGGGATCGTGCTCAAAAGCGTAAGGATGAACTCAGAGCTCAAATAACAAAAGATGCTCAAGAGGAAGAAAAAATTTTAAAGCTTGCGAAGAAGAAGAAATAAATAATGCTCTTGAACAGACAAAGACAGAATTTAAAGCATTGAGAGATCTCATAAATGAAATACAAACCATCAGAAAAGATAATATTGCTCCTCATTCCTCAAACCCAGATGCATTAACATCAAGCCGACCTTGAGGAACTGCAAACACTTTCTTGATGAACAAGAGAATTTAAGATCACAAGGAAAATAACCATAACTTGATGACTATGAATTTTCTGAACAACGTCATTTTGTGAAAATTTGGTCGGCCCCTGATGGTGAAAATGGAAGCTTATCTCGTGCAAAAGAACACTCACTATTCACTGATAGCCTTTTCTAAAAAAGAACTTCCAAAATAAGTTGAGTCTGAAATGACCTATGATGAAATGATTGACGAAATGATAGAGCGAGGCATTGACCTTACATCTGGTGATTATGGTAAACATATCACCCAGGACGAAATCGAGATTTAGTCATTGCTTATAATAAAAAATTGATCACCAGAAGAGAATAATCTTACGGATCAGAAAAAACTCCAGAAGAAAAATTAGAATCACTTACAAAAAAGGTTGAACAGATCCAACTTGGTAACATGGATGCCAGAATGTATGGAGGTTTGGGAGGAGTACTGTAAGTAGAGAAATGCTTCTTCCAAAGTTTAAAGATTCGATGATTGCAGCTTATTCTCTTAATCGAAGTGAGCTTCTTTTGGCGACAACATATCATGCAGAGATGGGGCCTTTGATTCGCAGTATGCTAAATAACCTTGTGGCTTCAGGAATTGAAGGAAAACTCCGAGATGTAGAGGCTACTCAAGCGGCTGGAAAAGTTGTGCATATTAAAGATGCAAAATACTTTAACTATAATGAACTCTCTGGTGAACAAGGCCGAGATGTGTTAGCTAGAGGCTTAGATCAAATGTACCCAAGTGAAGTTTTAGAACAGCAAATTGAGCTTGAAGGTGATCCTGATACAAAAGCAAAACTCAAAAAGGAGCTAGATAGGCTTAACAGAGCGAAAAAACTTGCAAAATTGTTATTTACAAATTTTGATATGCTCAATATTATTCTTGGCCATAATCAATTCCAGACTAAAACTAGAGCACACAATAATGGTTTATCAATTGATGATCCAGTTGCAATAGAAAACCAAGTGGCATCATATGTTCACAATGGCGAAAGGTATGGTGGAAATCCAAAAGATTGGAGAGCCTGGATTCTTCCTTACTTCAAGAGGTTCCCAAAGAATGCTCGGTTAGGGGCAGGTGGTGATCCAACTAGAATTCGTGAATTACAGCATTCAATTATTCTACATCAAGAATGTTTCTATGATACAGATAACTTCTTTGGTAAGGTTGAACTGCCATCAATGCAGTATTTTGATGAACATGGACATGTTGTTTATCCTTTAGAATATCAGTCCTTTTTCCCTGATACTCTAGATCTGAGTTACTTTGGATGAAGATGAAACTCTAGAACTATTTGACGGCTCGTTGGTGAATAATGATGGCTTGGAAGTTTACACAGCATCCAGCGAGCAATTACTTCCATTTGAACTCTACTCAACTTCAGGAGCTGGTTGGGCAGAGTTATTGAAGTATACCTTCCAAGGTTTACCTCAAGAAGGTATTACAGATGATGACATCATTGAAGAGAGAGGATGAAGGTCAAAAGGCAGGTTTATTAAAACTGGTTATCAAAAGCCCGAATGATGAAAGTGTACCCAGGTCCACTATCTTCAGTTCTTCCATACATGTTGTTACATTATATTTATCGTTTATACCATCATTATGTTGGAGATATTGACGCGAGAAAGAGAATTGAGAGTTAAGATCATCAATGAGCTTCAAACACACAAAATCTAAAGGTGGTTTTCAGATAGGTATAAGAGGGCGTTAACTTTGTCATTTCTATTTTACAAGATGATAGTGAGTGGCAAAATCCTTCTCCAATGGATGGCTGTCAAGAAAGGATGCACGCATTGAATATATGACCGAAGATTGGTATGAAAACCATCCAGGAAAAGGTGCTCTTAAGGTTCAAGAAAAATAATTGCAGTTGAAAATAGGCTTGCAGATTTGGAAGATGAGCTGAAACAAGTAAATGCAGAAGTCAATGAAGAAGCTACGATTACTAGGAGATAGAACAGCAGCAATCAACTATGTAAAAACTCACGCAGGACGCCTTGCCATTCTTCAAGCTATCGATGATTTATTACCTAACTACTACGAGTTGCAAACACAGTATGCAAAAGCATTAAAGGATAGAAGGGGTGTTAAAAAACCACCTGTGGAGGTTAAGGGAATTAATATTAATCCATTCAAAGATGCAGATGCTGTAGCTTATTTATCTGTTGTTAATGCTGATCCCGATGCAGTAATGCCTCTTCCTGCACTTAGAAATGGTAATATGTTGGCAAAAGAGAAACACTAGGCAGAATAAACCCTCTTAGGGAGCTAATTTTCAAACAATAGTTGTGTTTAAATGTTCACCACTATTTGGTGACAAAAAAGAATATCTATACTAAGCCTGAGGTTTTGGAGTAACTGGAGTTGCAGGGGTTGCATCATCGTTTTTACCTTTTCGAGCAAGCTCAGCAAGGTACTTTGTTGGATCTTCAGGGTCAAGGAATCGGCCTTGAGATATGCGTTCTCCTTGTTTACGAATAGACTGAATTGTCTCAAATGTTTTTCCACCCCAACGTGTTGCACCTCCATACGTTTTCTTTCTATTTTTTCCATCTGTGATAGTTGCTCCAGATATTGCTGCATCAAATGCAGCTCTACCTTTGAGTCCACCCTTTGTTCTTGCCATTCCATATGCATATGCACCACCCGCTAAACCTGCCCCAGCAGTTCCACCCACATGAGCTACATCATCTAGTTTTGATGTACCACGTTTAGCTCTGTCTGCAGCCCACCCCGCAACCTTCGTTCCAAATCCTTCAGTAGCACCAACAGCAGTTTTCACTTCTTTAACAATTTCTGGCATAGCCAAGATAAGAGCGAGACCCATCAGGGAAGCAATGGCTCCTGCTTGACCACGGCCAAGTAAGAAAGGAGGCATAAAACCACCATTGGTAGCATTACCAAGATCAGTAAATTGGTTGTATAAAATTATTATAAAGAGAACTGTTGGGAAGGCAGATAAGTTTCCAGCAATATTGCGCAGCCAAGGGACAAGGGCATTTTTTCCTGGAATAGCCCCCATCATGAGGGTGATAGGAGCTATGACTGTATTAACAACGACGTTAGCATAACTCTTGAGAAGTTCAAAGAAAAGTTTAAAGACACCAAAGAGAACGGCTATAGTTAAGACAAGGGTGAGTGTTGCTCCTCCAACAATCCCCACAAATTCAGTTAGTTGATTACCACTTCCTACTAAGCTTGAGAGCATATTTGTTATAAGGTCGACATTTTGGTTGAAACCACCCCAGGTCCAGATATCCCCAAAAAGAAGTCCTCCAACCTGGAAAATATTAAAATCAATGATATTTGCATCCGCCAGAGAAGTATCAAAAATACCAATCATCAAGAACATGATTAGGTACATGATATCGATCAGGAATCCAGCGATAGCATAGGAGAAGGTCACAAAAATAAGAGAAACAATAATACTTGGGATGGCTTGTTGCGCAGTTACATCAGCTCCATTTACTTTACTGCGGAACATAATCAAGAAACCAATAATGATGAAAACCAGCACAAAGAAAAGGTATGCCATGTTACGGAACGTTTTCCATAATGAGAGAACTGGATCAAGGGCGGCAAACCCAATACCCTGTGCATAAGCTGGGGTAGCAATGTGAGCGTTGTCGAGAACGTCTGCGACGTAGGTGCCAGTACTAGCAGGAGGATTGGCATACATTTGGCCGATCATATAAATAAGGCCGCCTGCGACAGGGTTAACTCTTTCAAGAGAGCTTCCTGGGCCAGAACTTCCACCAGCCGATGGAGGAGGAGATGTACGCGGACTGTTACTCATCTCAAACACGATGTACTTGTACACATGGTGAACAAGACACTCAAGTGAAGGAGTTCCGCAGTCTTGAATCGCCTCATTGTAGGCATCGTAGAGTTCAGAATCGTAGGCAGGGCTAAAAGTGCTAACAGCCCCACCCTGAGCTTGTGCTACAGCAGGAGTACCCAAACCAACAAGGAATACAAACGCAACTGCCAGTAGTGCGGTGAGGGCTCTTTTGAGCATATACGCTCATTATACCAATAATTTAATGATTTGACACAATAGATTCGCACACATTTCAGATGTAGAAAGATTTTCTTTGATATAGTAGAATAAGCTCATGTTAGATCAAGCCGTACTGAATACTCTCAAGTCATATCTCGATCAAGCGCACACTATTACTCTGGTGTGCGGAAAAGATGCCGGCATTGACGTCTTAGCTACGACTGCTGTTTTGGCAGAAGTACTTCGCAACCTTGGTAAAGAAGTACAACTTGTTTCTTCAAAGTCACTGACTTCCTCAATTATTTCTGGTCTTGAGGATGCTGAAACTTCGATTGGAAAACAAAATTTGGTGATCTCTTTTCCGTATCAAGAAAATGCTGTCGATAAAGTGAGTTATCACATTGGGGAAGAGACTGGACAGTTTTTCTTAACTATAAAACCTCAAAAAGGTCACGATCCACTTGATTCAAAAACTGTTGAGTTTACATATGCAGGAGTTGAGAGTGATGTCATACTTTTAGTTGGTGTTACTGCTCTTGAGGAATTAGATCAACTTTATGATGGCTATGAAGAGTTTTACGAGAAAACAGCCAAGATTTCATTTTCACAAAATGGTTCTTCATTAGGAGATGTAAATATTTCTGCAATTGGTTACTCGTCGCTCAGCGAGTGTTTGTTGGTGATGCTCAATAGTATGTCATACAGCTTCTCGACCGAGAGTGCTACCAACATGTTGTCAGCGATTGACGTTGAAACAGATTACATGCGCTCACTCAAAGCCACGGCAATTACCTTCGAGGCAGTAGCGCAACTGATGAGGGTGGGGGCACGCCGGTTGCGGCCGCAAGTGAGTGGGGCAGCTGCGAACAAAGCGACTGAGGTTGTTTCAGAGGGCACGGAGATTAGTGTTTCAAAAAAAACATCTGAGGCCACAGTAGAAAAAACAGAGAAGTCTTCAAGAAAATTTCCAAAGAAACGAAATAAACAAACTCTTAAACGAAGTTCACAAAATGACTCTAAGCCAGGTGGACTAAACTACGATCCATCAAAAACCTCGCTATCTCGTAATTAATGTACTTAACTTTTCTGCTCATTGTGTAAGCCTAGAACACATCCTCAATGACCTTGTTGATTTGAGTATTATTCAATATTACAGTTTCCTGGTCCAGTACTCCACGGCTGCCAACTATTCCAACTTTTTCGAAGATGCACCATGTATCGAATATTATTATCCGCTTTGATCTTTTCTTCTTCTAGCGTATCTTGAGGAACTGGCTCAGCTCCAGGAGGTAAATATGCATTAATAATGTTTTGTGCATATGATCCAATAGCAACCTTAGAAAGGGCACATTCGTTTAAACGCAGTTGATTGGTGATAGTACAAATTTGAAGCCCATTTTCATCTCTTGCGAAAGGATTATAGTCTGGGTCTGTGTCTGGAACACCATGCGCATCTCGAAATGAACCGGGACAGCGAGGGAGCATGTTGATTTGGAATAGACCAACGGAATAGTCAACCGATCTACCTGTTAAACAATTTGAGTTAAACGCATAGGGACTGCTACCACTTTCTCTTTGGCAGATTCTCGAAGCTTTCTCTGCTTCCAATTCTGGGTTTTCAAAACCTTCTTCTGCAAAAAATGGTGCTAAGTACTCTGGTGCACAGTAGCCAGTGCCGAGTTTGAGTCCACAGGTGTCATAGTCAAAATCGGTGTCAGTTCCATCTCCAACTTGCCTCACATTCCCCCCAGCACATTGACCAAGTAAGAAGTGTTCAAGTGAAGGACAAGAAGATATGTAGCTGTGTGTTTGTGAGAATGCAGAGTTAAGCGAAAGCTGTATTTGTCGTAACCAAAAACCAAGTTTTGCTCCTAGATAGCCGATGCCTTTCTTTTCAGTTTCTATGGCAATTGAGATATGTTCTGTACAAGGGGAGGGACTTGCTTCTGTTCCACAATTTTCGGGAAAGTCCCAAGACGCAGTTCCTCCAGCTATGCCGATTTGAGCGCCCTCTATAGGGAAGCCGTCAAGGATACGACCACTTTGGGAGATTTTATCCTTTTGTTCTACAGTGAAGAAAGTATTCATCATCACTGCTTCAATTTCTTCGAGCTCAAAGCCCATTGGATAGACCAGGAAATAATCTGCGGTGGTTTTCTCAACTGCGGGAGGCCATGTTTCTTGACTAATTGTCCAGATTGTTTTAATTTTTTCATACCAAGGATCGGAGGTCTTCGCCTTCTGTGGGTCCATATAGTTATTATCTACCGTGTGCGTAACGTCTGGGTATTCGCCAGAGCCAAACAAATTGAGCAAGAGAGAATTACCCCATTCGTTAATGTACACTTTTCCGTACGCATCTTTGGGGTCTCCCAGTCCACCATAATCATTTATCTGAACTACGGGTTCGGTTTCCTTGGTATCGCAACCGTATGCTGACCCATTTATAATATCCACAACAGCCTTACCTAGTTCATTTTGACAAGCAGGAGTACCAATTCCGTCTGGATAGACACCTTCATAGCAATAAATTCTACTTTCTTCGCTTTGGATTTTAGCTGCTTCAGCTAATTGTTGAATTTGACTGCGTCTTTCTGGACGACGTACATTTTCTAAATCTTTAATTTGATCTCGTCTGAGAAGTATGTTTCGGGTTAAGTAAGACGGATCGTTCCAATACACGCTTCCAGAGTCATCTCCGCCCCCCTTGTTAGTTGCTATGTCTGGAATTTTAAATGCGATAACAAGAACTTCGTTTCTCGGAACCTCCGTTTCGGTTACCCTAGTGAAAAAGTTAAATATCCTTTTTGCGTAGTTACCTTCTAGTTCAGGTCTTTTCATGTTAATGGAGATAACCAGAAAAGCCAGTCGATATGAGCGATTAATTTCAAGTGGGACATTTTGAAGATCTTTTTTAAACTGAACTAGCTGGGGTGTCTGAACCGTGTCGGACGAGTACAAACGCGCGCACTCTCTTTTTATGCCACCTTCTCGATATGTTGGCATCATGACATGCATTTCTTCTCGAAGAGCGTCAATGATTTTTCCAGTACCGGGTACTTCCTGAGCCAGAAGAGCACACTCCCCTGGAATGAGTAGTTTTTCGCACATTAACTCTGTTGCAAGTAAGACTCGAGCCGACTGAATACAGCGTTGTTCTTGACTAAGTAATGAGTTAATTGGGGCTGAATTTATTTCTGAATAACTTGGATTTTGTGTATACACGTCCTTAAAGCCAAAGTATTCCTCCAATGAGCTCATTAAAAATTTAGTACCCTCCGTGTCTCTCCAAATAGGAATCTTTGAATTTGTCATATCTCCAGATGCAACTGAATCGACAGCTATATTGATGACGGGATACGTTGCTGGGTCTTGTCTGTTTAATTCGAGGTAGCGAGCAATGAGTGCCTCGGTATTATATTTGGGTTTAATTTCGATATCTTCAGCCGCACAATAGGCCTCATAGCCAGAGCTAGTTAAGTCTTTTCTAATTTTATCAACGTCTCGTTCTCCGGAGAGCATGCCAGAAAGCGGTTGTAGATAGAATCTATTTTTGTCGACTGTGTACTCAGGAAAGTCACTGAGGTCATAGCCTCCATCGCCAATCCCGGTAGTGATGGTGGTACAGTTAGTATCAACTTTTTTTCCTCCCCAGGTGAAAAAATCTCCATCAACATACACTAACCACTCACCTTCACTTTGAAGTTCTGCACAAACATTACGAACCAATGGAGTAACGTGAATTGCCCCAGTTGAACCAGCGTATTTTTGAATAAAGGTACGAACGTTATCTAAATCTTTATCTGGAGGATCATCTCCTCCAGGGGAAAGTGAAAATTCAGTGACATACAGCTCTGAACCCCCTGTTCCTTGGAGTCCAATATTTTGAGTGTCGGTGTTACTAGGGTCACAACTTGAGCTTGTTTGGTTGATACAGCCATACGCATTGGCAGTTCTTATTCTTGCAGAAGAATAATCGCCGTTCATGCCAGCGGTATCTAAAAAGAGTTGTGCATTGTACGCTGGGTCACCCATGTACCAGTCAAGTGCAGATGGGGAAATGTTTCCAAGACCAGCAACCGAGCGATAGTTTGAAGCATAGCGAAGCCAATCGGTACAACCAGCGTCGTCGGAACTTCCATTGTTAACCTCATTTCCGAAAGTGATGATGACGTCACTACCAAAGGCAGCTTTTACGCGTTCAACCATTGCAATGGCTTCACCAGAGTCAACTGTACAAGCATAGTTGATACGAACAATCGGGAAAAGACCATTGTTTTGAGCGGCTTCGGCAAGTTGACCCAGTGTTTCTGCAGAAAGTCCCATGTCGGCCATAATGGTAACCGGGAAACCAGGTCGATTTCCAATCAAGTCGTTCATAACGCTAATTTGAGTGCCTGGATCACCTGCTCCAAGGTGAGTTCCGACTGCGGCGTGTGCAGAAGCTGGCACGAGCAGAGCGAGTGCCAAAAAGAGAAGACTAGAAAAGATTTTTTTAAGTGATCTCACGGGTTTCATTATATCTCAGGCACGTACAATTAACAATGAGCTTGCCTGGGAAAAAGTAAAAAATAAGTTCAAAATAGTTCGTTAGAGACCAGTATCGGAAATTGGAATTCTGAATTGGGTAATAATGCTAATTCCTGTGAACGATGCAATCAGGTTGAGGACAATGAATGCACTTAGAGCCACAACCATTCCAACAACTGCATAGGTCATCGAGTTGCGTGCATTGCTGACTTTATTGGTGTCACCACCAGAGACCATCCAAGTGATTCCGGCAATGACGAACATTACAAATCCTGCTAAACCGATAATGGTGATGATGACAGTAAAGACATTTGCAATTAAACACTCAAGCCCTTGAATAGTGGCGACGTCTTGAGCATTTTCGGTCGAACCAACACAGACGTCTGTCCAGACTCTTATCTCATCTGTCTGAGCCTGAGCTGGTGAGGCTGCAACTAAAAAAGCTGCTAATGAGGCAACGCTAGCGCCAATTTTTTGAAGAAGTGAGGTGAATTTTGCTTTCATGGTGGAGTTTGTTTTTTTTCTAGTATAGCAAACTCTCTACGAGATTGTCTTGGTATTTTTGAAAACGTCTTCGAGTGATTCAAAACCGAGGAAGTTGAGTCCAAGGGTAAGGATTGCAAAACTTGAAGCCACCACAATCAAACCAATAATAGCAGCAGTAATCCTTTGTCTTGCCGCATCGACCTTTCCTTTGTCTCCACCAGAAGTAATCCAGAAGAAACCGGCCAAAATAAGTTGTAAAAAGACCAGGAGCGATCCTATCAACATAACCATGCTCAGAATAGCATTGAGTAGATTAGTAATGTTGGTGGCAAATCCTTTTGGAATAGTAATAGTTGTTTCTGCAAGTCTTTGAAAGAGTGATTGTGAGCGTGATTTACTTGCGGCAGCAGTGGTGGCCGTACGCTCGGCTGAATGAGTTGCAGTTGTGCTTAAGAATAGAACATCTCCATCTTGCTGTAAAACGACGTCATTGGTTTTTTCTGTTCCTGCCGCGTAGCTCGTATGCACAATGGGTTGAGAAGCTACAAAGAAAGATATCAGTGTGAGAATGAGAAAAGAAAAAAATGCTTTTTGCATGATTACGTATTATAAGAAATATATCGGAATATATCAAACGTGCAATTGCATGCGTAGTATTGAGCCAGCCAAAAGCGCCAGGCAATTGCCTGGCGCTTTCTAGTTTCTTTGTTTGATTAACTACTAGTTAATACTTTTAACGTTGCTGAATGCTTCTCCAAGGTCATCGAAACCGATGAAGTTAAGAGCAATCAGGAGGATTGCATATGATGCAGCGAGAACAACGAGACCGAGAATAGCAGCGGTAATCTTGTTACGTGCAGATTCTGTCTTTCCTTTGTCACCACCAGATGTGATCCATTCAATGCCACCCCAGATGAGGTACATGAAGACTGAGAGTGCAGCAATCACCATTACGAATGAGAGAACAGCGTTAATGAGAGTCCCAATGTCAGAAGCAAATCCTTGTCCAGGATCAATCTCAGTTGTGGTAATTTGGGCAAATACTGGTGAAACAGCAGTTAAATATGCTGTTCCTGTGGCTACAGCAGCAGCGACAGATTTTTTGAGTGAGTTTGTCATGATTCTCCTTAATTACTTTACAAGTTACAAACTTATTACTAATTATACCTATGTTCCAGAGTTATAGTCAAGTTTCGCTTGAGAACCTAACTATATTGGGTTTTTAGCACTTTCCAAAGTTATATCCGGGTAGTTGGTATTGTGCCCCATCTTCGCAGTAGCAAGGATCGTAGTGGTTATAGTTGTAGTTTTCGTCCGGTCCAAAACACTGAACAAAAGCATTCCCTTGTGAGCAGTATCCTGCTGGCCCACCAGCATTAACCGGATTTCCGGTAATGGTGCAGATATCATTATTACCACCCCCACCATTTCCTCCACCACCAGCAATTCCTAAACTAGGAAAGCTGAGGACGGTTATACCGAGGAACTGTTGGACTAAAATAAAGAGGGCAGTTACAGCCGAGAGTACAATAATACCCGTGATTGCGCCCATGATCCGCTGGCGAGCTTTTTCGAGTTTGCCTTTATCTCCTGCAGAAGTTACCCATTCAAAAGCGCCCCAAATAAGGTAAAAGAGTACCAATAAAGCAGCAATGGCCATGGCAAAAGACATGATGCCGCCGATTAACGCGCCAAATCCAGATCCGTGATTTGCAGGATCAAGATTTGTAGTTCCAGGAACCCCGCGGCTTACAGCTTCTTGTGCGATGTCGAGTTGAACTTGTGCGAGTTTCATAGTTGTCTTTAATTGTTATTACTTATTCTAAGAGGTTGCCACCTCCACCTCCACTACTTCCGCCACCTCAGTTGCTTGTTTGTTCTTGTCCTGGTGTTGGGAATGAGAGATTGAGAATTGAGAAATCTTCCCCGAAGAGTGCAGTGCTAATATAACCAAGAATCACAAAGCTTGAAACCAAGATGAGTAATCCAACGACGGCATGCATCATGCGCAGGCGAGCTTTTTCGAGTTTTCCAGATTCTCCGCCAGCAGTGATCCATTCGAAGGCACCCCAAATGAAGTAGAAAAGGACTAAAAGTCCACCAATGCTAATGGCTGTTTCCCAGAGAGAAACTAAGTATCCACGGAAAATTGTTCCATCTGTTGCAGCTTCTGATGATTCTGCGGTACCACCAAGTCTTTCAGAAAGAGCTGGATTTCTAATAGCGGCGAAAGTACGTACAGGAGGAAACGCAACTACAACGAGTGCTAAGACGAGCGTGATAGTTGCTGCTTTGAGTTTTTTCATAGTTTAGTTACCTGGAATGATATTTCCTAAATGTTCTGCAGGGCTCAGTAAATCAAATCCAAGAATTGCTCCAATAAGACCAATGACTCCATAGGCTGCCACCACAACCACAAGCCCCATGACTCCATGGAGCATACGCTCTCGAGCATTTTGAAGTTTGCCTGCATCACCACCGCTGGTAACCCAAGTGATTGCAGCAATAAGGAAATAGACAATAAAGAAAATGGCAGCGAAGACAGTTAAAACACCAATAATGTTGGAAATGAATGACTCGACGTTGGTAAGTGCGCCTTCCTCAGTTTCAATTCCTTCTGTGAAGGGAGCATTTTCTGTATTAAAACCCCCACCGAATTGAGCTAAAAGTGTCAACATATCTGTATTATATCCTATTTATGTCTTTTTTGTACTGTTTGCTTGATTAGTCACGTTTGTTATTATTCTGGCAGTGCTGTTCCAAGTCCTGGGTTAAGAATCGCAGTAGCGCTTCCGTAGAAGAGTGTGCCAATGAGTGCGGTGATTAAGTAGAAAGAGGCTATGATGGCAAGTCCAACTAACCCCCATGTGAGCTTGTCACGAACTTTTTCGTGTGCACCCGTATTTCCAGCAGAAGTAACATAGGTAAAACCGGCAGAGAGAAAGTTCCACATCACAATGATACCCCCAATGATCGAGGCAAGGTTAATGATACGAGAGAGGAAAAAAAATAATCCAATTTCGCCTCCAGCTAGGTCATTGTATTCAGCTACTCCTGGGGGAGGTTCAACTTCTCCAATGACCGCTGATCCACATGGAGATTGAGTGAGATAACAGACTTCAAATCCGCCGGGGCTGAAGCAGAGACAACTGCGATTATCGATACATTGTCCGTTATAGTTGCAAGCTTGAGCTTGGGCCTGGGTAGGAAGTGCCAGAACAGAAAAGGCGATGGTGAAAAGGATTAAGAACGATAGTGCGAATGAGAAAAGCTTTTTCATTAGAGTGTTCCTGGTCCTTCTAGTGTTGGATTGATAAAGTAGGTTGCGTTACCAAAGAAAATTGTTCCAAGGAGTGCTCCGACTGCATAGACAGTCACGATTAAAATCATTCCAATCATACTCATGGTGACACGATCCCGCACTTTGGCATGAACCTGAGCATTTCCGGAAGAAGTGATGTAGCTGTATCCAGCGAAGATCAAGTTGGCAAACACCCAGATGCCAGCAAGAACAGTTATATAGGTAAAGAGTTGCGATGCAAAATAAAGAATGCCAATATCACCTTCACCAATATTTCCTGATGTATCAAATTTTTTTACTGCTTCAGGTTTCATTATAGTGCCGATCGGGTCTTCGTCTTGAGCGAAAACCGTTGTGGGTACAAAAGTAGCTACGACTAAGAAACCGAGAAGATAAAGAAAACGGCGGAATTTTGAAGTGAATTTGTTAATCATGATTACAACGCAATGTTTGCTCCGGTAATTAATCCTACAATCTGGACAATCCAGTATGCGGCAAACATGATGATGAAGCCGACTAATGCATTCATGACCATTTGTTGTGCTTCTTGAACACCTTCTTTTCCCTTCACAATAAATTTATAGCCTGCCATAAATATGGTGATGGTGAAAATCACACCAGCGACAATAAACAAATTTCGAACAACTAAGTTAACTAAAAATGCGGGGTTTGAGTATATCTCACTCACAGGGGTGTTATCCGATAAGTTGAGACATGCCCCCAGATCGATTCCTCCAGCACCGGGAACACATTCAGTTTGGGCGTAAGCTTGAGCTATCAACTGTAATTTCATCTAGTGGTATTATATAGTAGCTTGAGAGTATTTTCTACTAGAGCACTAGCAACTCTCTCTAGTACTTACTATCACTATAGGAAATAAGATGAATAAGATGCAAGAGGCAAAAGAGCAGTTCCTTATTTTGCGACTCCAGCGTGGCGAAGAAAACGCAGTTACTGAATGGTTTTCTTTGTTTCACGATAGCTTGTTTACAGTTGCGATACAGAAAGTGTCTTCAAGTGAAGATGCCGAAGAAATAGTTCAAGAAACATTTCTAAACTGTATGCGGCAAATCGGGTTATTTCGAGGTAAGTCGAGTATTTGGACATGGATGAACGCCGTTCTTCGTCATGAGATAGCTGATTATTATCGAAAAAAATATGCCAAAAAGGCTTTGAGAACACTGCCACTTATCGATTCGGAAACGCTTTCACAAGTACAGTCGGCAAGTGATATCTCAGACAAAGTATCTCGAGTTTTACGAAAAATGAAGGTTGAGTATAGTGAACTTTTGCAACAAAAATACATAGATAAGAAAAAAGTGCTTGAAATTGCCATGCGTTTTGGCAGAAGTGCTAAGTCAATTGAGTCAGATTTGTTTCGCGCTCGAAATGAGTTTAAGTACTTGTGGACTCTGGAGGAAGAAGAATAGATATGGCAAAGAAACAAATGCTTGGGGATCCTCTTTTCTTAGAAAAACTTCAGAAAGAAGCAGCTTTTCAGGGTGAGTTGTATTCAACAAGACTCTTGCCGAAGAAGGCAGATGCGGTTACAGCATATATTGGAACTCACGTTTGGCAGGTGATTGGATCTTTAGCGTTGATTACGGCGCTACTACTTGAAATTATTGAAAAAATGTAACAATCAACCATGACAAAGGCCATAGCACTTTCCATTCTATACTCAGTTAGCCATATTGCTGCTGGGTTATTACTACATCCGTATCAGACTATGCAGTCCTTAGTAAAAGAAAGGGTTTTTGCTTGGATGACCGGTGTGCCGTTGTACTTTCTTGCGTGTATAACTGTATTGTGGAGGTGGGCATTTGTGCCTGTGGTACAGCTGGTATTTTCTTGTTCTAGTCGTTATTTTTTTGCATGTGACGCACTCTCATTTATATCGAATACACTTGTGTTCTTTTGTTTATATTGGCAAATTTTGCTTGCATACTTGTTTTTGCGTTTTCGACTTTTGATTGACAGAAAATCCTTGTAGAATGAGCGACATGGCTGAAGAACTCACCATTGTTTTAAGTGACGACAAGGTTGTTGGTCGTGTTGAAAAGCATGAAGCCCACAGATACCCTGTGCAGCGCCATCGGGCGATTTCTGTTTGGCTGGTAGATGAAAGCAATCATATATTACTGCAAAAACGAAGTGACCTAAAAATCGTTGGTGCTGGGTGGTGGGCTAACACTGTGTGTGGCAATGTTTGGTTTGATGAATCATATGAAGCTTGTGCGGTTCGACGCTTGAAGGGGGAGTTGGGTTTGGATATTAAGCCTAGGCACCTTGAGACGGGTGCAAAATTTGAGTATCGGGCCTACTGCAACGAAACCTACGGAGAGCATGAAGTTGATCAAATTTTCGTGCTTCAGCTTTCACGCAGCGACGTAGAAGCAATGCTTACTCCAGTTGCTTCAGAAGTATCCCAAACGCTATGGGTTCCATTTGAAGAGATTAGAACCAAAGTTGCTCACTTTCAGAGTGAGCGTGGGTACTATTCATCTCAGTCATCTTTGAAAGCAAGCTGGAACGAGTTGGCAGAAAACATGTTACCGATGCGGGTGGAGTTGCAGGGAATAGATGTCTTGTTGTCACCTTGGACGTGTATGATGATTCTTGATGAGTTGCTTGCTCTTCCTTAAGAGTAGTCTTGCATGATTTTGTATATTTTTTGCGACTAACTAAGTGTCATGTCACAAAAAAAAATTTCATTTTTTATAAAAGACTCTCTCCCTGAACAAAAAAAAGTTGCCAATCGACAAGCAGTACTTACTGAAGTTACTGATGTACAACTTGACTCAGCAAACGCATTTCCATTTGATGTCGAAACTGTCGGTAGTCGCAATTGCGAAAATCTTGTTGGTTCTGTGAGTATTCCAGTTGGAGTTGTTGGCCCCGTACCGATCAGCATTACCTTTCAAAAAAAAGAAACTAAGCTTCAAGATGTGGTTATTCCTATGGCTACTACAGAGGGAGCTCTCGTTGCGAGCGTAAATCGTGGCGCAAAGGCTGTGGCTGCTGAAGGAGGGGCTATCGTCGTTGTAAAGCGCGTGGGGATGAGTCGGGCGCCTGTGTTTCAAAGCACCGATGCGGCAGCAGCCACAGCCTTTGCAGCTTGGGTAAAAAAGAATACTCACTCGTTCGAAGTTGCAGCTAAGGCTACAAGTAATCATCTACACTTTATAAGTGTAAAGACTTTTTTAGATGAAACATATAGTTTTGTGCGAGTAGCTTTTGATACAAAAGAAGCCATGGGCATGAATATGGTCAGCGTTGCTCTAGAGTACTGGTGGAATGAGTTAGTCCCAGAAAAATTCAAAAAAACAACCACCATGGTTGCCCTGTCTGGAAATGTGTGTGTCGATAAAAAACCATCTCGTTTGAACAGAGAATTGGGTCGGGGTTTTTGGGTGACAGCTCAAGTAGAGCTGTCGGAAGAGATAGTGCGGAAAACATTAGGAGTATCGACTGAAACACTCTTAGAAGTACATCGAGCCAAAAATATAGTTGGATGTAAAATTGCTGGTACACCAGCACAAAATATGCATGTTGCGAATGCTGTTGCAGCGGTTTTTTTAGCAACAGGGCAAGACTCAGCCCATGTTGTTGATGTTGCCAGTGCTGCCGCTCTTTCATTTGAAGGCACTCCAAAAGGAGTTATCGTGACTTTAGATATGCCAACAATTCCAGTGGGTACTGTTGGAGGGGGGACGAGTTTAGCCCAGCAAAAAGAATGGTTGCAGGTTGCAGTTGGCAAGTCCTATTCTTCGACTACACTTGCTGCCGTGGTGGCCGTCGCTGCTTTATCGGGAGAGATTTCTGGGTTAGCAGCTTTGGGAAATCACACGTTGGCGGCAGCGCACAACAAATTGGCTCGAGGCAGAAAGTCGAGTCAATCGATTGGGGGAAAGAAATGAGTATTTTTTCAAAACTATCATCTCCAAAGAAAATAGGTATTGTTTCATATGGTGCATACATTCCCAAAAATAGAATTCGATCGAGTACAACTGATACAGTTAGGGGAGTAGAGCCTGGTTCTACAACGAAAACAGGTGGGTTGATTTCTAAATCTGTGCCTGCCATAGACGAAGACTCAGCTACGCTTGCAGTCATGTCAGCTGGTCAGGCACTTGCTCGACTCTCTGAATCAGCAAAAGAAAAAGTTGGTTCGATTTTTGTGGGGAGCGAAAGCCATCCTTATGCGGTTAAACCAACCGGCACTATCGTAGCCGCAGCACTCGGTTTGCCTACAGAAGTTGCACTTGCAGATTTAGAGTTTGCCTGCAAAGCAGGTACTCAGGGTTTTCAAATAGTATCTGCGTACATTAAATCTGGTATGCACCAACTTGGTTTGGCAATCGGAGCTGATACAGCGCAGGCAGCTCCAGGTGATGCGTTGGAGTACACCGCAGCAGCTGGAAGTGCTGCCTATGTTTTGGGAAGTCGAGGAATTTTGGCAGAGTTGCATGCCACGGTCTCTGTTGCGACTGATACGCCGGATTTCTGGCGCGCCGCAGGCGCGCCATATCCCTCCCATGCTGGTCGTTTCACTGGCGAGCCGGCTTATTTTGCCCATATTTCGATGAGTGTGGAACGGTTGTTACAGGAAACACAACTTTCTGCCAAGGATATTGATTACTGCGTTTTTCATACACCAAATCTCAAGTTTCCTATGACAATTGCTAAACGATTTGGATTCACTAAAGAGCAACTTTCACCTTCCTTGTTGGTGCAGACTGTGGGGAACACGTACTCTGCCGCTAGTATGCTGGCACTCGCAAAAACATTGGATAGTGTGGGAGCACACAAAAAGATCTTGGTTGCTTCGTATGGCTCCGGAGCAGGATCTGATGCATTTTTGCTCAAAACCACGCCCCTACTTATAAAAAAGCGACAAGCATGGAGTGAGAGCATTGCCGATCAGCTCCAAGAAAAAAACTTGACTTATTTTTCATACAGTCATTATTTAAAAAACACTGCAAGGAGTCACTAATGGCAAAAACACAGATAAAAACTCCTGTCTACGTACTTGGCTCGCACATTACCAAATTTGGAGAGTTGTGGGATAGATCTCTAGAAGATTTAGTTCGTGAAGCAACTCTTGAGAGTATTGTTTCGGCACAGGTACCTGCAGAAAAAATCGATGCTGTTTTTGTGGCAAATATGGCTGCTTGTCAATTTGAGACACAAGCCCATCTTGGAGCACTCGTCTCTCACTTTTTTCCACATCATCCCCCGAGTACTCGAGTAGAGGCCGCTTGTGCCTCAGGGGGAGCGGCAGTGCTGCAAGCATTCATCGCGCTTCAATCTGGTTTATACGATACAGTCCTTGTAGTTGGGGTAGAAAAAATGACTGACGGAGCTTCCGATGCAACGACAGTGCTTTCTGCAGCCGCTCATCAATCTGCTGAATATGGAAGTACATTTCCTGGGTTATATGCGATCTTAGCTCATGCTCATATGCAAATGTTTGGAACTCCTCGTCGAGCTCTGAGCAAAATAGCATCAAAGAATCACACACATGGTATGGCCAACAAAAAAGCTCAGTTTCGACGAGAAGTATCAGTCGAGACAGTTGAATCAAGTATGATGGTAGCCGAACCACTCACAATCTTGGATTGTTCTCCAATTTCAGACGGCGCAGCCGGAATAGTGCTTTCAACTAAAAGACCCAAACATAAATACCTAGTCAAAATAGCTGGAATTGGACAAGGACAAGATAGCTTGCAACTCTCTGAGCGCTCATCTCTGACTTCATTGGCTAGTACGAAGCGTGCTGCAGAGGTTGCTTATGCTCTGTCGGATACCTCTCCTAAAAACATTGAAGTAGCAGAAGTGCATGACTGTTTTACTATTGCTGAACTACTAGCAATGGAAGACTTGGGATTTTGTGCCCCGGGAAAAGCAGCGGATGCAGTA
>JACKFX010000008.1 GCA_020632255.1 Pseudomonadales bacterium
AAGTTTTCTCCATCAATAGATCGATAGATTGCATAGGTACTGGCTGCACCTCCTGTTGATGGTTGTTCCCAAGAAAGTGCTAGTTTCCATGATGACGTACTCTTTACAGACACGTCAGCAATATCGATATTAAGTGGAATACCAGGTGCAGTGGTATTTGCCGTAAATGAAACAGAAGCATAGTTATTATAGTTAATGTTTCCTGCTTCATCCTTCGTAGCTATATAGAAAACATTTTCTCCAGGCAGCGTTGCGTATGCGCCTGCTTTGAGTTCTTTCAGACTAGTTGCTGTAGTACTCTGTGCGGTTGGTAAAGCGTTAATACTATAGTAATACGACAAATTAGCAGCGGATCCATAGAAGGTACCTGTTGCTGGTGCATTCCATGAAAAGGCAAATGAGTTAGTGGTGTTTGACGAAGGCGTTACAGTTAAGTTGGTTGGTGGTGCCGGAGCATTTGCACTATCAACATAGTAGTATTGAGCGGTTGCATACGCACTATAATTGCCAGCAGCGTCAAGTGTTCTGACCGAAAACGTATTTGCACCAACCCGATACGATGGAACCGCAGAAACACTCGTACCACTTATACACTGATCATCTGCATAGTCTCCAGAATTAGCTCCTGTCTTGTAACAATAGCTGGTCACTGGTGCGCCACTCGCTGTCGCAGCGTCCCAACTAAAATCAAAACTATCTACAGAACTATACCCTGAAGGATCGGCATTAAGATTTCCTGGAAGTGTTGGAGCATCCGAGTCATATTTATACACAAATGGTTCCCAAGTGGTTGCAGCAACGTTGCCAGCGTCATCAATTGCCTTAATACGAAGGTAATACGTACTACCATTTGTCAAACCAGAAGCAGTGTACTCTGTGTCACTTTGTAAAACTCCAGCTGTCTCCGGATCTGCATCACTTTCTGTTCCAAAGTACACATAGTAACCTGCCACTCCAGATCCTGTTGTAGAATCAGAGGCTCCATTTGTCGCTTCTGCCTCAGGCCAATCAAAATAGGGAGTATCGTGGTTGTACCAAGTTCCACTTACCAAGACATCTCCGGGGGCACTATCACTATATGCCGAAAAACCAGCGGTTTCAGGATTTGAAGGGGCTGTAGTATCACTGTAGTAATTAATTGTGTAACTATCTACAGTTGCCGAAGCTACTCCATCAGATGAAGTCAGCGCAAAAGTGACTTGTAAATACCGTGCAGCTGGTGAGTTAATTTTATAATTATATGTCGTACCAACTTGTTTTTCGGCAGAAACTTCCGTCCAAGATGTCCAAGTATTTCCATCATCGGAACTTCGGGTGGTGATAGTCAGACCAGTATTAGATGGCTGAGTATACACAACCGTTAAACTTGCCCATTTATATACATTACTCAGGTCGTGTGTTTGAGACTGATACGAACCACTTTCAACAAATCCAGATGAATCAGTATCCATTACGTAGGTATAAATACCTTCTCGATAGGAATGAGTTGTACTTGCGTTACCAGAAAGCACAAAAACCTTATTTGTTCCATTCCCTTCACCACTAGCACCCACAGACATTCTTAATGGTGCATTGTCAAGCTGAGTCCAGGTATCATCTGCAACACGATATTCATAAAAGTCCTGAGTATTCTCACCCTTGGAAGCAAAAAAACTGCCATTGCCACCATTTGCTAAAAACCCATCGTTATATACATCAATCCCAAGAGGCGACATCGTACTCCACGTAGTACCTACTATATCGTATCTATAAAATGGGTTTGGGTTAACATTCTGACCCCTCATGGTATACAGATAGTTATTGTAGAGTGCGAGCTCGGCACCATACCCAAGTGACTGAGGAGAATTTGCAAGAGATGACCATCTCGTACCTTCGTCAGCCTGTGTATCATAGCGATATACATTTGAAGTATTTCCACCGCGATTTAAATACACAAACTGCGAACCGTCATACACCATAGAGGAACCATAATTTGTTACTCCTGGTGGAGGATCACTGGAGAGCTCTGACCACGAGTTAGTAGCAATATCATACTCAAAAAACTTTTGAGAATACGGATTACCAGTTAAATAGATCGTGTTGTCAGTTGAATTAAACACTAACGATGAACCATTCATCATTCCAACCGGCGTATTTGCGAGGCGGGTTACCTCACCGGTTTCTGAGTTCCATCGGATAAACTTGTCTGAATAGTTGCCCTGAGTCACATAGTAATTTGAGTCATCTCCTTTAAGAAGGTCAGAACCAGAAGAAGGGAATTCATAACTTGCATTTCGATACACCGTTCCAAACAAGTTTCTGTTTGGAATTAACCAACTGTCTTTTGATATATTGTACCTATAAAAGGATGTCGTTGCATTTCCACGAAGCGTATACAAAAACCCGTCTACCAACTTTAATGTAGATCCATGATATAAAAGGTTAGGGGCATCTGCCTTTCGCGTCCACTCTTCAGTATCAAGATTAAACTCAAAAAGATACTCTGTATTGTACCCAGGAGTGAAATAAATTGAGTTTGATGATGGTACATACTCAATTGAAGCGCCATAATAAGGCAATACTGGTAAACCTGGAAGAACTGTCCAGCTGTTTGTATTTACATCATAGTAAGAGAAATTATCGCGAAGATTTCCAGCAATGGCGAAAATTCTTCCGTTCGATCTATCAATAGTCATGTTTCCACCGATGTACATGTAGTTATTTATCGCTTGTCCACTGCTTGCTCCAAAGTCAATTGAGGCAAGCGTCTCCCATGTATCCATTTGTGTGTCATATCGCCAAAAAACGTCGTCATTATTTCCACGAGTAATGTAGATGAACTGTGAGCCGTCATATACGATTGAGCCTCCGTAATATACTGTAAGTGGAGCGTCTGCTGCAGCCTCATCACTCCAAGTATTGTCTGCAATACTATATCTCCAGAACGATGTTGAGTTGTTTCCCTGTAAGCCATAGATATAGCCATCTGGACCTTCAACTACACCACCTCCCATTCGAACATTTCCTGGGGCATTCGCTAATGTCGTCCAGGTATCAGTTGTAGTATCATACTCATAAAAAGTAGGAGAGTTATTTCCTTGAAACACATATAATTTCCCGGATTCAGCCACATACCCCATATTTTTTGAACCGTACTGCATCCCTCCAGGTGCGGCACTAAGTAAATCTTCTTGCCAAAAACCACCAGGTTCATCGGCAAGCTTAATTTGGTCGTTTTCAACTTGGGTATCTGAAGTAGTTCCAGAAAAGTCGCCTGCAGAACTAGAAGTGACACTCTGAGCAGGAGAAATGCCTCCATAGACATACTCGAATGCCTGCAATGTCGCACTTACATTATCTTCAGCATCGACAGTCTTAATTCTCAAATAATATGTACCGGTAACGAGTGGTTGAGATACAATATAGGTGGTAGTCGTTTGGTACGTGCCAAGTACTTGAGGATCTGCACTTGGATTTGTTCCAAAGTACACATAGTACCCAGCCACACTGCTATCTTCATCACTGGCTCCTGACCAAGAAAATGTAGGATGAATATGCCTATATGATTGTCCACTTGTAAGTGGCGCTCCCCCAATTTCCTGAGATGACCCAGTAACTGATGCAGGATTTGAAGGGGCAGTGGTGTCGCCTGAATAAGAAATTGAGATACTTTCAACAGAAGGTGATGCAGACTTGTCTGAGGAAGCAACCAACACTGCTCGGACCTGAAAGTAACGAGCCGGTGTAGATTGGATGGTGGAGCCTGACGTTGTCTGCCAGCTCGACCAAGTGATGTTGTCTGAACTTGTACGTGTCTGATACACAATTGTACTATCAGCAGGTGTACTATCCGTTGTAGAAATTGAATCAAATGATGCTACATACGTTAAATCCTGTACCGGCGATGTCCAGACAGCACTATCAAGATAATTTGAAGCCGAAACACTGAAACTTTGGAAATAGTTTCGGCCTCCTCCATAAGTCATGAACAACTCACCAGAACCATTAGATTCAATTGATGCACCCGCATACGTACCAATATCTGCCGCATACAGTCCTCCAAAAGATGGCATCTTTCTCCAGGTATCAGTTGCAATCGTGTACTCCCATAGATCAGTCTCATACCAGCCTGCCAAAGCATATAACCTGCCATTGTAATAGGTCACATCAGTACCATAATATGAGGCAAACGGTGGCGATGACAACTCTGTCCAAGTGTCTCCAGAGATAGAATACTTAAACATCTGCTTAAGCCCAATTCCAGCAATGTAAAAGACATCGGTACCGTCCGAAATAAGCCGAGCTCCATACGATGCCCGCGCATCACTCGGAATATCGGCAACTCCAAGGTCATCCCAAGAATCACCTGAAATGCTGTAGCGCCAAAATGACAATTGGGTGTTACCTCTAGTCGCATAGATATAATCGCCAGAGCCCGGATAGGCAAGCGTTCCCCCAAACCGTACTGTAGCTGGGGCGTCTGCCATTTGAGTCCACGAATTACCACTTGTCGAGTAACGATAAAAACTCAGTGTGTTGCCTCCCCTGAAGTAATACATATTATCTCCTGCAACAACACCTTTAACATTGTCGTTTATACTTGCGGGGATCGAAGCTCGTGATTCCCAGGTATTTGCAGCCGTATTAAATCTTTGAAAATTAGTTGACCCGCCACCTTGCGGCGAATAGACATAGTCTGAATGAAATAACAAATCCGAACCGTTATTAAATATCGTCGTTGATTCTGTATACCCCAAATAGGTATTTGTAGATTGATCATACTTCCAAAAATCATACGTCCCGTTTGATCTAAACAAATAAAATAAGCCATCATCTTCTAGATATATAACCCCTCCATATCGCATCGCTGCAGGCGTGTTTTCCAGTGTTGACCAAGAATTGCCTGAGACATCATACTTATAGAAAGAGTTCGTATTATTTTGTCGAACAACATAGATATCAGTCCCATCGGTAGTATAGTCTCCATTGTCGTACAGCGTGGCAGGGGCAGTTGCCAATGTAGACCAGGAACCAGATGATAATGTGTACTTATAAAAGGTAGTGGTATTGCCACCACGAGGTGTGTACAATCCCCCATCGATATACACTAGATCAGCTCCTCTGCTAATATTTGCTGGTGTACCAGATAAAGTAGTCCAACTCTGTGTCGCCAACTCGAACTTATAAAAATCGGGGTTATTTCCACCTCGAAGTACGTACAAATTGGTTCCATCTGTAACAATACTTCCACCTTCATGAACATATTCAGGTACATCTGGTAAAGATTCCCAAGTATTATTTGCAATAGAGTAACGAGAAAATCTCCGCTGATAGCCACCAAAAATTGCGTAGATATAGCCATCATGATATTCAAGATCAGCACCATAATACGCACCTGCAGGTGCAATTGCTAATGAGGTCCACTCATCTTTACTAGGCTCATACTTCCAAAATAAAATGTCACCCAAACCTCTAAAAGCATATATATCGGTACCGTCACTCACATAGGTAGCACCTAAACTGAATGTTGTTTCAGGCGTTTTCCACGTTCGGGCTCCCCAGGTCCCTGCTGCGTCAATCTGGATACTGTCTTGAGGACTCTGCGTTTCGATATTCAACAGCGTTCCCGTTTCCCATTCTGTAGTGGTAGAAAACTCAAGAGTTTCAGCAAAAACTGGACTGGACATCACGCTTAGGGTTGCACAAAAGACAACCACCAAAAAAAGTGACTTCTTAAGGATTTTGCTTAAGCGTCTTTCCCAAAGATTCATAGTTCCTGTACAATCAAACTAACTACGTATATATTATGTATCATAATGACATACTGCACCTGAAAATGTAACACAAACATTTTCCGAACAAACTATCTCAGAAGCATAAAAAGAAGTACAAGAACTTCCATATCAAAATCAGAGAAGAAAATTTGTTTTTCTTCCAAATGACACTTCTCTATTTCTCGCACCAAACCTTAATTGGAAAGTTATGTCTTATTCTCATGGCTCGCTTCGCTCGCCAAAAGTCTCATATGTATCGTGACCTAATCACGGCTCCAAAACCGAAAAACGTTTACATTAGGAAAATTTAGCAAGCCCGATCAACCTATTTGAGCTAAAAGGACTGGTTTACCAGAACTTTTCGATTGTTGCGGAAGGAGGGGGATTCGAACCCCCGTGAGACATAATCTCCCAAGCTTTTCGAGAACTGGCCGTTCAACCACTCCGGCATCCTTCCACTAGGATTTAGGTCTAGACTCTAATTGTACCGTCAAAATTGAGTTTTCCAAGAGAAGTTGTATGTCTGAAAAAATCAAACCTTTCTCAACCACAATTGGTGGTGGATGTTGAATTAACACTTCGTTAAGATTTTCTAGTGTCTCTTTTATTTGTTTTTCAACATTTAGAGCCTTCAAAGAAAGTTTCGCTAATCTGCTAGCCTGAATGCCAATCTTAAGGTCTCTGACTAATAAGCTTCCTGGCTTTACATTAGAGTTAATGAGTGAATACGAAATAGAAAATGTCGCCGAGACTGGGCGTGCAATACTCACAATAACTAAAATCTTAGCAGATTGATCTCTGATATCAACCGAGACTGTAGTAAAGGAAATTTTTGAAGCTCCATTTTGTTCCAATAACTGTTGAGATAATAGTTGAACAACTGTCGCAAGATCTTCAGCTGAAAGTTGAAGCGATACTTTACCGTCATCCTCGAGTGATGTTTCTAATTTCACCTCAAGAGGTGTGGGAGTTCTTCTTTCATGCATGCTACTTTTTTCAAAAAAAATAAGGTGCGCTCAGCAGGGCTCGAACCTGCGACCTTCAGTTCCGCAAACTGATGCTCTATCCAACTGAGCTATGAACGCACTTGATAGACGTACTACGTCTGATGTTGGGTATTATACCAAACAAGACGGATTTTGAGTATCTCTAGAAACTCTATGAGTCTAAATCAAGCGGAAATTTTTCTTGCAACCACTGGGCAACTCGCTCGTACACAGTCAGTGGTGGCTTCTCAAGGAGCAAAACCTCAGATAATACTGCTGAAATAATATCCTTCTCTGCCTTGCCAAGAACCAGTGTTATTCTATCAGGAAACTCAACAATGTCGATGTACAGCAGCTCTTGATCATACTTCGAACCGTACCAAAAGCGACGCATTAACTCCCAGTAATAGAGCTTATCACCCATTCTAATACCATATGTAGTGATCTGGTAGACAATGTCTTGCGGCGGGACCGAGTTGATGACATACGCCAAAAATGCAACAGCACAGACAACTGCCATGGGCAAGAATTGTCCGGAAAAAATCAAAATTAAAGAAATAAGTAATACAATCACCGCGATCGTGGTGTAGTAGTTACGATTATGCTTTTTAAATGGACGGCTCTGAGCTTGCCACTCATAGAGCAACTGCTCTGGCATTGGTTTTAGAATATCAGGGAAATACCCAGAGTAGTCATACTCATCATAGTATTCATCTTCTGTAGGTTGTGTTTGCTGTGAAGGTCGAGAATCTGATTGAGGTTGCTGCTCCGGTGGTTGAGGCTGAGTTTGAAAGTCTGGTTTTGCTGCTGATTCAACCGGAGGCGGTTTTGGCTGGTCTGTTTTTGGAGTATCCACCCCATTTGATTCTGGAGACTGTGATGCAACCACTGGAACATCGTCAGCAATAAAACCCTGAGGTTGGTTGTTGAAACACCGTCTGTTCAGGGCTTTGAGTAGTGGAGGTGTTACTATCTTGATCCATACTAGTAGTGTACACCATATTCCCAGCTCGAAAAAGTGGACACTTAGGTATATAATGGTTACCTGTCTTTGCATTTGTTTTAAATGCCAAGAACGCACCATGGAGAGCTGGCAGAGTGGTCAATTGCATCGGTCTTGAAAACCGCGCCTTTCGGGCCCGTGGGTTCGAATCCTCGCTTTCCAGACGTACAAAAACAGGCTTTTTTGCCTGTTTTTTGTGCGTTTGGAGGTGATTGGACATGCAGAAGATTGTTCGCGACGGGCACACGAGCGCACCTGCGCGAGTCACCCTAGTGCATGCGAGCTTCATCAAGTAGTTATAAATAATAGCGAATCGTGAATCCTCGCTCTCCGACAGAATATTTAAAAATCTGTTAAAATTGATTTATGAATTCTTTTCAACCCAATCAAACAGAACCCTTAATAAATGAGGATCAAATTCTTCAACAAGAATTCACTAAAAAAACACCTTGTCACTTATGTTGTTTTTGCCTTCATAGCTATAATAGTAAGTTTTACTGGATCTTTTCTTTTTAAATGAATATCTTAATAATCCAACTGAAAATTCAAAATCAGAAGTTGTTATAACCCCTGCCCAACCAGAAATAAATCAAGACAGTAATATAGAAACAACAACTGAAACAAAAAATAAAAATGAGGTCGAAAAAAAAATCGGAAGAGTTATTAACATACACAGATTCAGTTGCTAAATTTAGCCTACAATATCCTAAAACATGGAATCTAGATACTATAAATGAAACTACTACTCAAACCGATGCAAACAATATTACAATTCATAGTGGGGCAATTCTCTATCTACAGAAACTCAAGCTGTATTATCATTTTTGAGATGGCTTTGGAGGAGCCCCTTGTGGAGAACCTGAAACCTACCTAGAAATGGCGTAGAAATTACACTTCCAATTGCAGGTAAACCTATTCTCTTCTGTCAAATTGTTTCTCCAAATAGAGGGAGTAAAACAATTCAGGCATATGAAACAGATAATAGCTGTGGAAGCTGTAGTCCTATTGAAAATAAAAATATTTTAGACGGAACTTCATTTGTAATAAAAATTATAAAGCAACACACCAGATATCCAATCTGAAGAAATTGGTGAAATAATTAAGTCATTTAGTTTATTAGAATAATAAATTTAGATAAAAGTTCCAATTTCATCCCACGCTTTCTTTTCATATAAAAAAAAGCACCTCAATACGAAGTGCTTTTTATAATATTTTTTTCTTATTTTATTCTGTTTTATCTTTTTGTAGCTCTAGGCTTAATATGTTGAGAGACTCTGCCCCATTCTAAAATTGTCTCTTCCTCTCTGACTAACAGAGAATTCTACTGCCTTATCGTTTAACTCATATCCATACTGATTTAAGAATTTTCTTGCAGCTTTTGAAGCTGCTGATTTTGACCCATATTTGGCACTATACTCAAGTGAATTACGACCAAAATATCTACCATCTTGTCTTGCATTTTCTACTTGATCTAAATATGCTTGAGCTATTCTTACTCTATCAGAGTATTTAAGGTCACCTTATTTCTACCCATTGCCATGTCAAAATACATATCATAATTATGTACAAGCTCCTCTGCCGTTTCAAAAATACTTGCTGGCATAAAAAGAGCCGTTTTGCCTTCTAAGTTGATTATATCAATAATATCATCAACGTCTAATTGGCCCTCATGAGCTGCCAAACTTCTTTCAATAACTCCTTTAAGATAAAATGAAGTACTTTCAACTAATTCTCTTCTTGCAAGATCTCTTAATGTTTCCTTATCTTTACCTGACAAACTTTTCTGGGTGGTTTGATTGCTCAATTGTTCAGCCGAGTCACTAAGTAATCTGTATTTCTCTACTTTTAACCTTCTTTTCATGTCTTTTGCAACAGAATTAGCTTCCTTCAGTGCTCTTCTTGCCTCAGCTTCTGTCATGTTAGTTGGGTAAAGATTACCCTTAGATGAGACAACTAATCTTTCGGAATCATTACCTCCATGTGGTATTAGCTTTACTACAAAAAAATCATCTTCTTCTGCAAATGCGTAATAAAGTTGACCTGATTCGGTATTGACTGTGAGAACTTCAGCTTCTCCAGTTCTTTCAATTTGGTCATCTTCTCCAAGAGGAGCTTCTCCCATTATAGTTCGAATTGGGTTTGCTAGCATTCTTGTAAGTTTTGTAGGAGAATATTTGAATTCATATGGTTCTTTACTTCTGTAAGCAACCTCTTGACCATCAATTGTTGCTTTCAAAATGAAACCTCCGTTTTCATGTCTTGAAAAAATTTCACCAGCGGGAGTATCCTTATCTTTACGTAAATCACGTTTAAGTCTAGCAAATACATTATAATCTTTAATTCCAATTTCATCTAATTGTTTTTTTCATAAATCATTATCCCATTAAAAAATATTTCCTATCAGTAGTATACACTTTGCAGAAAAAATAATACAATTTGTAGTTGAAATGATACTATAATTAAATCCTAGCTGAGGAAAAAAGTTCCAATTTCATCCCACGCTCTTCGCATATTAAAAAAAAGCACCTCAATACGAAGTGCTTTTTATAATATTTTTCTTTCTTTTATTCTGTTTTATCTTTTGTAGCTCTAGGCTTAATATGTTGAGAGACTCTGCCCCATTCTAAAATTGGGTCTCTTCCTCCCTGCTGTTTCAAAAATACTTGCTGGCATAAAAGAGCTGTTTTGCCTTCTAAGTTGATTATATCAATAATATCATCAACGTCTAATTGGCCCTCATGAGCTGCCAAACTTCTTTCAATAACTCCTTTAAGATAAAATGAAGTACTTTCAACTAATTCTCTTCTTGCAAGATCTCTTAATGTTTCCTTATCTTTACCTGACAAACTTTTCTGGGTGGTTTGATTGCTCAATTGTTCAGCCGAGTCACTAAATAATTCGATCATATACTGTTCCATATTGTTATTCTCAGTACCTATTTATAACTTATTTAAGAAAATGTGTACTAGATACCTCTTTAAAAACATCCAGCCCTTGTATTGTATTGCAGAAAAAATTAAACACTATGGAGTGTGACTGGGTTTCTTTGAACCAGTCATGTCAGCAAGAAGTGAGCATCTACAAACTTCCTACTCTGTGTAAGTGGGCTTCATTCAGCACGTACAAAAGTAGCGAATCCTGAATCCCATCACCTCCACCATAAAAAAGATTTCTTGTTGTATGATATACTTAAGTATCAAGTGTAATCAGGTACTCACTCAATGAACGAATTTACTAAAAAATTACCAGTTAAACCACAAATTCAGCCAGAAGAAAATAGTGATAAAATTATACCAATAACTCAAGGTGAATCAGGACATCCATATGGAGTATTGATTGATTTCCATCCTAAGCAAGAGCTAACTGATTTAGCTACCGGAAAAGTAGTTTTCTTTCACCTTGGATAGAACAACCAAACAATGAAACCGTAAATCCAGCCTTTTGGGCTACAACAGAAGATGGACATCAACATACCATGACATTAGATGAAATAAAAAAACTGATGAAATGCTCGCAATCGATATTATGAGAACAACACATGTTGATTATCCTACGGCACTAGCAATTTTTTTAAAAGTAAAAAAACATTTAACAACTTAAGACAATAATTTCATTATCTTTAATCATATAAGCAGTTCCAGCCCACTTCATAAGTAGTAGTGAAATAATTCCAAAACTCACTAAAATAAGAATAGCTATCTGTATAAGTATTGAGATAAAAGTAATATAAATACCAGGAACAAGAACCTCTTTTAACAACATTAGGGTATTTAGCTAACAAGACTTAGCAAAATACCAATGAACACCATTAAAACATATTTCCATTGCAGTAACAATGGTGCTACTTCATATTGGATAGTTGTATAAACCAATTCTTTTTTTCATATCGCAAAAATAGTAAAAAGTCTTCATTACTTAAATAATTTACTGGTTGGCCTCTCTTATTTAGGCAGAAATATTTCGTTTCTGCCCAACAAACAGAAGCCACAGAATTATTTTCCACTACCAAGCTGTTTTTTCTGTTTGATAGTAATCCTCTTAGGCTTGCTTGCTTCAGATTTCATGAAAGCAATTTTCATCACCCCATGTTCATAGGTTGCTTCTGGTTCTTTTTGTAAGTCAACTTCTCCTGGAACAGCAACCCTGTATGAGAAAGCATTTGAAGCTTTTCGATAATATTTCTTTTTCTTATCATTTTCTTCTTCTTGCTGTTCTCCTTTTATCCAAACATAGCCATCTTGATACATAACTTCAATATTATCTGGATTGATTCCTGGAAGAGCAGCCTCTACATACACTTTTTGCTCATCTTCGGAAATTGACAAGCCTGTTTGGGTAGATGGAGCAGTGAACCAATCATCATCATTATCCCAGATTGAAGGCATCATAGATGGGAATGAAAGTAATCTTCTTGGAACTAAATCGAGTGACATAGTCTTCTCCTTTCTTGTAATTAGTACTTACAAATTAACAAAAGGTGAAACTGATGTACCACAACACAAGATGTCTTATTTAGGACCACTGCGCTGGTCAAAGCGTATGTGTACATCCTTTGCACCTTATTAGCAATTATATTATCAGACTGCTAATTTGTTGTCAATAGTTTAATTTCATAAAAACAAGACACTCCTTTTTTATAGTGTCCGATTTGTCCCATTTTAGATATAATCACCTCTAGTTGAGTATTTGGTTATAGGGACACTGGGGTTCCAGACCCATATGCTCCGCATATACAAAATAATTTACAAGATCAAGCAACCTCAAAAATGCTACAATCAACCTGTGCAAGAACAAGTGGTCCGGAAATGGCTTCCCATTATCCCTCAAGCTGAAGTAACTCTGTACTGTATCTTCGTCAATTCTTCTTTCTGTTCATTTTGATTGTTAGCCTCATTTTTTTAGAAGATGGAATTGGACTTATTGATCACTTAGCAGGAGTGGGTGCAGTCTTTCTGATACGTGAAGAAATAGTGTTAGCTATTTTATTTGTAATCACATTTGCTGCAGGTAGCTATCTGTTACAGCTCCAATGGGAAAACACCTACTTCTCAATTGGAAAAAATGATATTGTCTTCCACCGCGGCATACTACTCAAACAAACTGAATCATATAGTTTAGCGGATGTTGATGCTATTGAATTGAACCAGGGTGTGCTTGGTAGGCTTTTAAAATATGGCACAATTGAAATTGTTAAATCAAAATTTCTTAGCAATAGAAGTATCCCTTACGTTCCTAACCCAGAATACTTCCAACAAACACTCACAAAGAAGATCCACTAATTGATTTTTGAGTTTTCACCGACAGATCAAGCTTCATTTAGTTTAATCAGTCATACTATTTTTCCTCAAGAAAAAGCGTATAATTACTGTGTCATTACTACGTACATGGTGTAGTATTTCTATTTAGAGGGAGGTGCCATGAAAAAAGACATTCCTGGGTTTAAAGAAAACTTTTGGCAGGACGAAATTAACGTCCGAGATTTTATTTACACAAACATGACTCCATACGATGGAGACAGCTCATTCCTCGCTGGTCCAACTGCAGACACAAATAAATTGTGGAAAGAGTGTACAACTCTGTTAGCTAAAGAAGTAAAAAACGGTGGGGTACTCGACATTGATACCAAGACCATTTCAACTATAACCAGTCATAAACCTGGATATTTAGACAAGAGAATTGAAAAAATTGTCGGCTTCCAAACAGATGAACCTCTTAAACGGGCAATCAAGCCATTTGGTGGCTGGCGTGTGGTTCAAAAAGCCTGTGAGGAAAATGGCTACGAACTTGATGAACGTGTTGTTGATATCTGCAGTAACTACCGCAAGACTCACAACGACGGTGTTTTTGATGCCTATACCGAAGAAATGCGCAACCTTCGCCGATCTGGATTAGTCACCGGTCTTCCTGACAACTATGCCCGTGGGCGTATTATTGGTGACTATCGCCGGCTGGCTCTGTATGGTGCAGATCGTTTGATTGCAGAGAAAAAAGCTGACAAACACAAACTAACCGGTACCATGACCGATGATATTATTCAACTTCGCGAAGAAGTCAGTGAGCAAATTAAGGCACTCGAAATGGTTAAGGAAATGGCTGCAAGCTATGGCATTGATGTTTCTGCACCAGCTAAAACTGCTCAAGAAGCTATCCAATTCACCTATCTCGCCTACTTGGCTGCCGTTAAAGAACAAGATGGTGCAGCAATGAGTTTAGGAAATGTCAGTAACTTCTTTGATATTTATATTGAAAGAGATTTGGCTGCAGGTCTCATCACTGAAACAGACGCTCAGGAGTTTATAGACCACTTTGTGATGAAATTACGCTTAGTTCGTCACCTCCGTATGAGTGAGTATAATGCCCTCTTTGCGGGTGACCCAACATGGGTAACCGAAGTCATTGGAGGACTGTGGAAAGATGGTCGTCATAAAATTACTAAAACAAGTTTCCGCTTTTTACAGACTCTGTATAACTTAGGCCCTGCCCCAGAACCAAACTTGACCATTTTGTGGAATGAAAACTTGCCACAGGGATTTAAAGACTTTGCGGCTCAAGTTTCTATCGATACATCTTCACTGCAATACGAAAATGACGCGCTCATGAGTCACGCAGGTGACTGTGATGACTACTGTATCGCCTGCTGTGTTTCTATGATGGAGACCGGAAAAGAAATGCAGTTCTTCGGTGCTCGCTGTAACTTAGCCAAGACATTGCTCTTAGCTATAAATGAAGGTAAAGACGAAAAAACAGGTGTTAAAATCATTCCCGGAATTGACCCTTTGCCAGAGGGGCCACTGGATTATGTCGAAGTCACTCGCCGCTTTGATAAAGCAGTCACCTATATCGCCGAGCAGTACGTCAACATTATGAACGTGATTCACTACATGCACGACAAGTACTACTACGAGCGGGCACAACTTGCCTTCATGGACACCAAAATTCATCGCAACATGGCATTTGGCGCGGCAGGACTGAGTGTGGCTGCTGACTCGCTTTCTGCCATTAAGTATGCAGAAGTTATTCCTGTGCGCAACGATGAAGGCTTAGCCATCGACTTTAAGGTAAACGGTGAGTTCCCAATGTATGGAAATGATGATGATCGTGTTGATGACATTGCTAAAGAACTAGTCCATGACTTTAACCAAGAGTTAGCTCGCCACCACATTTATCGCAACGCCACTCCAACTCTTTCCATTTTGACCATCACTTCAAACGTGGTCTACGGAAAGAAAACTGGTGCAACTCCAGATGGACGTAAAGCTGGTGAAGCTTTTGCCCCAGGGGCAAATCCAATGCATGGTCGTGACAAATCTGGTGCGGTCGCATCACTTAACTCAGTTGCTAAGATTGATTACAATGATGCACGTGATGGTATCTCAAATACCTTCTCGATTGTGCCAAAGTCACTGGGTAGCAGCAAGAAAGATCAGATCACCAATCTGTCGGTGATGCTAGATGGATATTTCAATAAAAACGCACATCATTTGAATGTAAATGTGTTGAACAAAGAAACATTGCTTGATGCGGTTGAACACCCAGAAAATCATCCGCAGCTGACCATTCGCGTCTCAGGATACGCAGTTAACTTTGTTCGCCTCAGTAAAGAACAACAACAAGAAGTTATTGCTCGTACCTTCCACGAATCGATGTAAAAAAGGTTGGAGGGAGGGCGGCGCGCATGCGCGCCGCCCTTCTCAAGCGGCAACACAAACGCAATCACAAACTAAAAACATGCTCAAGATTCATTCACTCGAAACATTCGGCACTCACGATGGACCTGGAATACGATTAGTCGTATTCACACAGGGGTGTTTATTTCGCTGCGTCTACTGTCACAACCTGACTCACAACAAATCAATTCACCAACTGCGACACAAATATCCGCAAATGAACTACTAGAAAAACTTGAAAAACAGCGACCATACTTCAAAAATGATGGGGGCATAACCTTTTCTGGTGGTGAACCAACGCTCCAAGCAAAAGAACTCATTCCCATCTGCAAAAAATCAAAGCAGCGGGCTTCCATATTACCCTCGACACTTGCGGAGCCATCCACACAGAAACTCGTCGAACTCTATGATCTCTGTGATTTAGTCATGCTTGATGTTAAACACATTGATGCTGATTGGCATAAAAAAATCACCAAACATTCAAATACCACCGTTCTAGAAAATGCTGCCTACCGTGAGGCATCAGCCAAAGACCTGTGGCTTCGCTATGTGCTCGTTCCTGGTTGGTCTGATCAGATTGAGTACTTAGAACAATGGGCCAAGACTTTCGGCAGGTATAAAACACTTAAGAAAGTTCAAATCTTACCCTACCATCACTTAGGTAACCATAAGTACAAAGAGCTCGGCATTAAAAATCCTTTGGAGGGAGTTCCTGCTACAACCCAAGCCGAGGCCCAAAAAGCTAAAGCTATTTTTGATACGTATTTACAAAATGTAGAAATAACATAAGGCAAGATACCTTACATCAGAAAGCATATATGTCATATCAAGCACTTTTTTATCCAAAAAACATTGCCATTATTGGCGCTTCACGAAAAGTCAAAACTGTGGGAAATGATATTGTCAGGAATCTTGTAACCCAAGGCTTCAAAGGAGGTATCTATCCAGTTAATCCAAAAGCTGAGAACTTGTACGGAAAAGAAGTCTTTGCTTCTGTTGCTGACGTTCCAGAGGATATTGACCTTGCCATCGTCTGTGTCCCAGCAAAATTTGTCACTCAAGTAGTTACAGAAGCCCACGAGAAAGGTGCCAAAGCAGCAATCGTTATTTCAGCAGGCTGCAAAGAAATTGGAAACATTGTACTCGAAAAAGAGCTCACTCAAATTTGCCAAGAGCGAAGCATGTCTCTCGTTGGTCCAAACTGTTTAGGGATTATTAATCCTGAGATTAGCATGAACTCATCCTTCGCAAGTGTCATGCCTAAACCTGGAAATGTGGCTTTTGTTTCCCAAAGTGGAGCTCTTTGTACTGCAGTTCTTGATTATGCTAAAGATCTCGGGATTGGTTTTTCTAAATTCATGAGTATTGGAAACAAGGCTGACATTAATGAGCTCAAACTGCTTCGCTACTTTGCCGAAGATGAGCAAACCAAAGTCATCGCCATGTATGTCGAACAACTTGAAAATGCTCCTGAGCTTATTAAAGCTGTTAAAGAGATTTCAACTAGCCCTAATGCTAAGCCAGTGATTATGCTCAAGTCTGGCCGCACAGCTGAAGGTCAAGCGCCATTGCTTCACACACTGGTTCACTCTCTGGTGGAGATGCAGCCTACACAGCGCTCTTTAACCAAGCAGGAGTAATCCGTGCTGAATCTGTCAGCGATATGTTTGACTACATTCAGATTTTCTCGAAAACAAAGTCCAACCAGTTAAAAAAGTTGCCATCGTCACCAACGCTGGTGGACCTGGTGTTCTGACAACAGATGAAATCATTAACTCTGGTCTCACACTGGCTAACCTTTCTGATACATCAAAAAAGCCCTTGATGAGTTACTCCCTGCAGCTGCCAGCTACAGCAATCCAGTTGACATCCTCGGTGATGCAGTCGGTGAACGTTACAAAGACACCTTAGAAATCTTGGTAAAAGACGACAACATCGACGCCATCTTAGTTTTGCTCACTCCACAATCTATGACTGAAATTCGCAAGACAGCTCACGCAGTTGTCCACGCATACTACTACGGGAACAAACCAATCGTAGCCAGCTTTATGGGTCAAGAAACGGTACACCCTGGAGTGCAAATTATGCGTGACGCCGGTGTTGTCACCACTATGTTCCCTGAACAAGCTGCTCATGCGCTGGGAGTCTTCTCACGTTTTGCAAAAAGTGCTGATGCTAAGAAAGCACCACAGTTGACCTACGATGATGTCGATAAAAATGCTGTCCAAAAAATCTTCGCAGATGCTAAAAAAGTTGGTAAAACTTCATTCCCAGAGGTTGAAGCACTCGAGATTCTGAAAGCCTATAACTTCTCACTCCTGGCAAGCGAGTTTGCTACAACTCCTGCTGATGCAGAAAAAATTGCTCAAAAACTAGAGAAGAAACTTGGAGCAGACACAACCTTCGCTATGAAGATTGTTTCTCAAGACATCTTACACAAAAGTGATGTTGGTGGTGTCCGTTTAGGTATCGCAGCCAAAGATATCGCTGAGAACACAAAAGAGATGCTAAAAGTTGTGGCTAAAAACAAACCTGATGCGAAGCTTGATGGAGTACTTCTGATGGAAATGGCTGCGAAAGATGGGATTGAAACCATTCTTGGTGTCTCCAAAGCTCCTGGCCTTGGAACCATGATAATGTTTGGATTGGGTGGTATTTATGTTGAAATTCTCAAAGACGTGGCCTTCAGCTACACCCCTCTTACCAAGGCAGATGCTACACGTATGATCACTTCCTTGAAGTCTTCAGAAATTTTTGCTGGCGTCCGTGGCGCACAACCTGTTGATATGGATGCAATGGTTGAAAGTATTGGCCGACTTGGACAACTCATCTCTGACTTTCCAGAAATTGTTGAGCTAGATATTAATCCTCTCTTAGCACTTCCTGGCAATAGAGGAGTTAAAGTTTTGGATGCGCGGGTTGTGATTGAGTAACTATTCTAAAACTACAAGTAGAACCACAACTTTCTGTCCAGCTTCAAGATTTTCCGCATCACGAACTGCTTTTTTAATTGGCAGTAAAAAAGTATTTGTCTTTTTGTCTGGAAAAATTGAGGTATTCCAAATTGTATTTCCGATAGTTACTTTTACTTTAAGCGATCCCCAACCACGCTTTGCATGCTCGAAATGATAGTGAATATCAGCTGTCTCGTTTTGTGGAACTGAAACAAAATGCCAGGCTGCTTTACCAGGATACAACCAAATTTTTTCTGTAAACTGATACTCTTTATGCATCATGTGATTCTGTAATGCTATTAATTGTTCCTACCATAACCCCAATATCTGCAATATACTGCAGAGCAATCAACCATACATATGCCTCATTTGATGAAACGTATTTTTTATTTTTGCTTACTGCCCATATCGAATATGCAATCATCAGCAACCAAAAATAAAGTGGGGTTGAAAGCAGGAGTACAAAGATCACATAGCGAATAAAAATAAGATACACTTTTGGTCGAATAATTCCAGCAGTTGCATCACCCAAGGCCATACTTTTTACCATCTTAAAAAAACCTGAAGGTGTCGATCGTGGCAGCCAAATAACAGTTGCTTCACGAGCAAACACAATTGAAACATGTGCAGTTTTAAGTCGATGGGCGAACTCATAGTCTTCACTCACATCTAGTTTTGGATTAAAAAAACCAACTTTTTTAAAAGCAGCTTTCGTGATCAGCATTGAACGGGTTGCCGGTAAGAAATTGAGCGGATCGACTTTATCGGGCATTACTAAGGTAAATGGTACAACTGCTTCCTCAAAAGGAGTTTTTGGTTCACTCCGATAATATCCAGCAACAACATCCGCTCCCGTTTGCAACTGTTTTTTTACCAATTCTTCAAGCCAATTTTGATCAAGGATACAGCCAGCATCAGTTATAGCAATGGTGTCATACTTAGCTTTTTTAATTGCTAGGTTACGTCCTTCACTTCGATTGGTTTTTTCCTGAATAATTTTGAGTTTGAGATGTGGAAACTGTTTTTTCTCCTTCTTTAATACTGCAACTGTTTTGTCGGTGGAACCACCATCAACGATAATTGTTTCATTTGGCAAACGAGTCTGATTACTCACACTTTGAAGTAATGGAAGTATCGTTTCTTGTTCATTTAATACCGTACAGATCAAAGAAACATTGGGCATTTAATGTGTCTCCTTCGCAACTTGTCGAGCTTTATTCCATGCAAGTGCTTTTACCAAAACATTCTTATACGCAGTTGCTGTTTGATTGATTGTATAGATTTTATTAAATCTCTTTAGACCTGCCTCGCCATACTCTTTACGCTTTTTTGGCGACTTCATCAGCGTGAGAATGGCGCTGGCAAGCGCCTGTGGGCTGTGCTCTTTTGCAAGTATGCCAGTTTCACCATCGATCACTATTTCATTGGTCGGGCCACGATTAAACGCCACCACAGGCTTTGCCAGCGCCATAGCCTCAATCGTCACCAATCCAAATCCTTCCAAAGTCCAAAGTGATGGAAATACAACTAACTGAGCAGCTTGCATGTGTTCGCGAACACTTTGAACTCTACCTAAAAAGCTAACTGTTTTTTCAAGTTTCAGTTCCTCTACTAGTTGTTGTAATTCTTCTAAGAAATCACCTTCACCAATAATGTGAAGTTTTGCTCCAGGTACTTTTTTTATCACATCTTTAAATGCTCGAAGCAATATATCTTGGCCTTTACCATTTTCAAGCCGTGAAGCACACACAATGATTGGCGCTTTCACATCTGCGAATTTTTTGACGGGTTGCAGAGCACTTCCACATGGAATCGCTTCCATTTTTGCTAACGAAATTCTGGCTGAAGTAAGTAAGTCTTCCATGGTATTGTGTGATGGCACTATAACCCTGTCTGGCAAGCCAACAACCAGTCGATACAATATTTTTGGTATACCAAACAGCTTGCTGAACACCGAATGCAACGGACCAAACTCAATCCAGACTGTTGGAATATTGAAAAGATATGCCCAAGGTGTGGCCAAAACTTTTTCGGTGAATCCAGACAACATCAACACATCAACGTGCCGATATTTCCATAACGTCACTGCATACCAAAAAGTTAAGAGCGGAGCAAAAACCAAAGCCTTCACCAAACCACGCACATTACCAATCAGATCAACCACCCAAGGAACTTGTAGTGCAGTAATATCCCGATACTCAAGCATATGGGCAAAAAATGAGTGATTGGTAAACGCCGCTATATGTATATCTGCTTTCATTTTTAGTGCGGAAAGAATATCGGCATCAAACACTTCTGCCCCACCAATGCTGAGGGCTTGATTTAAGAATAGTAATGATGACACATTTAAGGGCTCAATTTTTACAAAAACTGCTTCAAAATTGGTACCAACTTCTTCAACGCTTCGTGGTGTGAGTCCATATACCAAACATTCTGCAACTAAGCGAGTACGCGTAAACCCAATTTTATGCGCACCAAAAACGCCTGTGTCAGTGCGGTGAGCAGTGCTCCCATACAAGAAAATATTTCTGACCTCTTTGTCGTCTTCGAATTGTTCGACAATTGCATCAACGTTCGGAACGCGAACATACAATTCGCCACCATCTTTTAGAACACGAGCAATTTCTGAAACAACATACAAAAAGTCATCATAAATGAAGTGTTCTAAAATATCTTGGGCTACTACTTCAGAAACAGAAGCATCCTCAAATGGCAAACCATCCAGCAAATCTTGAACTA
>JACKFX010000009.1 GCA_020632255.1 Pseudomonadales bacterium
GTGAAACAATCTTTAGTATTGCCAAGAAGTATGGTCTCGATAATACCCAAGCTCAGGTGATTGTCGACTATCCATTTAATGAGTTTTTGAACGATGAGACCTTTGAGCTTGCTACTGGCGCTGAGATTATGATTCCTGGCGGTGTGCCGCCAAAGAAGGCAGCCCCTGTCAGCAGAATTGCTACTACTCAGGCGGTCGATATCGTTCCTGGGGCAGGTTCTGGACAGTTTGTTTGGCCAGCTGCAGGACGCATTACTCAGGGGTATAGTTTTTACCACAAGGCAATCGATATCGCAAATCGAGCAGCTGGGCCTATTTTAGCGGCAGATGCGGGAACGGTTGTTGGAGCTGGGTGGCTCGATAACTCTGGCTATGGAAATCGAGTACTTATTGACCATGGCAATGGCTTTGTTACCTTGTATGCCCACTTGAGTGTGGTGCAGGTAAGCGCGGGACAGCAGGTATCAAAAGGTGCTGTGATTGGTCAGATGGGAAGCACTGGACGTTCTACAGGTACCCACTTACATTTTGAAATCCGAAAAGGAGGACTGCTTAATCCGCTGTCGTTCCTTCAATAAGTATGTACGAAAGAAACCATGATTGATTTAGTTAAACTTTTATTACTGGCAGGAGATGGCGGCAATGGTCGCGTTTCTTTTCGCCGAGAAAAGTATGTTCCCAAAGGTGGTCCAAATGGGGGAGACGGCGGCAATGGAGGTTCTGTCATCATTCGAGGTAATAAAAATATTTCTACTTTAAAGGAGTATGCTGGCCAGGTTTACTATGAAGCAGAACAAGGCCAACTTGGAGGTGATAAAAACAAATATGGTAAAAAGGGAGCCAGCGTAGTACTTGAAGTGCCAATTGGAACAAAAATATACATCATTGCCGAGAATGAAATTGCTCGCAAGCGTAGAACGAAGTATGGCACCGATAAGCTCTTAAAGTGGGAAGAAATTACTCATGAGAAGTACTACCTTGATGCAGAAGGTCAGCGACCAGACCCAAGAAAAGATACTGAGGTGTGTTCGGTTGAGCCTTCTGTCGATAAACGAGATACGTATCTCGAAGATGGCTTTGATACCTACTCAGACGCACCAGCAAATGATTTACTTATTGATGAAACAGTGCCAAAACATGAACTTATTACCATTCTTGAGGATGGTCAAGAAGTTGTTGTCTGCCAAGGTGGTTTTGGAGGTCGAGGTAACGATCGTTTCAAAGGTCCCGCAGAAACAACTCCGCTTTTAGCAGAGTATGGAACGGAGGGAGAAAAGCGCTTAGTTCTTCTAGAACTTAAATTGTTGGCAGATGTTGGGTTGGTGGGTTTCCCAAATGCAGGCAAGAGCACATTGCTGTCGATTGTAACTAAGGCACGACCAAAAATCGCTAACTATCCATTTACTACTCTCGAACCACACCTAGGCGTGCTCACGACAAAAGACAACGCCCGAGAAATTGTCATCGCTGACATTCCAGGTTTGATTGAAGGTGCTAGTGAAGGAAAGGGCCTTGGCCATGACTTCTTGCGTCATATCGAAAACACAAAAGCACTTTTATATGTTTTATCACTCGATGAATCCCTGATTTATGATACTTCTCTTACTGACGAAGATAAAGTTGAGCAGTTGTGGCAACAATACAAGAGCTTAGAAAAAGAACTTTTTAGTCATAACCCTGAAATGAAAGAAAAGAAAAGTTTGGTGAGTGTCAACAAAATAGACCTCTATTCTGACGAACTCAAAGAGGCGATAACCGCCCGATTTGATGCAGAAGGTTTAACTGTGCACTTATTCAGTGGTGTGACCGGAATTGGTCTCCCAGAGCTTACCGATGCATTGGTGCACGAACTTTAGTAAAAAGCCCAACGTATCTAGGCCCGTTTACTATTCTATGTTTTGAGATGTTGGGTTTTTTGGGAATTGGAATAGCTACACATCGCGGTTTGTGTCACTACTAAAAAGTATATGAAGAAAATATGAATGCGCCAGGCAAATTGCCTGGCGCATTACAGTTTCAATCTTACTCACTATGGAGCAGGTTGCTCTTCGACAACAGGGGCCTGATTTTGTGGCTCTTGTTGAGTGAGAGTAACATCGTTTTCCGGTGTGGTTTCGATAGCGTCTCTTCCATCAATAACCTGCTCGGTCAACGAGGGTGATTTTACCTCTCCCAGGGGAGTAGACCCAGTTTCTGTGGTACTAGCAGCATCTTGTTGTGCTTGAGCAGCGGCTTCAGCTTCAGCCACTTTTTCATTAACTAAATTAAGCTCCTCCTCAACTTTTGTATAGTCCTCAGTTGAAGGATCAAGTTGCTGTAGAACAGCTTGATAGGCTGCCTGGGCATTTGTCCAATCTTCCAATTTTACGAGTGACACAGCCAAATTGTACAGCGCTGGTGCAAAATCTGGTTTAATGTTTACTGCTTGCTGGAAGATGTTTGCTGCTTGACCGAAGGCTTCTTGATTAGCAAAGATAGCTCCCAAACTCACTCTCAAACCAGGGTCGGTTGGGTTGGTCTCTATTGCCGTTACATAGGCTTGAGTTGCCCACTGCGCTGCGTCTTCGGTTACCCCAATCATATTGGTATAGATCTCGGCCAAAGTAGTCCAGTTTTGTGAATCGGCCTCATCAAGAAGGGTGGCACTTCGGGCTTCACGAACGGCTTGTTGAAGCAACTGTCCAACCTGATCCGATTGATCTTCAGATAATTCAGCATTATTTGAAATAGCACTTGCTATGAGTAGGTTGGTAATAGCATAGTTCCTTCGGAACATATCTAAGTACGGATTGAGCGTGACTGCTTGTTGCTGGAATTCATATACGGCCACAGCATTATCTTCGGTTGCGGCGCGTGTTGCTCGGAAATCTGCCGTAAACGCTATGTATGAGCGAGTTACTAAATAGAGACCTGCGGCAATTAATGCGAAACCCACTCCAGCACTGAGATACATGCTTACCACACTGCTTTTCTTTGGTACGCTTGATGCTTGATTGCGATCAATGACATTAAATGACATTGCTTTAAAACGTGCAATCGAGTATTTATCTCTTTCACTTGCAACGAGTGCTGCGATTAGAATAGCTTGAAGAGTGAGCATAACAATATTCATTGGCAACACTAATTGAAGGATAAAGGTACTCACCAACATATAGGCGATCGGCTTATTTTCTGTTGAAGTAATACGCGCGGTCTTGAAAGCTTTGAGGGCTAGAATTACCCAGGAAATTAATCCTAAGAACCCAGCGGTTGTGAGTAATGTGAGGGGAGTGTTGGCCGCCTGATTATAAATAATTGACCACCATTCGGTACCGTTTGTCCAGGCAGGTTTAAAAATGCTATATGCATTTCGATATCCAGCAGACCCAACACCAATAAGTGCTGAACGTGGGGAGCGAATGGTATCTAGTGCTACCGACCAACTGGCATTCCATGAAGGAAGCTGTGAGTATGCGGCTTGTCCAGGAAGAATTGACCAACCATGAAGCAAAATACCAATAATGAGTAATGGCAATGTAATCGCAAACACAGTAGAAATATGTTTTTTGAGTGCAATGTGAGTAAGAACTCCAATTACGGCCACTCCAATAAATTGAAGGGCAACATATGATGATCCTGTCAGGTTGAAGGCAAGTGATCCTGGTAGTTGTGAGCCAATGAGTGCATTGATAGCCACAGTGGGACCAAACCCTATGGCTTGCAATCCAGAGAGTACCGTTAATGCAGCGCCTGAGATCGCGATGGTTGTAAGTAGCGGCTTAGTCATACGCTTGGGCAAGATACTTCCTGCCATCAAAGCAATAATGGAACTCGCTATGAGAGTGCCTCCAAAACCAAGTAAGTTCTCGACCGGATATTTATTTGCAAAAAAAGATGAGGCTCCGATTGTGATCGCAAAGAAGAGCGCGCTCAGCACTAGGGGATTCAAAATAAATTCAAATGCTCTTCGTTTTACTGAAGACACTATAAAGAGTGCCAACACGACCAAAGCGGCATACATAGAAACATACGCCTTTGTGTCGGTTACGAATGAATTTGTAAATGGGACTACAAGTAGAGTCGAAGCTACCACAGTCCCTAGGAGAACTCCCAACGACACGTTGTGGAGTATATCTTTTTTATATTCCATAGTATGAACACCTTGCTATTACATAGTACTACCACTGCACCTTCCATTTAAGCAATTTATAGTTGTCTTGTAAAGGGGAACTAACTCTGTGCAAACTAGTTCAATGTGCAACCAACTTAGCACCACTAGGTTTAGAAACATGCTCGGATTATACGATGCTGATCTTCTATAAGTAAGATCAGGATATTTGATGCCTAGAGTTGTCCTTTTGTTTTTAACCAACTGAGGGATACGGATTGGTAGACTCGACACAACTTTTCCTGTACACTCAATACTACGAGTCAATACTCCTAGCTTAATCAACTATGACACTATTATCTTCATTTTTTCAATTACGACAAAGAATTTTTGGTCTAGAGAAAAAATGGCGCCAACCAAGAGGCTTTTCACTTATCGAGGTGCTCATCGTAACTGCTATATTTCTAATCCTTCTCATTGTTACCTCTCAGCAGTTTTCTGTTCAATTGGCGAAGGGCAGAGATGCTCGTCGCAAAGCTGATTTGGACTTAATAAAAAAGGCGTATGAGGATTATGCCTCAGATAGAAATCAATATCCGCCCCATGGAACTTTAACCACATGTGGAGATGCTTCTGGCACTGCGTTAGAGGGATATCTATCAGAAATTCCTTGTGATCCAGATACTACTCCTTATTTATACGTTCCGTTTCCCGATTTTTCAAATACATCTGGAGGATTTAGAGTATATGCAAAACTAGAAATTCAGACAGATCCAGATATTTCTACACTTGGTTGTGATCAGGGTTTGGGTTGTGGTGTTCCAGAATCACTAGTACCATCAAATCCAGAACAATATAATTATGGTGTTTCTGAAGGTGTGCCGGTGTACTTCTCCGGTGGAGTTCCAGGTATTGCAAGTGAAGGGATTTGTTGTCCATATGGTAATACTTCTTGCAACACAACTACGCTCACCTATGGTGTCTGCCCAGGAAATCCTCCATATGCACCTTTCCCGGACACAGAAGCCTGTATTGCCAATTCGCCGTGCACCGAATAGAAAGCGTATATATATGTATAACACTCAAGTTTCCAAAAAAAACGCTACGAAAGGCTTTACCCTGGTGGAATTGCTCATAGTAATAGTAATTATTGGATTGTTGTCTGCAATCGGTCTTAGTAGTTTCATCTCTTCACAAAAAAAAGGAAGAGATGCTCGCCGAAAAGCTGATCTTTCGGCAATTCAATCTGCTTTGGAGTTGTACTATAATGACTTTGATGCATATCCTGCTGATTTTGGAGCCAAAATTGATGGGTGTGACGGGAGTGCTTGCGACTGGAATGGGCTTTGGCAAAAAAATGGGACTACCTACATGGTTCAGATTCCGTCGGATCCGGGCGGAGGCTCATATGCATATGACTCGGATGGTAGTTCATACATTCTCTACGCTCGCCTAGAAAACATACACGACAATGATGTTTCTCAGTGTGCGACTGGAGTTGGGTTCTACAACACAGCATCTTTTACTTGTATTTCAGGAGGATGCAATTACGCCGTTGTGAGTTCAAATACGACTCAAAACGATTTGCCCGCAGTAGTGTGCGAGTAAGGAGGGAATTATGACTACATCAAATAAGCGCTCGAAAGGCTTTACTTTAATAGAGCTACTAGTGGTGATTACCATTATTGGCGTGCTTACTTCATTGTTTGTTGCTAACATGGTAAGTGTCCGAGAAAGAGCAAAAGATAGTCAAAAAAAATCGAACTTAAATGAATTTAAAACAGCTCTGCGATTATATTATAACGATAATCAAAACTACCCAGATGTTTCAGAAGTTCCTGCTCAAGGTAGTCCGTTTGTGGGGACTGGTGGAGTTGTATATATGCAAGAAGTTCCAGAATATGCAAGTTATACAGTCGATGCTACGGGAGATGGTTTTACTTTGGGCGTCGATTTAGATAATCTTTCTGATACTGAAATATGTGAAAGTTGGAGTAGATGTGGTGAAAATTCGTGCGTAATTGGAACGAGTGCAACATATTATGTTTGTGCTGACTAAAAAGGTTAACGTATTTGCCTCTATCGTTGGTTGAGCCTGGTTTATAAGCATTCGTTGCTTTAAAAAAACTCAACGCTTTAAAAAAACTCAACTGTTGATTTTTTATATACTCGTTTCGCAGTATCACCTCTTTCTATTTGTACACATGTGTTGGAGATGATTGCATACACTTGCATGAAAACAATGACTTTATAATCAGCAAGAAAAGATTCTAGCTCGCAGGAGTTGAGTTGTTCTGAACCGAACATTTATTAGGAGCACTACGTTATGGAAAGGAAAGCACAACAGAACATGCCTTGGCCATTTAAGATCTTCTTAGTTGTACAATCAACACATTCTATTCAAGTTTGGATGCTGATTGTGTTTTACATTAATTAACAATCCACCAATTAAGGTGAACCTCTTGATTGAGGGCTTCATCAAAGCCAACCACAAACTCACCTTGTTTATTCTCGCTGGGGTTTTCTTCTTGTTGTGATTTGACATACAGAACTTGGTTGTTTGTGCTACCCACTGGCGTGACGTAGATAAGAGACTCTGGACCAATTTTGCTCGATCTAATGGTGATTTCTGCACTGCCGCTAGGAATTATTGCTTTACCTGACGTCTTGTTACTTTGTAGAAGAGGTCTGTTGGCTTCATCTAAGTTATTCACATCAGCAACTCCAAGATTCTCTGAGCCGATGCTGACTCCACCAGCAAATGCAGCTTTTCCTTCGGCTGAGATAGTTGCTACTGGTGTACCAAGTTCATCAATTATTTCAAAGCGCGATTTTTTGACTTCGTTTGTATCAGAAATGCCAGCGACTTGTACCTGGAGTGGGTTTCCTAGGTCAGTTGGTTGTAGGAGATTTGCAAATAGAGTGCCTTTAACAGTAGCATCTTGTTCGATGACAAAATCGCCATTTACTGTAGCAGTTCCATTTTCTTCGAGAACAATCAAGCCAGCCATCAAAGAGAGCGAACCAGTGCCTGATGGCTGAATTTGGAATGTTTCTGCTCCAGAATAGGCAATGGTATCACCGCCAATGCTCAGAGTGTTTGCCACCGTGACAGATTCTCCTGCAGATACGTTCTTTTCGACAAAAATACTTCTGCCAATACCAAGGCTATCGGCAATGTATGCACCTCCGTTGACTTTAAAATATTTGTTAACAAAGAGAGCGTCGACATTGAGTGAGATATCATCTGATTCCATCATAAGATCCGAGAGACTCATGTTTATATCTGCGGATCGAGTAGCTGTATACCCCAGACTATCGACTGTTTGAATTACATCGCTAATAGAAGTTATGCTGTCTGTACCCGTTAGTATGGTAAGAAGTGATGATTTTTGAGAAGCTGTAGCATTGTAGATCTTGGTGTCGAGGCCGTCTATGGTATTAGCATATAAGGTTCCAGATACAGTGGCCGTTTCGATCTCAGCTGCAACGGCTGAAAGTTTTTCAACTTCTGCCAGTTTTGATTCGAGTTGAGTGAGTCTGGTTGAAGTTGCCGTAATTTGATTGGCAACAACTGATTCAGCACTGAGTGTTGCAGAGAAAGTAGCTGGTCCATCGGCTAGAATACTTCCAAGCCTTGAAGTTTGTGAGTTGATCGTTGTAGTAGTAAGAGAACCAGAAATCGTTGCGTCAGTTTCGACAAAAAGAGAACCGAGCGATGAAGTACCTTGAGCAGAAAAGTCTCCATCTTCTGTGATTGCAGCGACGGTTTCTCCATTCGCATTGGCAAAGGCGATTTCACCAGATACACTAGCAGTAGAAATGATAGTATCGTTTCCAAGAGGTGAAACCAATGTATTCGCGTAGTTTCCAACTTCATTGGTAATAATACTAGCGATGTATTCGGCAATTGGTTGACCATTAATGCGGAGCGAACTCACATCTAAATTTGCAATGGTTGCCGTATTTTCCACAATCAAGTCTTTCGTTCTAGTGAGACCAGCAACAATGTTGGCAATAATGGCTCTATTGGCGCTTACGATGGAGTCAACAATCGAATGAGTGGCTGTGTTAACCACAACGTATTCCGCATTCTGATCGACAATGCTTAAATATCCCGAGTCATCAAACACAATCGAGTTGAGTTTTGTTTCATGTTTTTTTGCTTGAACTAATAGCAGAGGAGCCAAAAATTGATAGGATACGCCAGCTGGATCACCATTTTCGTCATAAAATGCCATTTCTGGAATAGTAACTGCAACTTCTTCGGCAATGAGTCCATATTGAATTGTACCAATCGAATCTTTGTACTCAAATTTTACTGGTCTAAGATCATAAATCTGCTCTGATTTGCTATCGGTGATAGTAGAGACGTTTGTTTTGTTTTTTATTGATGATGATAAATATCCAAATCGTCCATTGGAATCGATGAATACATCTCTTTGCGAAGCAGTGCTATTATATGTTCTTAGTGAGTAGAGTGATCCAGTGTTATCTATGGAAAATAACTCATTTGCGGGAGAAGTTCCACCAAGAGTTGATGTGTTTCTAAAATAAAATGATCCGGTAGCATCGTATTTGTTAAAATAGACATCTGCATCTGCAACAACTCTTGGTTTAAGAATGTGTTGCCCTCCAATCAGACTGCCGGAAATAGTTATATCTTGATTAACAACAACTCCCCCGTCCGGAACATAGAGACCTACATCTTCGCCCGCTATAATGGCGCCATAATTTAGGGAAGAAGATCGCGACCAACCCGGACTCCCCCCAAGAGCTATCAAGCCGGTCGAACCAGTTCCACTCACGTTGCTATCTGCCGAAATGAACGCACCCACCGGAGCCTTTCCGCTTATTGAAGTAAAGGCATCTATGTGCGCACCTACATAATATGACCCACTACCTGCCGTTGCATTCATATCAATATCAAGACCACTGTTCCAGAAGTCACTTGATGTTAGATCAGCACGAATAGATACCTTTCCATTCGTCACACTAGTAGTACCAATGCCGATACGGCTGCTAGTTTCGTAGATGATTGAGTTCCCTATTGTATTAGCTGATGTAAACTTTGGAAGATATGAAGATGTGCCATTTATTCTAGTATCTATTGTGGAATCAACCCATTCTTCCGATGCGATTGATCTCCAGGCGTTCCAGTTAGATCCAGAGGCATCAGCGGTGCGATATCGGATTGGTGTGTCTGCGGTTACGGTGTCGTATTGATAAAAGTACTGAATACCAGCGTTGTTACTCAAGATTTTGATAGTGTCATAGGTACCATATTTTGAAAATCCACTACCAGAGGACTCTATAAAAGAAAGCGATCTCGACAGATCCTTAAAAGATCCTGGTGTTGTTGCTGATGTAACAGTAAATCTTGGAGCAGCATAGTAGGCATAGTTTTGAGTTCCTGTGAATCGCAATTCACCTCCGTCGTTCGATGTCGTTCCCCCATATAGAGTTTGAGTAGTGGCATATGCGCCTCCGTTCACATTAAGATTGTACGAGCCTGGTGAATTTGTGCCAATGCCGACATTTCCAGTTGATGCAATATATAGATCATTTCCAGTTCCTCCAGATGCAAAATTAAAATTCAGAGCAGTAAAGTTCATATCCTGCCAACCAATACCAAAATCAACGGACTCAAGATAGCTACTTGTGCCATTGTGATAGACACTAAACCCTTCATGTCCAAGCGTATTCGCGCTCATTCCTAGAAGAACCTCACTCGCGTTCGCTGTTCCAAACATGGCAGTTCCATTTACTTGTAATTTTTGTGATGCAGTCGTCGTCCCAATCCCCACATTTCCTCCAAAGTATGCTTTGCCATTACTCTGTAGCAAGATATCGGCACTAGCAGTACTGGTGCCACCAATGGCTAGATCAACCACACTAGCTAATTCGTCCTTTGGATGTAAGACATTGGCAGTGTTAGACCACAAGCTAGATCCAGAGCCTAGTGTAGCAGGATCTGTCCAAGTGTTAGCGCCACCTCCCGAAGAGGTAAGAAGATAGCCAGCAGTACCTGCATTGCCAGCGACTCTAATAGCATCAGTTAAGTTCAGTTCACCAACTACATCGAGAGCGTAACCAGGAGTGGTGGAACCGATGCCGACGTTGCCGGTTGAGCTGATACGCATTCTTTCGACAGATGCAGTGTCGAAGACAATATTTTTTGTTGTGCCGGCATCATCAATGGCCACTGCCGTTCTTGATCCATCGTAGCCAAAACGGGCTCTATTTTGTGCTCCAAAATATGTTGATTCTCCTGTAGCCCCAGTTCCACCAACAATATTTGCACCAATATTTCCATCTGCCACTGCAACTTCAAATTTGTAATTTGGTTGAGAGGTGTTGATACCGACATTTCCATTATCAATTACGGTTAGCACTTCGGTACTTCCATCAAGTAGATTGAGGATATCCTCAGTACCTGAGTTTCTTACAACTAAACGTGCTGAATTTGGAGTGTTCGTGCCGATACCAATATTGCCAGCAAAAGTGCCTGATGTTGAAACGGCAGCCGGATCAATGAAGTAGTTATTATTGCTAATATCTGCAAATCTGTCGGCAAAAGCATATCCCGCCGAACTCACTGTAAATCGAGTGTTGCCAGAAGAACTCGCAGTTAGAATGTCTTGATTATTAGTTTGATTGAGTATAACTAGTGCCTTTCCAACAGGGCCACCCTCGATATTTAAGAGCCCGACTGGAGCTGTTGAGCCGATGCCCACATTGCCATCATTAGAGATGATCATTCTTTCGGAGCCAAACGTGTCAAAACGGATCTTATCTTCATCTGAAGACTCCTCGACTTGAATTTGAGTGTCAAGGTCTACATCTGAAATTCCTTGAGAGATAATCTTTTCTGAGGTGTATATATTTGCCCATCGAGACGTCGCTGATCCAAGATTATATGTTGCATCTGTCGTTGGTCCAATGTTGCCTGCTACTTCAACTTTAAAATTAATAGGACTTGTGGTACCAATTCCAACATTTCCGGTAGAAGTATGGATGTTAACATTTTCTAAACTCAAGGAGTTTCCACCACCGATAGAGATGTATGAATCTTTTACATTAAAGAAACCACCGCTGTCGTTATCATGAACCTCAATTTTAGCAAGATCATCACTGCTTCTAAAACTAGCTATATTGTCTGAATTCCCCGACTCAATATACAATTTAACCGGCAGAGTTCCTGTGGTACCAATACTTACATTGCCCGAGCTTTCAATCAACATTTCGGGTGTGCTGTCGCCGTTAGAATCGAAAGTAATTCTGCTATTTGTTGTATCGTAGCCTAGTATGCCCTCATTGCCATTGTCTCCAATGTGAAGACTTGCTCCTTTTATATAGAGCGAATTCCATCGAGTAGCAGTACTTCCCAAACTACTACCTCCATCACTCGATGGCAGTAAGTCATCGGTGAGAATAAAATCAGAACTATTCCAACGCAAGTATTCCGAAGTTGTGTTAGCGAAGTATAGGTAGTTAGAAAGGGCAATTTCGCCATTGACATCAAGGGCTTGACCAGGGTTTACGGAG